>DNPP01000367.1 GCA_003501365.1 Bacillota bacterium
TAATTTTTGGATTTAAATTGAATGAAATTAATTATCCGTAATATTGAAAAAATCATTTTTTGCTTTATGATTAAAGAGGCTATATGATAGCAGATAGGAGACGGGTAAGGTTCAGATGAAAAAAATCAAACGCTTACCGTTGCAATCCGAGATCATTGAGTACGTTAAAACATATATCGAAGAAAATAATTTAAAAACTGGCGATAGACTACCTTCTCAAGGTCAGATGATAGAAATGATGGGAGTTAGCAGGTCTTCACTGCGAGAGGCCCTTAAAGTCTTGGAAACTAAAAATATCATTGAAATCTTGAATGGGAAAGGCGTTTATGTCAAAAATGGTTCTCCAAATGAATTTTTGGCGCAGATTGAGTTTGGCAAGGAAAAAGAGTCCATTCTTGAGCTTCTGGAAGCTCGAAAAATACTGGAACGCGAAATTATTCATTTGGTTATTCAAAATGCCGGCGAGGAAGAATTGAATGCGATTGAAGAAATTCTTTCCATAATTTTGGCAAAGTATGAAAAAGGTGAAAGACAAAATATAGAGGATAAACAGTTTCATCTGGCAATATATAACGCATGCCATAACCGGATCATGTATCAATTAATTATTTCCGTAGAAAATCTGTTGGCTAAGTTGTGGGAATTCCCGTTGGGATTGAAAGAACCGTTTACCGATACGATCCCGCTGCATAAAGAACTATTTATCCAGATTCGCAGACGTAATGTAAAAAAAGCCCAAGCGATAAACGATAAAATCATTCATATGATTTGCGATGAAATAAAAATCGCTTACTAAATGAATGATCTATGAAGTAATGAAAATACTGATATGAAGTGTCATGCTATCTGATAGCATATACCATTTTATAAAAAAGAGGAATGATGAAAATGCTTTTGGAAGAGCTCACGCAAACCTTTGGCGTCAGCGGTTATGAAAAAGGCGTCGCTGAATTGATTGTTAAAAATATCCAAAATAATGTGGATGAAATAAGAACAGATACCCTCGGCAACGTCATTACTTTAAAGAAAGGCAATGGAGACTGCAAAAAAAACATCATGGTAGTTAGTCATATGGATGAAATCGGTTTTTCGGTCATGAAAATTACCGATGAGGGTTTCTTGAAGGTCAAAAAAATGGGCGGCATATCGGCCCATACTTCATATATGAACCGGATTCGGTTTAAAAACGGGGTTGGCGGAGTGATCGGCTGCAGTGAGAAGATTGAGAAAATTGAAGCTGCGGATATTCATAAACTTTATGTTGATATCGGAGCCGGCTTTAAAAAGGATGCCGAAGCATTGATCAAGGTAGGTGAACCTGCCTGTTATGTCGGCGAATATCAGAGATTGGCGGGTAACTGTGTCACCGCTAAGGCGCTTGATGATCGAATTGGTTGCTATATTTTAATTGAAACCCTTCGAAAATCGGCCAAGTTCTATAATGATGTATATTTTGTATTTTCCGTTCAGGAGGAAGTCGGATTGGTAGGTGCTACTACCGCATCAAGCCGTTTAAATCCGGATATCGGAATTGCCGTTGATATAACCGGTGCTTTTGATACACCGGATAACAGGGATGGTAGTGCGGTATTGGGCGGGGGAGCGGCTATTAAGGTCGTCGATAATTTAGTGATCTGTGATGAATATTTAGTAGCTGAAATGGCAAGTTGCGCTCAGTCCAATCATATCGCATATCAGATGGATGTCTTGGCAGGCGGGGGAACTGATGCCGGCGCTATCAACAAATCCAATTATGGTGTCAAATCCGGCGGCATATCAATTCCCACTCGGTATGGTCACAGTCCCCATGCTATTGTCAATATGGATGATGTGAATGCTTGTATAGAATTACTGTCTGCTTTTGTAAACCGTGAATTTTCTTGTTGAAAAATCACGGTCATTTTTTTTATTCATCGGTCCGTGATGGGTATACCCGTTAGGAGCATATATCAAAAAAAAGGAGGTTTTATCAATGAGAAACAGGATTTTTGTATTAGTGTTGGTGGTATTATTCGCTTTCACCGTATTGGGCCAAGCTGGTAGTGCAGCCCCATCTGTAACAATAAGGGTTGCTGTACCCACTGATCCGGAATCGTTTGATTCATCAAAGAGAGCAGAAGAGGTTGGTAATACCATTATTCAGGAAACACAGGAAGGACTGGTTCGTCTGGGGCCGGGCTTAAAAATTATGCCGGCCGGCGCTACCAAATGGGAAGTATCCAAGGATGGATTGACCTGGACATTTCATTTGCGTAACTATACCTATTCCGATGGAGTCAAGGTGAAAGCAGCCGATTATGTTTACGCAGCCCAACGGTTGTTTGATCCAGCCACCACTGCCGATAGTGCCGGTATATTTTACTGCATCAAAGGTGGCGAAGCCTATAATTCCAATAAAGGAACTGCAGCCGGTGTCGATGTGAAGGCTTTGGATGATAATACGGTCCAATATCACCTGAACCAGCCGGTACCGTACTTTGATCAACTCGCTAATTTTATATGCTTGTTGCCTTTGCGTAAAGAACTGGTGGAAAAAGCCGGGTCTACTTATGGCAGTGATCCCAAACAAATGGTATTTTGTGGACCTTTTGTAGTGGACCAATGGATTCGGGGTTCCAAGATTATTCTAAAGAAAAACCCCAAATTTTGGGATGCCAAACGGGTTAAAATTGATGAAGTCATCGTGAATATTGTTCCGGAACAGGCGACTATGGAACAACTCTTTGCCAGTAAGCAGATTGATGTCATTCAGAATGTCCGGGCGGAATTTGCGGCCCAACTTAAGGGCAAAGCAAAATCCGGTGAACTAGGCAGTATTGTGGCTTATTATCCGCGGATACGCTATATTGCTTTTAACAATAAGGACAAAACCAAATTATTTACCAATGCTAAGGTACGTCAGGCATTTTCATTAGCCATCGATAGGGAATCTTTTACTAAGAATATACTTAAAATGGATGTGCCGGCTTATGGTTTTGTTCCCTACGGCCTCAGCAATGGCAACCAACTCTTCCGTACCAGTGTGCCTGAACCCTTAAAAGCTCTGAAAAATGAGGATCCTAAAAAATTATTGCAACAGGGCCTTAAAGAATTGAGAATGGATCCCACCCAACCGGTTGAAGTAACTTTTCTACAACGTAATTCCAGCGCCACTGAACGGTTATATGGTGAATTTTATCAAGATCAATGGCAGAAAAGACTTGGTGTGAAGGTTAAATTGGATGTAGCCTTGGACATCCCAACCTTCAATCAATCGATTCATAAGGGCGAGTTCCAAGTGGCTTCCACTGGATGGGGCGCGGATTATAATGATCCGATGACCTTCATGGAACTTGGCTTAAGCGGTTCGCCCAATAATGCTTCATTCTTCTCCAATACAGAATATGACAAATTGGTCCAACAAGCCATGGTCATGTCCGATATGAAAAAACGCCTGGAGTTATTCAAAAAGGCGGAAAAGATTTTTGTGGTAGATGAGGCAGCAATAGCACCTTTGTCCTTCACTATCCGGTCGGTCTACTTTAACGGCAAGCTAAAGGGGCTGCTTTCCCAGGCGGGAGGACCGATTTTTGAACTCAGGGATGCCTATATGGCAACAAAATAAATTTCGCCATGAAATAAATAATAAAAACTAGAACGAGACTGCGGAGGCTGTATATTTCTTATTGACTAAAATAATTTTATGACAGCCTCTGTAGCCATTTTTTAAGGGAGGTCCACTGATGTTACGCTTCATTCTGCAGCGATTTGGTTATCTCGTGCTGACATTGTGGGTTATTGCCACGGCCACTTTTTTTTTGATGAACACATTACCGGGAGACCCGGTTCAGACGGGAACGAAACTGTTGCCGGAACAGGTGGCCCAGAACTTGCGGGCAAAATGGGGATTAGACAAGCCAGTTATCGTAAGATATGGCATTTATTTTAAAAATTTGCTTCATGGTAATTTGGGTGAATCCATGAAGACTGTCGGTGTTACTGCCAATCAGATCATCAAGGAACGTTTCCCGGTTTCGGCCAGACTGGGGCTGCAGGCAATTCTTACAGGATTGATCATTGGTTTGGTTTTGGGAATCCTGGCGGCCTTTAAGCGAAACACCTGGGTTGATTATTTGGTGATTTTCATTGCCATAATGGGTGTTTCTGTACCAAGCTTTGTCTTGGCCGCTTTATTACAGAGATTTCTGGGGGGGCACTTTATTTTCCCGATTATCGGATGGCCATCTGACAATGTCTGGTTCTCCGGTTGGGAATACACCATTTTACCGACTTTAGCGTTATCATTTTGGAGCATTGCCACCTATTCCAGGTATATGCGGACATCGGTCCTGGAAGTAATCAACAGTGACTATATTCTCACCGCTAAAGCCAAGGGTTTATCAAACTTCCAAATCATTCGAAATCACATTTTACGCAACAGTATTACGCCGATTATCTCTATTTTTGCACCCTCATTAGCGGCGGTTGTAACCGGATCTTTTGTGATCGAGACCATTTTTTGCCTGCCCGGATTGGGAATGTATTTTGTACAGAGCATTGCTGGGCGTGATTTCATTATGATAATGGCGACTACGATCTTTTTTTCATTTTTATTCATTCTTTCCATTGTTCTGATGGATATTGTATATGGGTTGATTGATCCTAGAATACGAACAACCGAAACGCCAAAATAAGTAACTCTTTAATCGATGCAAACAAGATAGGAGGAGGTCTACCCTTTTCATTCGATAAAATTTCGTTTGGGGACAGCCCCTTCAAAATATAAAAAATGGCAAGATGGCGGAGGTCGTTTACACAATGCAAATACAATATGACCCTGAACTGTTTGAAGTCGTCGGCTCTGACCGGACGGTTTCGGACAGTTTGGTAAAACCCAGCATTACTTATTGGCAGGATGCCTGGAGAAGGCTGAGAAAAAATAAAGTGGCCCTAATTTCATTGTATGTATTAATTGTCATCATGTTATTATGTGCCTTTATTCCTATATTTTCCAAGACTAGTTTTACTGAGCAGGCAACGGAGCTCGCCAATCAACCGCCCAGTGCTCAGCATTGGTTTGGTATGGACGAGCTTGGCCGGGATATTTTTGTGCGAATATGGCTCGCTGGCCGGGTTTCGATTATCATTGGTTTAGGCGGAGCATTAATTTCGTTGATTATAGGTTCTTTATACGGAGGAATCAGTGGCTATGTAGGAGGTTTGGCCGACGATATCATGATGCGGATCGTAGAAGTAATTTTGGGGATCCCTTATTTGATCATTGTTGTTTTGGTTTCGCTCGCACTTGGTAAGGGGTTGCCTGCACTAATTATTGCCTTATGCATCACCAGTTGGACGGATTTGGCCCGTTTGGTGAGAGGGCAGGTGCTCCAGTTGAAACAGAGTGAATATGTTTTAGCTTCCAGGGCTCTGGGAGCCAGTCCTTTGCGGATTATCCTCCGGCATCTATTACCCAATTCCATGAGCATCATTATTGTCAATATTACATTTGCGGTCCCGATCTTTATTTTTTCCGAGGCTTTTTTGAGCTTTATCGGACTCGGGATTCAACCTCCCTTTACGAGCTGGGGCGCAATGGCTTCGTTAGGGCAACAACAAATGTCATACTATCCGCATGAATTAATCTTTCCGGCTCTTGCCATCAGTCTTACGATGTTGACTTTTAATCTGCTTGGAGATGGGCTTCGGGATTCCTTAGATCCGAAACTTCGTCAGTAGGGGGGAACAATATGGCTAATTTACTTGAAGTAAAAGATCTGCGGGTTTCATATCACACCTATGCTGGAGAAGTCCATGCAGTCAGAGGAGTATCCTTAGAGGTGGACAAAGGCGAATCTGTGGCAATCGTGGGCGAATCCGGCTGCGGCAAAACAGTTACCTCTAAAAGTATTATGGGTTTGATTTCGATGCCGCCCGGCGAAATCAAAAAGGAGAGTCGGATTCTTTTTGAAGGCAAAGATTTATTGGATTTTTCCGAAAAGGAATGGCAGAAATTCAGAGGCGCTGAAGCGGGTATGATTTTTCAGGATCCGATGACTTCATTGAATCCCCTGATGAAAGTGGGGAAACAAATCATGGAAGGTTTAATCATTCACCGTGCAATGACCCGCAAAGAAGCTTTGCAGGAAGCCGTTCATATGCTGGAAATCGTGAATATCCCAAATGCCAAAGCCAGAATAGAGGATTATCCCTATCAATTTTCCGGCGGTATGCGGCAAAGAGTAATGATAGCAATGGCACTGGCTTGTAATCCCAAATTATTGATTGCGGATGAACCCACTACAGCTCTGGATGTGACAATTCAAGCCCAGATCTTGGAATTATTGCAGGACATCCAAGAAAAATTCAATACCGCGATTATCTTAATCACCCATGACCTCGGTATTGTTGCCGGTTCTGTCGAACGGGTCATCGTGATGTATGCCGGACAAATTATTGAACAAGCCACTGTGGAAGAACTATTCCACCAACCCCGGCATCCCTATACTGAGGCTCTTTTAAGGGCTGTGCCGGGCCTAAAACTTAAAAACAAGAGTCCGCTCGCTTCTATCCACGGTAAGCCCCCGGATCTGCTTGCTCCGCCGTCAGGATGCGCTTTTGCGAGCAGATGCAGATTCTGCATGAAGATCTGTAAAACAGTGCCTCCGTCAATGACTCGGTTTAACGATGGTCATAAGGCATCCTGCTGGTTATACCATGATCAGGCGCCCAAAGTTGATCTGGGCATGGAAATCGGGGAGGTTATATAATGCCGTCCAACCAATCGATGATGACTGAAACAAGAAAGATTGAAGGAATCGGACCTCAAAAAATAGTTGAAGTCCAAAACCTTAAAAAATATTTTTACTTGAAAAATGGAGCCATATTAACAGCGGTTGACGATTTATCGTTCGAAATCGGTTGCGGTGAAACCCTGGGTTTAGTCGGTGAATCGGGTTGCGGCAAAACTACCTGCGGTAGAACGGTAATTGGTTTATACCAGGCAACTGCCGGCGAAGTCCGTTTTAATGGCAAAAATATCTTCACACTCGCAAAAAACGAAAAACAAGATTTCACGAAAAAGGCTCAAATCATTTTTCAAGATCCTTATGCATCCTTGGATCCCCGTATGACTGTGGCGGATATCATCTCCGAAGGCCTGGATATCCATAAGATGTATAGTTTAAAGGAGCGGTATGAGAAAGTCCATGAATTGCTGGCATTGGTGGGGTTAAATAAAGAACATGCCAACCGTTTCCCCCATGAGTTTTCAGGTGGTCAACGGCAAAGAATCGGTATTGCCAGGGCCCTAGCGATTGAACCGCAATTTATTGTCTGCGATGAGCCCATTTCTGCTTTGGATGTGTCCATTCAGGCCCAGATCATTAATCTTTTGATCAAGCTACAAAGAGATCTCAAATTGACGTATTTATTTATTGCCCACGATCTCTCTATGGTTAGGCATATTTCCGACCGGGTGGGAGTCATGTATTTGGGGAGCATGGTGGAAATCGGACAAAGTGATGAATTATATAACAATCCGCAACATCCATACACTAAGGCGCTTTTGTCCGCGATTCCCATACCCGATCCGGAGATTGAGAAAAACCGGAAACGGATTGAATTGGAAGGGGAAGTTCCTAGTCCCATCAATCCTAAACCCGGTTGCAGGTTTAAGGGACGGTGCCGGTATGCCAAACCCCTATGTGAACAGGAAAGGCCACAATTGAAGCAAGTCACGCTCGATCATTTTGTGGCCTGCCATTTATATTAGATTGATTCGCCAATCAGCGATAAATCATCAAGGAGGTAAATGAATGTTCTTTGTGTTGGAAAGAGCCGACAAAATTGCCCGGGAAATGAAGGAGTATATTTATGCGGCCAAGTTAACCATTAAGGAACTTGGTTTTAAGGAAGGCAATTTTTCCGGGATTACCGCAGTTGATCAACACCTGTCAGATTGGAAGATCTTTCCAGCTGGTACTCGCTGGGGAGGCAAAGACCGCCATGGCTGGTTTCGGGCTAAGGTGGCCTTGCCGGGAGAATTCAATGGGAAAACAGTGGCTCTGGTGATTAATACTGATGTAGGAACCGGTGTGGTTGATGATGCGGTAAACCCGCAGTTTATGCTTTATATCAACGGCCAATTTATTCAGGGCATCGACATTAATCACCGGGAAGTCATATTTGTCCATCGTGCTGACGCAGGTCACGAATATCAGATAGATTTGCACGCATACAGCGGTATGCTGGAACAGCAATCGGATATAACAGCGGAATTGGTTGTCGTGGATGAATCGATCAAAGAATTTTATTATGACTTAACGGTTGCGATTCGGGTGGCTGAAGAATTGCCAGAAAATGATTGGCGCAGGCCGGAACTTTTAAAGATTATTAACGATACCATCAATCGTTTGGATCTTCGTCAACCCTTTTCCGAAAATTTTTATAGCTCGCTTGGCGATGCTGGAGACTATCTAAAGCAAGATTTTTATGGGAAAATGGCCGGTCACCAGGAAGCCATCGCCACCTGTGTCGGACATTCTCATATCGATGTGGCCTGGCTTTGGACGGTCGAGCAAACTCGTGAAAAAACAGCCCGGAGCTTTGGTACGGTATTAAAATTAATGGAACAATACCCTGATTACGTTTACATGTCCAGCCAACCCCAGCTGTATCAATTTTTGAAGGAAGACTATCCGGATCTTTATGACAAAATTAAGGCTCGTGCCAAAGAAGGCCGCTGGGAACCGGAAGGGGCCATGTGGCTGGAAGCAGACTGCAATTTAACATCCGGTGAATCATTGGTACGGCAACTTTTGTATGGTACCCGGTTTTTCAAACAGGAGTTTGGTGTGGAAAGCAAGGTCTTGTGGCTGCCGGATGTCTTTGGATATAGTGCGGCATTGCCCCAGATTTTGAAGAAATCCGGGGTTGATTATTTTGTAACTTCGAAGATCAGTTGGAATCAATTTAATAAACTTCCTTATGATACATTCATGTGGCGCGGTATTGACGGTACGGAGATTCTTTCCTACTTCATTACCACTATTTATCCGGGGAACAATCATCATCCATATGGAACCACCTATAATGGGCAGATCACTCCCCATGTGGTCAGCCGATCCTGGGACCATTATTTGCAAAAGGATGTAAACAACGATATTTTAATCGCCTACGGTTATGGTGACGGTGGAGGAGGACCTACCGCCGAAATGCTGGAAAATGCCGAGCGGTTGAACAAGGGATTACCAGGATGTCCCAGGGTTAAATTGGGCAAGTTAGGGGATTATTTAGAAAAATTAGCTGCGCAAGTCACCGGGGCAAAATTATTGCCGAAATGGGTTGGTGAACTTTACCTGGAATTTCACCGGGGTACCTATACTTCAATGGCCCGGAACAAACGGTATAACCGGAAAAGCGAATACCTTTACCAGGATGTGGAGTTCCTGTCGGTTCTGGCAATGATGCTGGGCCGGGATTATCCCCAGGCTGATATCGAGCAGGGCTGGAAAATTATTTTACTCAACCAGTTTCATGATATCCTTCCCGGGTCTTCCATTCGGGAGGTTTACGAAACTTCACGGCAACAATATGAAAAAATACTTGAAGATGGCCGTGAGTTGGCAGATAAAGCTTTAACTGTTGTTGCCGCTAAGATCGGTTTGGAAAAACCGTCGGTAATAGTCTTTAATACTCTTTCATTCCGCCGCAATGATTTAGTAATAGTCAATCTGGAAGAGCAAGTGAATATTTCCTCATTGGAGGATCAGGCGGGGATGGCCATTCCGGTTCAAATGGTTGAGGAAGGCAGTAAGCGAAAAGCGATTTTTTACGCGCCGGATCTACCTCCGAAAGGTTATCATAGCTTTGCTTTGGGGAACCAACCGGCGCCGACGGAAAAGGACTTACTCATTTCCCAGACCAGGCTGGAGAACAAATTTTTTGTTCTGGAGATTGATGCCAAGGGAACCATTTCATCCTTTTACGACAAAACCAATCAGCGTCAACTACTGAAACCAGGGGAACGCGGCAATAAATTACAGGCTTTTGAAGACAAACCGATGAACTGGGATAACTGGGATATTGACATTTATTATCAGGAAAAGGAATGGGAGATTGATAACGTTACCGAGGCTGAGGTTATTGAAACCGGTCCGGTCCGGGGCGGTATCCGTATCACTAAACAATTTTCCCGATCGCGGATTATGCAAAAAATATATATTTATCAAGATATTCCCCGGATTGATTTTGAAACTTGGGTTGATTGGAAGGAGGATCAGGTGCTATTAAAGGTCGCCTTCCCACTAGATATTCATGCCGATAAGGCAACTTATGATATTCAATTCGGCAATGTGGAGCGGCCTACTCATTGGAATACTTCCTGGGATTGGAGCCGTTTTGAAGTATGTGCCCATAAGTGGGCGGATATCTCCGAAGCCGGGTTTGGCGTGAGTTTGCTTAATGATTGTAAATACGGTCATGATATTAAAGACGGGAATATGCGGCTGACTTTGCTCAAATCCGGCAATATGCCAAATAAGGACGCAGACCGGGAAGAACATCATTTTGTATATTCACTTTATCCACACACAGGCGATTGGCGTCGGGGGCAGACTGTCCAGATGGCTTTTGATTTGAATGTTCCGTTATATGCGAAGGTGGAAAAGGCCCATCCGGGGTCTTTACCAAATAGCTGTTCAATCTTTGAGTTGGATCAAGAAAATGTCATCCTGGAAAGTGTGAAGAAAGCTGAAGATAGCGACAGTATTGTAGTCAGACTGTATGAATGTTACAACCAAAGATCTAGGGTGCGGTTATCCAGCACCAAACAGCTTTTGGAAGTGTGGGAATGCGATTTGATGGAGAATAATCTTCAACCGCTGGTTGTAACAGAAAACGGCTTTGAATTTGAAATGAAGCCCTATGAGATTAAAACCTATAAAATCAAAACCATCTTTAGGTAAGAGATGATGATTCATTAGCCGTAGCACCAATTTATAAAGGGAGGCTGCCTAAAAAGCAATTTAAAATCAATAAGATATACAATCTATAGCATCTTTAAAAAGAAATACTGGATAAATTGTAGATCTATATTTATTAAATTTATTTTTGAGATAGCTCATTATACCCGCCAATGAATGTTGACTTACAGTTTACTCGAGGGTATATATTGTATTGAGTACTTGGCACAGAAGTTCATTAAAAAGGGTGATGATTTTGGTAAATAAGATTAATATTGCCGGTGGCGCCCTCGGCGCTTCGGAAATTGCGTTGGGCTGTATGCGAATTGCAGATCTTTCCCCCAAGGAAGCATCCAATCTGATCAACACGGCTTTGGACGAGGGAATTGATTTTTTTGATCATGCCGATATTTATGCCGACGGGAAGGCCGAGGAAGCATTTTCGCAAGCAATTGATATGAAGTCGAGTCTCCGTGAAAAATTGATCGTTCAAACCAAATGTGGTATCCGGAAGGGTTGTTTCGACTTTTCCAAGCAGCATATTTTAGATGCGGTTGACGGCAGTTTGAGGCGGTTGCAAACGGATTATATCGATGTTCTGTTGTTGCATCGGCCGGATGCTTTAGTGGAGCCGGAAGAGGTTGCCGAAGCCTTTGCCATACTGCAGAGTAACGGTAAGGTTAGATATTTTGGAGTAAGCAATCAAAATCCCATGCAGATTGAATTGTTGAGCAAATATATCAAGCAAAAGCTGATCATTAACCAGCTGCAATTAAGCATCACCAATACCGGAATGATCGATGCCGGGATCAATGTCAATATGAAAATTGATCGCTCGCTCGACCGTGACGGCAGTATCTTAGATTATTGCCGCCTTAAGGATATTACCATCCAGGCCTGGTCGCCGTTTCAATTTGGTTTCTTCGAGGGGGTATTCCTCGATAATCCTAAATTTCCGGAGTTGAATCAAAAGATCGACGCTCTGGCCAAAGCTAAGGGTGTGCCCAATACGGCAATTGCTATTGCCTGGATTTTAAGGCATCCCGCCAAGATTCAACCCATTGTCGGAACTACCAATGCAGGGCGGTTGAAGGATATTGGCAGGGCATCGACCATCCGACTAACCCGAGAAGAATGGTATGAAATATACCTGGCAGCGGGGAATAAACTTCCGTGAAAAGGAAGAACCCATTTTTTTGATTAAAAAAAGGCGTTGAGAAAGCAGC
This sequence comes from Bacillota bacterium, assembly GCA_003501365.1. Classification (GTDB taxonomy): domain Bacteria; phylum Bacillota; class UBA4882; order UBA8346; family UBA8346; genus UBA8346. Next base: position 12,170 of record DNPP01000367.1, read on the forward strand.
CCCGTTTTTATTATCCATTGGCGGCGGCCGTGATGACTTTTTCCGCGGTAGCCACGGCTGCCGCAGGTCCTTTACAATTCTCGTAATGAGAGATTTTATAATTGATTTTTTCCAGATTCTTTTTCAGTTCATTGATTTGCTTTAATACATCCTGGCGATGTTCGATCAACATTTCTTTACGGGCTGCCAGAGTTTCATCACCATTGAGACACCAATCGATATATTGTTTGATTTGTTTAATCGGCATCCCGGTATTTTTTAAACAGCAAATCAATGATAACCAATCTAGATCATTTTCATCAAAAGAACGGTTGCCGGTGCGGTCCCGCTGAATAAACGGCAATAGACCTTCTTTTTCATAATAACGAAGCGTATAGACGGTAAGGTTCATCTTCTCCGCCACCTGTTTGATCGTGTACCCCATGTTTAAGAGCCTCATTTCTCATTTTTCTAAATTCGATTCGCAAAGAACGGATTGTATTGATCGTCTCAGCAATGATCCTGGACAACATCAAAATTTAATTTACCATATATTACTGGATTCATCTTTTCTAAAATAATATTTTTATTTTATACCCTAGAGT
>DNPP01000410.1:0-317 GCA_003501365.1 Bacillota bacterium
GCCAAGGAGGCATCTCCTCCAGTAAGGCTTTCTTTCCATATAAAACACCAATCCCGGTGGGTCCATAGACTTTATGACCTGAGAATGCATAAAAGTCCGCATCCAACTCCCGCATATCCACTTTGAAATGAGGAGCTGACTGAGCCCCGTCAACTAGCACGCAGGCTTTATGATAATGAGCGGTTTCAATCATGGCCCGCAAAGGATTGATGGTACCCAAAACATTGGAGACATGGGTGAGGGCCACCATCCGGGTACGCGGGGTAAAAAGTTTCTGATATTCGGTGAGTAGTATTTCGCCATGGTCATTAATGGGG
>DNPP01000410.1:359-6209 GCA_003501365.1 Bacillota bacterium
TATTGGAATGATGCTCCATTTGGGAGATCAATATTTCATCACCGGCATGAATGTTCATTTTGCCATAAGTCTGTGCCACCAGGTTAATTGCCTCGGTAGTACCCCGTAAAAAGATAACCTCTTCCGGGTTCGGGGCCCCGATAAAGTGCTGAACCTTATCACGGGCCGCTTCAAAGGCTGTAGTTGCCCGTCTGGCCAAATCATGGGTTGCCCGATGGATATTGGAATTGTATTCATTATAATATTGAGTTAAGGTGTCCAATACCACTTTAGGTTTCTGGGTGGTGGCGGCGTTATCAAACCAAATCAACGGTCTACCGTGAATTGATTGTTGTAAGATCGGGAAATCCCGCCGCGTGGCTTCCATTCGATTGGGCTCATCCGNNATTTCGCCATGGTCATTAATGGGGATTACTTTGATAATCGCTCCTTTTTCTTGCTGCAGCATTTGCCAGGGTACGATATTGGAATGATGCTCCATTTGGGAGATCAATATTTCATCACCGGCATGAATGTTCATTTTGCCATAAGTCTGAGTCACCAGGTTAATTGCCTCAGTAGTACCCCGTAAAAAGATGACTTCTTCCGGGTTCGCGGCTCCGATAAAGTGCTGAACCTTATCACGGGCCGCTTCAAAGGCTGTAGTTGCCCGTCTGGCCAAATCATGGGTTGCCCGATGGATATTGGAATTGTATTCATTATAATATTGAGTTAAAGTGTTCAATACCACTTTAGGTTTCTGGGTGGTGGCGGCGTTATCAAACCAAATCAACGGTCTACCGTGAATTGATTGTTGTAAGATCGGGAAATCCCGCCGCGTGGCTTCCATTCGATTGGGCTCATCCGCCGATGATGATAATGCCGGTTTGGTTACATTGCCAGGTTCATTAGCGCTTAGGAAATAATAGTCAAGGTTGTTTGGGCGATCAAGGCATAATGGATCCTGGCTTTGAATCGTGGCAATTTTTGAAGATTGATCATTTAAATCTTGAGTTGTTTCATGGAAAAGTATGGGTTCCAGCTTTTTAGGCGGACAGGCTTCTTCGGTAATCCCCGTTTCAGACGGGCAAAGCTTTAGTCCGGAGCGGTCTGTTTCCCCGTTTGGGGATTTGTCCGCTTTGGACAATGCCGGGATCGGATCGGCGCAAGATGGTTCCAAATCCCGCTTGCGGTAAAGGTCGGCTTGATAAATATTATTCGCCAACTGACTGATCAAATCAGGATCGAAAACTTGAGCACTTTGCGGTTCAAGTGTAATCATGATAGGAGCCCACCTCGACATTTTCTAAGCTGCCAAGGGCATCGTTTGCCAGAACAGCGGTTGAAAAATATAAGCTTAAGACATAATAAGCGACTGCTTTTTGATCGATTCCACCGAATTTCACCGATAAGCTGGGGGTGTTATGTTCATCCGGAATACCGGGTTGGTGGATACCAATGACACCCTGTTCACTTTCACCCACCCGCATCAGTAATATGGAAGTTTTACCATTGAATGTATCAGTGCGGGTTTTGCCGTCGATTAATAATTTGTCGCAAGGAACCAGAGGTACGCCGCGCCAGGTAATAAAGGGGGAACCATAAATATTGATGGTTGCCGGCGGAACTCCTCTACGGGTGCATTCGCGGCCAAAAGCCGCAATCGCTTTGGGATGGGCCAGGAAAAACGCGGGTTTTTTCCAAACCCGGGCCAACAATTCATCCATATCATCAGGGGTGGGAGCGCCTTTTCTCGGTTGCAGCCGCATGGATGGCGCCACAGCATTGACCAGACCAAAATCTTTGTTATTAATCAGTTCCCATTCCTGGCGCTCTTTCATGGTGCCGATGGTAAGGCGCATCTGCTCATTTAGCTGGTTCAACGGGTTGTTATAGATGTCGGATACCCGGGTGTTGACTTTTAGGATTGTTTGCACCCAATTTAACGAGTACTCGCGCGGTTCGGTCTCATAATCAGGGAAGGTTTGGGGCAGGCTGGGCTCACCTGTGTTACCGGTTATCAATTCGATGGGGCGTTCGCCATATTCATTAACGCGGATGTTGGCGGCGGTTTTGGAAAACTGTTTTACCTGATTGGTGCGATAAGTGCCGGCTTCCACCGCCACCCAGGGCATAAAAGTAATCAACCAGCGCGGGGAGAGCGATTCCATCATGGGGGTGGAGATCGTGGTATGAGAAAGGTTCATCGCCGCCTGCATATTTAAACTGCTTTGGTTTATCATCTCAGCAGGGTTATTCATTAGGTCATCCTCCGTCCATCATTTCTCGATATACGCATATCTGTTACAATATATGTTTTTAGCAGGGAAACGGTAGTCGGAAAGTATAGGACGTTATCATATATTGAAGATCATAATGCTTTTGGCATTTTAATTGAATGAAGGTATTTCATGATAAAACAAGACTGCCGGCTAAAGCAGCAGTCTTGTTAAGGAACGGACTTTATGCCGCGTCTAGTGCCTTTAGGCTTTCTGCCGTTAAGCCTTCTGCTTTTAGGCATTCGTTGGTTTCTTGCCAGGGGCCTATGGTTATTCTTTGATCAATGGTTGCGGATACGTTTTGTTGGGCTTTTACCGCTTCAATATAGGCATCGCGGGCTAATTTAAATGTATCGTTATATGTTTTGGCGACCGCCGGGTCGGTGAATTCCACAAAACCGTCACCACCGGTACCCATAAAATTATTGGTAGCCACCAGATATAGCCCCTTGGGATCCAAGGGAGAACCATCGGCTTTTTTGATCGTCAGCACCCGTTGCATGGTCGGCTTGGCTGGGTCATAGGTGAAACGAAGGCCGGCTATTTGAATGCCCTTACCATTATCCTGGACTGCCTGTTCAAGCAGGATTTTGATTTGAGCGGGGTTCATCTTTACGGTAACGATGGTATTGTCGAAGGGCATAAATTGGAACATGGCTCCGACCGTAATGGGGCCTTTGGGAATATCAATGCGCAAACCGCCGTTGTTGACAACACCAAAATCAGCGTTGGCGGATTTCCGGGTAACTTCGGCTGTCCAATTGCCAAGATTTGAATCCCCATAGGGCTTTGCGCTTTGAACCCGGGTTAAGTTGGTAACGGCGCTACCGATCACCGTGTTGAACTCAGCGCCGACGGCCTGGTTCGCTTGATCGACCATCGCTTGGACCTGGGAATCAACTTTGGGGTCGGCTGTATTATATAAATTGTATAGATCAACATAGCTCATTTTTCCACAGGAGGCTTTGCCACCCGGAGCTATTTTTATTTTCAAATCCAGGTAGCCCTGGCCATATGAACCGGCGATACCGAGCGGGATGTTACCCACCCGGGTAGTAACGATGGTATGGGAATGTCCGCCAAAGACCGCATCGATACCCACCACTTTTCTAGCGAAATCAATTAAATTACCCGTAGTAAAGTTGTCTTTTCGATTGGTATAGGCGCCCATATGAGCTAGGACAACGACGATTTGTGCTCCTTGGTTCCTTAGTTGCCGGGCTAAGCTGTTTACTATGGGTACGGGATCTTTAAAATCGAGATTTTGAATGAAAGCCGGCATAATGATCGAAGGGAATTCAATATTGTCGACGATGCCGATGACCCCGATCTTAAGGCCGCCTTTGTTGAGTAAGACGTATGGGTTGGTGTATTTTACAGGCTGATGGGTTGTTTTATCGAAAACATTGGCGGCTAAAACCGGTATGGTAGAATTTTTCAAAGTCGCCCGATTAGGATCGATAACAGTTTCGATTCCCCAGTCATATTCATGGTTGCCTAAAGCCATGGCATCAAATCCGATACTATTCATCATGCCAATGACCGGTTGGCCTTTTAATACATTGGATAAAGGCGTTCCCTGAAACATATCGCCGCCCGAAAGGATCACGGTATTGGGATTGGCTGCTTTGATATCTTTTATTTGCTTGGCAATCACCGCTGCCCGCTGTTGGGTTATGGGAGTACCGTCTTTTAATTTAGCGGAATTTTGCAGGTAACCATGAAAATCAGTGATCTCGATGAATTCGATTGTTCGAGCAGTTCGCGCTGCGGAAACAGGGGGAGCGACATTGAAGATACAAAGTCCGATAACGAAAAACAAGAATAACAAGATAGCAATCAAGCGTATATTTCGTTTCGCCATGGATAGCCTCCTTTTATATTTCTGGTGGTGATTATTTAAATGATCTCCGATGATACTTCGAGGCGCGCAATTGGTTTACCTTTTTATGGAATAAACATTTTACGTGATATCAAGTTTAGTTAGAATCGATTGTAAAAATGTCATCCTTTGAGAGGAAATTTTTTAGACAATAGAGAAACTCAATCTATCAATATCAAGTTCTTAAACAATTAAAATGGAGGCAAAAAATGCATAATCAAATAAATCAAGACTTCAACCAGGAATTAGCCGCAATGATCGACCATACTCTGCTCAAGCCGGAGGCTACCGCCGAACAGATTACCAAGCTTTGTCAGGAAGCGTTGCAATATCAATTTAAATCGGTCTGCATCAATCCGTTTTGGGTGCCGTTGGCGGCGATGCTTTTAAAAGGTTCCAAGGTGGGTGTCTGTACGGTGATTGGGTTTCCTTTAGGAGCGATCCCGGTGGCAGCTAAAGCCGGCGAAGTCAAAGAAGCGGTCCGCAGCGGTGCCGCCGAGGTGGACATGGTATTAAACATCGGGGCGCTGAAGTCCGGCCAGTATGATGTGGTGCTGGAAGATATCAAGGCGGTGGTTCACGCCGCCAAATGGAAGACCGTGGTGAAAGTGATCCTGGAGACCGGGCTGTTAACCGACAGCGAGAAGGTTAAGGCCTGCGAGTTATGCAAACAAGCCGGAGCCGACTTTGTAAAGACTTCTACCGGATTTGGCCCAGGGGGCGCTACAGTAGAGGATATTACTTTGATGCGGAAGAGCGTGGGTGAAAAGATGGGAGTGAAAGCTTCCGGAGGGATTCGCGACTATGCAACCGCAATGGCGATGATTAAAGCCGGAGCCAATCGGATCGGCGCCAGCGCCGGAATTGCCATTGTGACAGCCAATAATCAACAGTACCAGGCAAAAGGCGATTACTAGCTTTACATTTCTACTCAGAAAATAAATTTAGCCAAATTCGGGCGCAAACCTCTCTCTCGCTCTCCCCCAACGATGCTGGTACAAAGAAGCACATTCAGGGGGAGAGTAACCGATATTCCCGAAGTCTAAAGACTTTTAGATATCAGCGGCTAGGGTTACTCTTCCACCTGACAAAGCTTATAAAATTAACTTCTTGGGGGAAGAGCAAGAGTTAGGTGCCCTTGCCCTGCTACAGGTAGGTCAGTAAATTATCCAATTCATACAACCGGCCGGCCTTTGATGAATAATTATAAGTTTGTCAAGATTGGACCCCTGTTAAAACCTCGGTTCTCCCAATATTTATTACTAAAAATTAATATTTTCCCTAAGAGGAAAAGTTTGTGTCAGAGCGAAGCTATATAAAGGTTAAAAAAATATAAAGGAGTGTTCGTATGAAAAAGTTTTATTTGTTGCTATTACCGGTTTTACTGGTAGTACTTTCCTTCACGGTCTTTGGTGCCGGCAGTTTAAAAGTAGGGATGGTTACTGATTCGGGTACCATAGATGATAAGTCTTTCAACCAAGGCACCTGGGAAGGCGTTGTTAAGGCAGGCAAAGTATTAAAATTAGATACCAAGTATTTAAAACCGGGTGGAACCACGGAAGCCGATTATCTGAAAGAAATCGGCAACTTGGTGGATGCCGGTTACAATATGGTGGTATGCCCCGGATTTAAATTTGAGACTGCAATTTTCCAAGCGCAAGATAAATACAAAGATGCCAAATTCGTGCTCATCGACGGCGCTCCTCACGG
>DNPP01000410.1:6537-7747 GCA_003501365.1 Bacillota bacterium
CATGAATCAGGTTTTGCAGCCGGTGTTGCCACAGCTTTGCAATTAAAAACCGGTGATGTAGGATTTATCGGCGGTATGGAAATTCCGCCGGTCCAAAAATATAACTGGGGCTTCCAACAAGGCGTTGCATATGCCAACGCTAAACTAGGAACCAAAGTTGCCATTAAACCGGAAAACGTTATCTATCAAGGAACATTTAATGATGTTGCCGCCGGACAACAGCTGGCAGCTCAGATGTATGATCGTGGGGTCAAAGCAATTTTCTGTGCAGCCGGCGGCGTAGGCATCGGCGGTATCAATGAAGCCAAATCAAGGGTTAAAGCGGGAAAAGCAGTTTGGGTTATCGGCGTTGATGTCGACCAATATTCAGATGGTATCTATGATGGTACCAAATCAGTCATTCTTACTTCGGCCATGAAAAAAATCGATACCGCTGCTTTTGATATGGTTAAAGCAGCAAAGAGCAATAAATTCCCCGGTGGTCAAACGCTCATTTTCAATGCGAAGAATGATGGAGTTGGTATTCCTGCCAAGAATCCCAATCTCTCAGCGGATGTTCAAAACAAAGTGTTAGCAGTATTTAAACAATTAAAAGCCGGTTCAATCAAGGTTTCCGACCAAAAGGGAAATTTGATTAAATAATTTCGGTTGTGATCAAAGAAGAGGATGGGTTTAGCCACCTCTTCTTTTTTTTTAAATTCAATTCGTGACATTTTTGATATCTTTCCAATTTAATTATTCTTAAACCCCCCAAAAATGTATTATAATACTTATATTATATGCCACAAATTGCCACCCAAAAAAGGGGATGTGTTGTGTAAATGGATTATGTAGTGGAAATGTTGAATATCCGCAAGGAATTTCCCGGCATTGTTGCCAACGACGATATTACAATTCAATTGAAACAGGGAGAAATCTTGGCCCTTCTCGGTGAAAACGGCGCCGGAAAGTCAACTTTGATGAGTATTCTTTTCGGCCTTTATCAACCGGAAGGAGGGACCATTAAGATACGGGGCAGACAAGCTAAGATTACCGACCCGAATATTGCCAATGAGCTAGGAATTGGAATGGTGCATCAGCATTTTAAATTGGTACATAACTTTACGGTTACTGAAAATATTATCCTCGGTCTGGAACCTAAAAGGGGCATTGTTATTGATATTCGCTCAGCAGCCAAACGGATTGGGGAGCTTTCCGAAAAGTACGGGCT
>DNPP01000022.1:0-2611 GCA_003501365.1 Bacillota bacterium
TGGATAAGCATTTTCTGCGGAAACATGGTAAAAATGCTTATTATGGACAGAATTAATAACTATAGGTGTTTCCATGGCTTTATTTTTGTATTTTAACTTTGGGGATGATTGGGTTTATCAATTTTAAAGGAAACGTCAAAAAGTCTTTACCTTTTTATGTGTAAAGGCTTTTTTTATTTCTCAGGGACGGATGTAAGGGATAATATCCAGTCACTACTCTAAAATCCTTTTTTTACTGGATAAATAAATTACTGGACAGATCAAATAGTTGACAGTAAAATAATTCTAGACAAGGCTGGAGGTATATTTTGTTTTCTTTCTTATTTCAAATCAAACGTCAGGTGCGGCATAATTTTAAATGTGACCTTGGGGGCGGCATTTTTTATGGCCTTTTTTACGGCGGCTTGAATTCGTTTATACTGGTTCAAGCTAGACGCTTGGGGGCGACCGCTTTTGAAGTGGGATTACTGGCAGCCTTACCCAGCATTTGGTTGATGCTCTCACCGGTATGGGCAAAATTGTTTGCAAGTAAGAATCCTTATAAAATGGTTTTTTTTGGCGACGGGATCAGCCGTGCCTGGATATTACTCTTACTTTTCAGTACCTCCGTTCATTGGTACCTTATACTTTTTACCATGCATTATTTTTTCGCCTCAATTAGCGCCACTGTTTATGGTAATGCCATGCAACAAGCATATCCGGCTGAAACCCGCGGAACCTTGATGGGTTGGGTAAGGGTCGGCTCAGCATTGGCTCAGATCATTTCCATTGTAGTGAGTGGAATCCTTTTGCCGATCTGGGGCGTTGGGTATCTCTTTCCTTTTTTGGCCCTATTTGGGATTGGCTCCGCTTTCTCGTTCAGCCGAATGAAACGGGCGATGCAAGAGGAACCTCAGCAAGCAGACCCTAAAATCTCGGCGGTGCAAATTTTTAAGTCCGATCAGGATTATCGCCGTTTTGTGGTAGCGCTTTTTTTCTTCGGGTTGGCTTGGTCCACTGTCGTACCGGCTTATCCGCTTTTCCAGGTTGATGCGTTAAAAGTAACCGATGGCTTTATCTCTACCTTCTCTACTATTGTTCTTTGTTCATCATTGATCTTTTATTATATCGGGGGACGACTCATTGACCGCTATTCACCGTTAAAGGTAATGATGGCTATTTTTTTAGTGAATTTGCTTATTCCATTGGCCTATTACTTTACCACCACTCAATGGCCCCTTTTGTTTATTGCTTTATTGCAGGGAGTCGTAAATGCCGCGATTGATTTGGTTATTATAAACTGTGTGCTTTGCATGGCCAAAAAGGGAGAGATCAACTCCTATATGGCGGCAAATATTTATTTACAGGGGCTTAGAGGCACTATCGGTCCGCTACTTGCTCCATGCTTGATACAGTTACTCGGTTATAAGGGCTTATTTATAATAGTTTTCGCGATCAATCTGGTCGGAGTTTGGCAGTTGTTGCCGCTCATCAAATCAAATAATCGTATGTCTCATCCGAATGAGAATTTTACGGCAGCGGGGATAAAATAAGATTATGCAGAATTCAGGATTTTTACCGATTTCAAAAGAAGATATGGCCGAACGCGGTTGGAATGAATTGGATTTTATTTTGATCAGCGGCGAAGCCTATGTGGACCACCCTAGTTTTGGAATGGCGATTATTAGCCGGTTATTGGAACATGAAGGATACCGGGTGGGAATCATCGCCTTACCGAACTGGAAGGATACTGCTGATTTTAAAGCCTTAGGCCGGCCCAGGTTGGCTTTTTTGATTTCATCCGGGGTGATTGACTCAATGGTCAATCATTACACGGCCAGTAAGAAAATACGCAGTGAAGATGCCTATGCTCCGGGCGGTCAAGCCGGCTTGAGACCGGATCGGGCGGTTATCGTTTATGCCAACCGGGTCAGAGAGGCCTATAAGAATATCCCGGTGATTATCGGCGGTATCGAAGCGAGTTTACGCCGCTTTGCCCATTATGATTATTGGGACGACGCCGTAAGACGTTCGATTTTGGTTGATTCTCGCGCTGATATTTTAGTCTATGGAATGGGTGAAAAGCCGATTGTGGAAATTGCCGCCAAACTCTCTAGCGGAGCAGCGGTAACTGAAATAACCGATATTCGGGGAACCGCTTTTTTAGGGTCAATCAGCCAACAAAACCTTCAAGAGTCAGGACCGGATCAGATCGTAATCCCGTCTTTTGATGAAGTAAAAACCGATAAAAGAAAATATGCGCAGGCATTTTTAGTTCAATATCAGGAACAAGATCCAATCCGTGGCAAAACTATTTTGCAGCTTCATGGCGACCGGTACCTGGTCCAAAATCCGCCCGCATTGCCTCTGATTGAGCGGGAGATGGATCAAGTATACGCTTTGCCTTATCAGCGCACATATCATCCAATCTATGAGGCTGCCGGAGGAATACCGGCTATTCGTGAAGTTGAATTCAGCATTACCAGCCATAGAGGTTGCTTCGGAGGTTGTTCCTTTTGCGCCCTCAATTTCCACCAGGGCCGGATTATCCAAAAACGCAGTCAGTCTTCGATCATTAATGAAGCCAAAAAGTTAGTCTGGCTTGAAAATTTTAAAGGATATATTCACGATG
>DNPP01000022.1:2939-3317 GCA_003501365.1 Bacillota bacterium
TTGTAAAGAACAACAATGTATGGCGGATGGCGGATGTAAAAACTTGATAGTCGATCATCGCGAGTATCTGCAATTACTGCAAAAGCTGCGGGAAATCCCGAAGATAAAAAAGGTATTTATCCGTTCCGGAATTCGCTATGATTATTTAATGCTTGATAAAAATGATGAATTCTTTGAAGAACTTTGCGAGCATCATATCAGCGGCCAATTAAAAGTGGCGCCGGAACATGTGGTCGATAGGGTATTGCAACGCATGGGCAAACCCAGTCGCAAGGTTTACGACCAATTTGTGAAGAAGTTTAAAGCGATCAATGAAAAACTTGGCAAAGATCAATATCTGGTACCCTATTTGATTTCAAGCCATCCGGGGAGCGATCT
>DNPP01000070.1:0-871 GCA_003501365.1 Bacillota bacterium
GTGGTAGTGCTAGTGTTAGTGATAGTATTGGTGATACGTAATTTGAAGGAGGTAACGATTACATTTTGACCAGTGATGAGATTGAACAATTAACGAACAAAGTCTATACAACAGTTAAATCCGTACCCGGCGTTGATAAGGATTTCATCAAAAAATGCTTACAAGGAATCGCCTCTCTAGGTGACCCTGCTATCGAGCAGAAGATCAAACAACTGGCCCGGTTCATTTAAAGTTCTTAACAGGGGGGCTGCCTCTTATGAGACAGCGCCCTTTAATTAAGATCCTTCCCGGATTTCATATTATTGAGTAATGAAAAAATGGTTTTCATAGCCCAATCATTAGCTCCCTGTTGCGGATAAGCATTATTAAACAACTTAAAAATATTACTAATTAGCGGAGTATTGAATGTACCCGAAGAGTTTTGGGTTTGAGCCGGGACTTTGCGGCGTACTCCCTTAAAAACATTTGCCATATCTAAAATTCCGGTTCCTTGCAGTTCGCTTCCTACCCCGAGATCCCGGGCCTTTTTCATTAATAATAACCTAATTTGTTCCGGATTAAGTGAGGGCCACCTTTCCAGTATCAAAGCAATTCCTCCTGTTACCAAAGCAGTAGCCATGGAGGTCCCGGATAGGAGAACGTAATCATTGTCAACTCCGAGCGAAGTAATCTCCGTCCCCATCGCTACGATATCCGGCCGGGCGGGATGAACTCCAATTTTTTCCGTCACCGAATATTTTGGATCAAGATCCTCAGCGGTCAAAATCTGTTGCTCATTCCAATTGCCAACCCTTATTCCTCGGGGACGAATCCGCCAATTTTCTATGTTGCCTTGAAATTGACTATTGGTAAATGCCTGGCTGGTCATTAT
>DNPP01000070.1:1256-5305 GCA_003501365.1 Bacillota bacterium
CACCACTCAATACCGGCAATTACATCCGAGATCCTGCCGGCCCCATTTTTGTCCAAGACCTTAATCCCTACTAATCTGGCCTCCGGAGCCATGCCTTTATATTCTCCGGCAGAATTAACGCCATTTCCGGCGATAATTCCCGCCACATGAGTCCCATGTCCATTATCGTCATAGGGTGAGTCCTGATGTTGAATTAGATCATGCCAGGCCAAAATCCGGTTTCCAGGAGTGGTCAAATCCTCATGCGGGAATATGCCCGTATCCAAAACCGCTACGACAACACCTTTCCCGGTATATCCCAGTTCCTGCACTTTACGCCCACCCATACAAAAGATTTTCTGATTTAAACACGCCTGAACTGGTGCATTATGCCAAATGCGCTTAACCCAATTCGACTTTGCCAATTCTTTAAATACTGATACCGGGGCATCTACCGCTACTGCGGGTATCAGATGCAGTTTTCGCTGAATCTGCACCTGATTGGCCTCAAGTAGCGCCAGCATGTTTTCCCACTGCAAATGATAAAACTCCAATAATATTTCACAGTGGCTTGTTTGATGGTTGTCATCCGCCCATTTCTTTAAAGGTTCCGACAGTTTATACTCCCAGTTGTTGATAAGCAACGAAACATCACCTTCAATCCTTGAATACGGATTATTATATTCGAGGTGTAAGGCTCCTTCCCATATGAAAAAAGCCATACCCACCAAAAGCCTGGCTTTCTTTTAAAAATACTGGCCCAAAATATTCTTTCGGACCAGTTAGGATAGCTTATATGGTGTAAGAAATCATCGATAGTTTAAAGTCCCATTAAAGGAATGATTGCTAGTACCGATAACGGCAACAGATTGAATCCTTTGGAAAGGCTATTGGTTGCCGGTTGTTGCCCGGAAGCTTCACCGGTATTATCAGCGGAAGCGGAAGCCGAAGCGGGAACTTGCTTCTTCCCAAAAAGGCTGCCCAGGAGATTGTTTAATATAGAGCTAAGTGAATTCGAATTATTATTGGTTGTCTCATTCCAAACATTCTCCATATTGATAGCCCCGGACCCTTCAAAGGTCGATTGCAACCCTAAGTTACGGGCATTCTTTTTCAACATGCTTTTGAGCTGATCTGGTTTTAATGAAGGCCATTTTTGGAACATTTGAGCTGCTGCTCCGGTAACCATCGGTGTTGCCATTGAAGTACCGGTTAATGACCGATAACCGCCACCGACTCGTAAAGACATAATATTGGTACCCGGCGCCAAGATATCGGGTTTAACCAGATTATCAATGGTAGGCCCTCTGCTGGATGATTCAGCTATCCCATCATCACTTAGTTCGACAGTTCCCTTGTCATCTAAGTTACCCACTGTAATCACATTTGGATTAATCCCCGGGGTATTGATGGTTCTGCCGTCCGGTCCATCATTTCCAGCCGCCACGCAAACCACGATCCCGTTAGACCAAGCCACATTTACTGCCCGGCTTAATGGATCATCATTATAAGGATGCTCAGCGGCAGCCCCAATTGATAAGTTAATCGCTTTGATGCCATAAGTCTCCTTATTCTCAATGCACCATTCAATTGCCGAAATAATATCCGAGGTATTGCCGGAACCTTTGCGATCTAATGCCTTAACTGCCACCAGTTTCGCTTCAGGAGCCATTCCTGCATATTTACCCCTTGATGAATAACCATTTCCTGCGATGATCCCTGCTACATGTGTACCATGACCGTTGTCATCATAAGGAGTAGAACGCCCGTTAACCAAATCATTCCAAGCAACAATCCTGCTTTCCGGATAAGTTAAATCAGGATGCGGGGCCACTCCCGTATCAATAACCGCAACCGTTACATCTTTACCGGTAAAACCTAAATCATGAGCCTTCGTACCGCCTGCCGTGGGAACCGCCACATCTAACATCGTACTAACTTTGGTGTCGGGCCATATCCGTTTAACATGTTGCGATAAGACCATATATTGAATTGCTGAGTAAGGCAGTTCCACTACCATCGATGGTATTACTCGCAATTGTCGGTGCACTTTGCCTTCATTAGCAGCCACATAAGTTGAGACCCGTTCCGACTGGGGACTAGCCATTTCTACAATAACTCGGCAAATTGAATCAGGATTCTCGGTAAACTCGGGTTTTAGTAATGCCGGTGAAAGTTTTTGAATCCATTGTGGCAAAAATATCACCTCCCATCACTCTTCATAAAATAGTATACTCTCAGTATGGATAGTTGTTTCTGGAAGAAAAGCATGATTTGCAACAAATATTAGAAATGCCCATCAACAAGATGCATCATGTCAATTTGCATTCATCGTTACTAAACTGCTCAAAACAAAAGTAAAGCCCGGATTTGTTCCGGGCCATACCTCTTATGGCTTTACTTATATGCAACCGCCGCAACCTAATACTAAGAGTACTAAGATTAAGAAGATAAGGAACGGGCTGTTCCCAAAACCACCCCAACCGCCATCAAATAACCCTTTAGGATCTGCCATTTCTTTACTCCTCCTTTTTATCATTATTGAGCTTCTCGTGAAGCTTTAATCCAGTATATGTCCTATTAACTATATGGGGTTTCATACCAAAGAAACAATTTTTATGAAAATGATAATCATTTACATTGATATATGGATAAAACCCTGCATAATTAAATATACGATATGAAACGAAATAGTGCTATGCAATTAGATGCAACCACCACAACCTAATACCAAGAGTACTAAGATAAGGAAGATCAAAAATGGGTTACAGGGACTGCATCCGCACCCTCCATCGAACAATCCGGCAGGATCTGCCATTGTTATACTCACCTCCTTCTTAGAGATAAGCCTATGGGGCTTAATTGTTCCTTCCTTGTATCAGTATATGACTCACATAAATATAGCGGGAATAGGCTAATGAAATATTATTAATATTCAGAAGTAGGTCCAATAAGTCTAGTTGATTTGCCCACGCGCTTATGCTATGTCCCGGTAGTTTTTAACAGGAGGTTTGCCTGGATTAAAGGTCCTTAATCCCAACACCCCCCAAATATTTTGCCCATATGATAAATTCAAAACATTGATAGTTGTTAATCCGCGGAGGATAAATCATGAATAGCGAACAAATTGAGTTGCTTGTCAAAAAATATCAAGGCATTCCTTACCTTCATGCAGGCAGGGATTTGACCGGACTTGATTGTCTGGGATTGGCCCACTTTTTTTATAAAGACTGTGATATTGATATCCCCAAAGATGATGGGGAGGAGTATTCCACCCAATGGGCAAAAAAAGATCCCGAAAGGTATCTCCGAGGCATACTGCGGCTAGGGCAAGCGGCTCCCGTCGACCAACTTTTGCCGCTTGATTTTGTATATTTCCGGATGGGACGTTACATTTCCCATGGAGGGATCATGGTCGACCCTCAGCATTTTATTCATGTTCTACAAAAAACCACCGTACATGTCAGTCCGATGGATTGGGTCTGGAAACAACGTTTGGTGGGAGCCCGCCGACTATTATAAAAGTCAAACGATTCATCGGTCATCTGAACAATTATTCATAATAGAGCTTATTACTTGGTCGAAGGGCATTTTCCCAATTTGTTGCATTATCCTATCTAGCTGAGTTTTTCTCTTTAAAGAGCCGGTTAAAACGATCTCTATCGTCTGATTTCTACTAACCAAAACCGATTCAACTTGCAGGACATCGCATATAATACCGGCAATTACCAATAATTCCGACGGGAGTAATTTGATACAGCCGGTATCTTCCTTACCCTGACCAGCATTGCTTTGTTTTGATTTAAAATTTTTACCATTATCGGACTGGTTATTCTGCTGCGAATGCCGCTCCTGTTGATCGAAATCTTGATTAAAATTAAACTTTCCCAACCCCGCCAATAGTTGCTTGACCTTTTCAATCTCATCTTCAGAAAACACGGCAATCTCACCTCATCTAATGAAGCCTACGGTATAATGATGGGGACCTGTGGAGTTTGTAACGGAGTTGACAAAGAGCTGGAAAACAAGATAATTAAACCGACCACGATGATAATTAAAATATCGTGTTG
>DNPP01000353.1:0-907 GCA_003501365.1 Bacillota bacterium
ATCAATGTGCATTCGTTTGCCCGCATGCTGCGATTCGACCTTATTTAATTAAATCGGATGCAGCCAAAGCAGCTCCGGCCGGCTTTAAGACCAAAGCTGCTACCGGTAAGGAATTTGCCGGTTATGAGTTCCGGATGCAGGTATCGCCCTTAGATTGCTCGGGTTGCGGTAACTGCGCCGATATTTGCCCGGCCAAAGAGAAATCCTTGCAAATGGTTAAGTTGGAAGAAGTGGCTGATAAAGAAAATGAGTATTATAGTTTCTCCATGACTCAGCCGGTTCCGGATATCGACATTAATTCCGATACCGTTAAGGGCAGCCAGTTTAAGAAACCGTTATTTGAATTCTCCGGTGCTTGCGCCGGTTGCGGTGAAACACCCTACGTTAAATTAATCACCCAACTCTTCGGAGATCGGATGTTGGTCGCCAATGCCACCGGTTGTTCTTCGATTTATGGCGGCAGCTCGCCAACCAATCCGTATACAACCAATGAAAAGGGTCATGGTCCGGCTTGGGCGAACTCTCTCTTTGAAGATAATGCTGAGTTTGGATTCGGTATGAATTTAGCGGTCAGCCAACGCCGTAAGAAACTGACTGATTTGATTGAGCAAGCCAAAGCCAATGTTTCAGGCGAGCTTGCTACCGCTTTTGGTGAATGGCTGGAAGGCAAAGATGACGCCACGCTTTCTCAGAAAGCCGGCGACAAAATTAAAGCTCTCATCGACCAGGAAGCTTCCAAAGCCAGTGGTGATGTGAAAGCCGCTTTAGCCGACATCGCCGGTATGAAAGACCTGTACACCAAGAAATCCATCTGGATCTTCGGTGGCGATGGTTGGGCTTATGATATCGGTTACGGCGGATTAGATCATGTATTGGCTTCGGGCGCCGATGTTAACGTGTTGGTGCT
>DNPP01000353.1:1185-5695 GCA_003501365.1 Bacillota bacterium
GTGTATTCCAATACCGGCGGTCAGTCTTCCAAATCCACTCCGACCGGCGCCATCGCGAAATTCGCAGCGGCCGGTAAGAATGTGAAGAAGAAAGATCTCGGCATGATGGCCATGGCTTATGGGTATGTATATGTGGCTTCCGTCTCTATGGGTGCCAATAAGAATCAACTCCTAAAGGCAGTCCTGGAAGCGGAACGGTATAAAGGGCCGTCCTTAATCATTGCGTATGCTCCTTGTATCAATCATGGCATTAATATGGGCCATAGTCAAAATGAAGCCAAGGTAGCAGTGGAAGCCGGTTATTGGCCATTGTATCGTTATAATCCTGATCTGGCTCTGGAAAACAAGAATCCGTTTGCGCTAGAGTCCAAAGAACCGACCGGAAGTTTCCGCGACTTCATCATGGGCGAAGTTCGTTACGCCACTTTGAAGAAACAATTCCCGGATACCGCCGAGGCCCTCTATCTAAGAGCGGAGGAAGATGCTAAGGCTAGGAATGCGATGTATAAACGCATGGCTAGCAATTGACAATTAAAAGGTAAAAAGTATGGAAAAGCAAGGCTGACCAAGGGTTGGCCTTGTTTTCTTATCCGTCCGAAAGGTGTAGTATTCGGGCAGGAAATGGTCTGCCGGAAGCGAACTATCCTTATAACCTATCAAAACCAGTACCTAGAATGGAAGGGACATTACTATGATTGCAATCCACAATGGCCGCTTAGTACCAATTAGCGGGGGTGTTATCGAGAATGGCACCCTGATAATGGACGGAACCACGATTCAAGCTATCGGTAAAGGGATTCCAATACCACCCGGTTCAGAGATAGTCGACGCCACCGGGAAATGGGTTTTGCCGGGGTTTATTGACGCTCATAGCCATCTGGCGCTCTATGGTGAACCGTCGGTCTGGGCCAATATGGATATTAATGAGTCGACTAATCCGAACACTGCGCAACTCCGGGCTATCGATGCCATTAATCCCGACGATCCGGCCTTTGGCGATCTGCGCTCAGCCGGTATTACAGCTGTATATACCGGTCCCGGTAGCGCTAATGTGATTGGCGGCACCGGTATTGTAATCAAAACCTGGGGCAGGACCAGCGACGAAATAGCCATCCCCGGTACCGAAGCGATGAAAATGGCTCTAGGCGAGAATCCAAAGCGGGTTTATGGCGACTATAAAAAGCGTTATCCGGCGACCCGGATGGGGAATGCGGCAGTGCTTCGCGAAGCTTTAGTGGCGGCTCAGAATCATTTGGATAAGATAGCCCAGACTGTAGCCGAGGCAGCCAGGGAAGACAAGCCGCTTAAGATGCCGGAGCGGGATTTGAAATTGGAAGCACTGGGCCGGGTACTGCGGCGCGAGATCAAAGCCAGGATCCACTGTCATCGTAAGGATGATATTTTAACCGCCATCCGGATTGCCGAAGAATTCAATTTAGATTACGTGATTGAGCATTGTACCGAAGGATATAAGATTGCCGATATTTTAGGCGCTAAAAATGTGTGGGCTACGGTAGGGCCGCTTTTAATGAACCGGGAGAAGATGGAACTCAACGAAGTGAGCTTGCGAAATCCGGGAATTCTGGCTAAAGCCGGGGTAAAGGTGGCCCTGCAAGCCGATGGGGCCTCAGATACCAGGTGGTTGCCGCTGTTTGCCGGTATCGCGGTACGAGAGGGTATGGATGAAGAAGAAGCTTTTCGCGCAATTACAATTAACTCCGCCGAGATTATCGGGGTATCCAATCGAATGGGGAGTCTGGAAGTAGGAAAGGATGCTGATGTTGCTATCTTTTCCGGGCATCCGTTCTATACTTACACGGTATGTGAGCGGACATTTATTAACGGTAAGTCGGTTTATCAACGGAACGCCCAACCGAATGATTAATGGCTTAGCTTGAGGAAGTCGCTATATATTGATATAAAGTATAGGGGGAAGGGGGATTGATTTACCTTGCCATTGTCGGAAACTATCAAGGATTTTTTTGCCCGCGATAAGTTTTGCGAATCCATTGGAGTCCAATTGGTGGAGGCTGAAGCGGGTAGCGCCAAAACCAAATTGGTCATTGAGGCCAGACATTTGAACGGCTTAGGAACTGTACAAGGGGGAGCGATTTTTACCTTGGCAGATTTGGCGATTGCTGCGGCTGCTAATTCCCGCGGGAACGTGGCGGTTGTGATTAATGCTAATATTTCCTATGTTAAAGCCGTTTCGGAAGGGGTTCTTTATGCCGAAGCCGTTGAGGATTCACTTCATTCCAAGTTGGGAACCTATACGGTGAAGATAACCAATGAAATGGGAGAACGAATTGCCACTTTACAAGGAATGGTATACCGTAAAAAGGACTCAATTAATTAATCACGCGTGAGTTTTAAGGAAAATTAGGATAAAGGAGTCATTATTAAAATGCCCGGTATCATAAACTACGGCCTATTTGTCATCTCCGGTATTATTTTAAATATTACTCCTGGCCCGGATACATTTTATGTTTTGGGGCAAAGCATTTCTCAGGGAAAAAGGGCCGGAATCCTATCGCTTTTAGGGATCGAGAGTGCAACATTGATTCATACAATGGTGGTGGCTTTTGGGCTTGCGGTTCTATTCGCAAAGTCGGCATTGGCTTTTGGCATTTTAAAATATATGGGCGCCGCGTATCTGATCTATTTAGGGGGCCGTTCCATCTTCGGCAGATCGGAAGTATCCTTTGTCAAAGAACATCAGGCTGAAAAAAGGCTGAAGATATATTTACAAGGTTTTTTTACCAGTTTGTTTAATCCAAAAGTAATCCTGTTTTTTCTGGCTTTTTTGCCGCAGTTTGTAAGCAGCCGGAACAGCTATGGGGTATTCCCTTTTATAATTCTTGGCGGCACTTTCATTTGTACCGGGACGATTTGGATGTTAATTATCACGTTATTTTCAGCCCATGTTACCCAAAAGCTGCGGGGCAATATAACATTGGCGAATATTTTGAATAAAGCCACGGGTATTTTATTTGTAGCTTTGGGGCTCAATTTATTAAGAGTGAAAGCGAACGGATAAGAACGTCCGGTGAGATATCTGTTTGATAAAATTAACTTCCAAGAACAATGCCTTGCGCAAAAGCGTCATCACTATAGCGACAAAGGCGTCAGAGAACAGATGGGTATTAAAACTCTGCGCCACTGCGCCTCCGCGCGAGAATAAAAATAGACCGATAGGATCAACCATATTGAAAACAGCGCCATTAATTTAAATTATCGGAGGAGCGGGAGTCCATTCGGCTCCCCGCGCGGAGAGGGATCAAAGTGGTTACAGCGGAAGACTTAAAATTATTGCCGGATAAACCGGGTGTATATCTGATGAAAGATGTCAACGGCAAAATTATTTATGTCGGTAAGGCCGTATCGCTCAAAAACCGGGTCCGCTCTTATTTCCAATCTTCTCGTAATTTAAGCCCTAAAACTCAATCCATGGTCAAACAGATCGATCGCTTGGAATACATCACCACCAATACTGAAGTAGAGGCTTTGGTTTTAGAATGCAACTTTATCAAAGAAGAACGTCCGAAATATAATATCCGTTTACGTGACGACAAACAGTATCCTTGGGTGAAAGTAACCTGGCAGGAGAGTTTTCCGCAAGTTTATATTACCCGGAAAGTCAAACAGGACGGCAGTAAATATTACGGACCCTATACGGAAGTGGTCGCCATCCGGGAGACGCTGCGGCTTTTACGGCAGATTTTTCCGCTTCGGGGTTGCCGGCTTGATTTGGAGCGGGAGAAACCGGAACGTCCCTGCCTTAATTATCATATTAAGCGTTGTTTGGCGCCTTGTCACGGCGGAATCAGCAAAGAAGCTTATCGGGCAATGATCGGCCAGTTATGTTTGTTTTTAGAGGGACGCCAAGGAGAATTGTTACAAAAGTTACGGCTGGAAATGGATCAGGCCGCCGCTAAACGGGAGTATGAACGGGCGGCGCAACTGCGCGACCAAGTCCAGGCCATCGAACGGGTGCTGGAGAAACAAAAAGTGATCTCCAGCGTCATGGATGATTGTGATATTTTTGGCCTGATTCAGGATAATCAAGGTACTCTGATTCAAACTTTCCAAGTCCGTCAGGGCAAGATGGTCGGCAGGGAATATTTTCAGGTTACGGAAGGGTCGGAGACTGATCCGGCAGAAGTATTGGAGGCTTTTTTAACTCAATATTACGATGGCTCAGGGTTCATTCCCAAAGAGATCTTGCTGCCTTTGGGACTCGATGAGGCTGGGGCACCGGCGGTAGCAAAATGGCTATCCGGTTTAAGAGGTTCTTTGGTGGAACTTAAAGTACCTCGAAAAGGCGATAAACTCCAATTGGTGAGAATGGCCAATGAAAACGCTAAAATTTTGCTCGAGCAGGAGCGTAATCGGGAGCGGCAAAGTTTAACCAGGGTTGTTGAGACCTTGAATGAGTTAAAAGACGCCTTGAAAATGGATAAGACACCTATGCGGATTGAAGGTTTCGATATTTCCAATACCCAAGGGCAAG
>DNPP01000230.1 GCA_003501365.1 Bacillota bacterium
TGCCGACTTGGGCGAGGTCTGCTCCATCGGGCGAATCAAGGTCTATACTACCCCCAAAAGCGGTAGCGACTCGTACCAAGGGCAATTTAAAATGCAATACCAGTACAATGATAATTGGTACGATTTGCCCGGTGTCAGTATCAACCTGAACCGGATGACCAAGGGTTGGCAGAGCTTTGATGTGAGCGGCGGCAACATTTCCGCCAGCAAACTCCGGGTCGTTCTGAATGGCCAGCAGATCATGGGTGGTATCAAAGAAGTGGAAATCTGGGGTTACCGCGGCGAAGTCACCGGTAGTAGTTATTATTATTCCGGCAGCGAGCCGGCTATCCTAAACGTCGGGCAGTCCGGCAATTATGCTTTTGATTTGGAAGATATAAGCAGCGGTACCTACAATCTTCATCTAAGCAGTACCGGCGGAACCTCCGATCTCACCTGGGAACTCAACGGCTACCCTATGGGAACTTTGAGGGTATCATCGGTTAAGGATGGAGTAGTTTTTTACCATACACCCATCGATACCCGCAGATTACAAGTTGGGACCAATTATATCCGGATTAGCGGCTCGGGAATCACCGTAACCGACTGCCGGATCGAAAAAGTTACGACTTACACTCTGGGCGCCGCTGGTAGCGGACTCACCGACCGTTGGCTGCTTACCCCGGCCAGTGGCAATGAAAACTTGATCGATCTGGGCGGGAGCTTCCACCTGGATCAATTGATCCTTCAATATCTGGGCAGCCAGCCCACTGTACAAATTGCAGTCTTGCAAAACGGCCAATGGATTAACCTATCCGGGTCATCGGCCAATTCCAGCGATAACTTGGGCGGGCAGCTTATCTACAGCGGTGTCGGTCAGGCAACCCAAATCCGGGTCAGTTACGATTCCGGTTCGGCTTCAAACGGTCCCAGCGAACTATTGCTTTACGGCAGTGAAATCAATGACGGAGCACCGAAAATCAAGATCACATCCCCCTTGGACGGTGATGTCTTTACCTTGTCCGAGTGGGGCCAAGGCAGTTTCTGCGCCACCCTGGACAACCCCGACGTGACGTTGCAATTGAACGGCCAAACGACCTACTTCCTCGGAACCGCCATCAAGCTCCCCCTGCCGCAACTGGGGACACCCCAGGGTGAACAGATTATTAAAGCGGTAGTCACCGACTCTCAGGGCCGGACCGGCTCCGATACCATCACCATCAGCGTCAGTACTCCGCCGGACTTTACCATTAATCTGCCGGAAGGGATCACCTATACCAGCGAGACCAAAATATTGATTTCCGGCACAGTCGTCATTTCCACCAGCCAAATTACGATTAACGGGACAGCGGTACCCGTCCAAAACAACAAGTTTTCGACAAGCTATTCATTAAGCGAAGGCCTGAACCTGCTGACAGTCAAGCTGACGCCCAGAGCAGGCAGCACTCAGGTGAATACTTTAGTGCGTAAAGTGGTCCGCACCGGCAGCGCGCCCTATTTAAGGGTTCAATACCCGGCCGACGGCCAGGTGGTGAAAGACGCCCAAGTCGCCGTTAGCGGAGAAGTTAGCAGTCTGACCACGGTCAAAGTGACTGTTAACGGCAAGGCTGCCACAGTCAGCTCGGGGAGCTTTTATTCCAGTCCCGTCACTTTGGCGGAGGGGGCCAATAAGCTCACCGTAATCGCTACCGATCAGAACGGCCGGACCAGTACAACGACCTTGACTGTCCAGCGGGACGGGACGGCCCCGGTCTTGAGTGCGATCATCCCGGCGGAGGGGGCATATCTGAACACGCTGACGGTGACGGTCTCCGGTAAGGTCAGCGACGCCAGTCCGGTTGCGGTTTTAGTTAACGGCCAAGCCGCGACCTTGACCGGTAGCCAGTTTAGCGCAACTGTGGCGGTGCAGGAGGGGGCCAATGTTTTAAAGATCGCAGCCGGCGACAGCGCCGGCAATACGGCGAATGTTACCCGAAATGTTTCCATTGATACCGGCGCTCCTGATGCCTTTACTCCGACCGCCAGCGCCAGCAGTTGGACCAATAACAACAAGCCGACCATTACTTTCAGCACGACGGATTCGGAGAGCGGCATCGACCACTACGAGATCGGAGTGGTCGGCGGGACAACCAGTGGTTCGGTTACCAGTCCTTACACTTTCACGACGGCTATCGCCGACGGGGAACATACGGTGCAGGTGAAGGCGGTGGACAGGGCCGGGAACTACACTGTTGGTGAGGTGAAGGTCTATATTGATACGGTAGCGCCCAGTCCGGTGGTTTATACACTAATACCCGGGAATGGATCGATTGAGCTACGATGGGGAGACGAACCCAACTCCGACATTATTCAGTACGAAATTTCCAGAACTCCGGCTTTTAGTGGCGGATCCGTCGTGACTTTGGCTGTTTCACAAATATCGCATATCACTGATAATTCAGGTAAAGTGCTCGATGTTTATAAAGATACTTCCGTTCAAAATGGGACCACTTATGTTTACAAAGTTACAGCCATTGACCGGGGCGGGAACCGGAGCAGTCTTCTTGCCACGGTCCCGCAGATTGATGGTCAGGTCTCCCCTGGAATAATGCAGGACACCCCGGTAACAGCAGGTATGATTGAACAGGTAATTCCTGCAGGAAAAGCCGGGGCTGTAATGTTCGATTCCGGCGGGATTTATATCCCGGCTGATTTTGGGAAGGAAACGAGGGTAACTATTTATGAACGATCGACGAATGAATTTCCGGGAATACCATACGGAGCAGCCAGCCCGATAGTTGAATTTAAGTTGGAAGCTAAAGAAAACGGGACTTGGGTTCAGGAAAGTCAGTTGTCTCAGAATGTCACCATTTGTATTCCGTATAATCCAGAAGATGTTCCAGCTGGTTGTGATGAGGATTCGCTGGGGGTAGCTTTTTTCTCAACCGAGGTCGGAATGTGGATTTATGACGAAGGCGCTGTGGTTGACAAGGAAAATCATCGGATTTTTTTGGAGACCAACCATCTCTCCCCTCATTTGGTAGGCGTTAATCCATATGTGGATGATTTTTCCGAGCAATTCGGGATCAAAGCTGATACCTATGACCAAAGCCGGAAAACAATCCGGGTGGAAGAAAACAGCGGTAATCTGGCTGGCAGATTTGTAGATTTTTCATTACCAACTCCAGGTTTATTGCAATTTGGTGTGACCCGGATTTATAATACCCAAACTGCTGAAGTAGATCAAATTGAAAAGATGGTCTCAAAAGACAAAAGTCGCTCTCTGGTTTTAAATGGTGATAGTCAAACCCATGATCTTATATATGATTTGGACTTTAGTGAGGACCAGGGTTTTGCCGCTTTTGGAAGAGGTTGGCGATTAAATTTACCATATATTTGCAGCAAAGGACATTTTCATGATTTTGATAATAACGCGCAACAACTGGGAACCATCTGGAAAGAACCGAATGGTTGGAAAGGCGATTACCATGGCCGAAATGAATTTACTGTTGAAAAAACAGATGATAATCATGTAATTCTGACTTTGAAAAACGGGATCATCATGACATTTGAAAGAAAAGTGTGGGATATTGAGTTACGAGACGGTAGTAAACATAGTATCATAACACGCGCTCTCGAACATGGCCGAGTCACTAAAATTGAAGATACGGTGAACCATTATTGGCAGGAAATATCATACCTCGACAGCGATCCGAAATATGTAAAGGTAAGTAAGATCAAAGACTCCCTAAACCGGGAACTGGATTTCAATTATGACTCCACCGGAATCAGTGAAGTGGTTTTAGTCTCTCCCGGCGAACAGGCGAAAAGCATTTTAAGTTATACTTACGATACGGATAAGGTTGAACTTGAAACAGCTAGGAATAAATTAACCGGGCAGTCCGATACCTATAACTATCAAATAGCAACTGTGAGACGAGGCAAGAAGGTTAAGGGTTGGGGGTTTGGGATATTTGGTAATGTAACATATGAAAATGGGGACACGGAAGAAGAAGTTACGGGTTTATATATCGCTTCAATTAATGCGTCGAGTTTGGAGAGTTTCGATGTTTGGGTGTTGAATCGAATTACCGATGAATTACATCGTCAGGACGCCTTTGAATATGATATCAAATATAATCAAAGGAAAAAAAAGAAACATAAATGGGGTTTTATAAGTTACAGTAAAATGAATTATAAAACATGTTATGATGTTTTTGTAGTTAAGCGTAGTTACCAGTCGGCAGGTGATGAGATACGAAATGATCGCAGTTATGGTTATATATTTGAAATGCAAAACGAAGACAATTCTGATTTTAATCTAAGACTCAGCAAATCTATATTTTACTCCGGCCAGGTTCGGACTGAACATGCTTTTACTGAATTCGACGAGCAAAATTCCTTGACGAGCAAAGACATATATCTAAACGATGCCTTGGTCGAATGGGAAAAGTTTGGTTATGCTCATTATGGAGATAACCCCGATGGTGAGATTTGGCGGGTTAATAATTATCAACATCGGATCAATGGTAAAACCGTTAGTGAGAATTACGACTATGACGATTGGGGCAATATTAGCCATCGGACATCGACCGGCGGCGATCCCGATTCCGGCAATGATGATATTGAGGAATGGTATATCTATGCCAATACTTCCCCGATTAGCATTAATACCACCGGGGTTCAAAGTAATCCCTATTCTTCTACAGTTAATAATGATTTGCATGATCGGCTTTTAAACCATGTGGCTTTGATTCATACACCGGTGGATAAGAGCGGGAAGGCAGGAACATATCGTAAACAAGAGGCATGTCGCTATGATTCTTCTGGCCGGTTGGAACGGCAAGCGGGTTGGGATGACGACAAGGCCAAATGGTTGGAAACACAATTGATCTATGATACCGATGTTGCCAAGCCAAAACAAGTGATCGACCCGTTACTGCATAGCGTTTATTATACTTATGACACTTTAGGGAATACAAGTAAGACCGAACAAACAGTTGTCGATGATGATGGCGACAATCATACCATAATCCAGGAATGGGGTTATGATCCTGTCTGGGGTTGGAAGCTATGGGAAAAAGACGGTCGGGGCTATGTTACAGTTTACCGGTATACAAAGCCGAGTGGAGAAATGGATTACCGCGGCAGAGTCTGGGAACAGGAATTACCGGCGGACACCGATCCGCAAGGTTGGGATCCTCGTACCGGAAACGCCCGGTCCGGCAATCCAGTCGTTCATACTGTATATGACGATACCAAACTTACAAAAACAGTGATTGATCAGGGAGGTCACAAGATTCTTTATCAGTATGACCTCTTTGGCACTTTGGCATCGGTTAGCAAATACCGGCGAACGAATGGTGGGAGTTATGAATCCTATGCGTTAACCGGGGTTTCTTATGATTCATTCGGAAGAATTAAGACTATTACTGATCCCCGGGCAAATGTAACCAGTTTTGATTATGATGATCTGGGAGATATCACGAAAGTCACTTATCCCGCTGATGCGACCGATTCTACAAATAGTCCGAGTAAAACCTTTACCTATGATTTCGCAACCGGCGGTGTAATTGTCAGAAACGAACGGGGTTATGAAACAGTCGAGTACCGGGATGCGCTGGGACGAACTATCCGGCAAGATGTTGAAAATGGCAACAAGGTTTATCAGACGGTGTCCCAATCATTTTACGACGGCGCCGGTAACCTGGTGAAGTCGATTGATCCGGCAACTAATGTTACTTTGTGTATTTATGATACCTTAGGCCGTCAAAAAGAAGTAATCCCGCCTACGGAAGACTTCTGGGAAAATGGGGCCAAGATTTCAGTTAGTCCTTTGATCCGTTATGAGTATAACGATCTGGGACAAAAAACCGCTGAAGTTAAGACGTTGGCAGGAGGATCAGAACACCGGAGTGAGTATCAGTATGATTCTCTAGGCCGGCAAATCATAGCGAAGACTTTCTATACCGATAGATCCGGTAGCGCAAAAGATGTTATCACGAAAGTTTATTACGATGCGAATGGCAACAAGACTCAAACGGTGGATGCCAATAATTCCGTTCTGTCAAAAGAAGAGCGAAAGGTTTCCAGTTATAGTTATTCGGCAGCCAATTTGTTGCTGTCGGAGACTGATCCGGCCGGTAATACCACCAATTATACTTATGATGCGGTTGGAAACCGGAAGAGCATCACCGATCCCAGGGGTAATAGCGGTAACTATCGTGGTGATTTTACTACTCAGTTCGAATACGACGACCTAAACCGGCTGGTTGCTAAGTATTTGCCGGCCGCTCCCGGGGAGAGCCAAAAGCCGGTGATTCGTTACAGTTATGATGTGCAAGGCAATCTTAGCGAACAGGTGGAGCCGGACGGCGGTAAGACCACCTACACTTATACCGCGCGCAACAAGGTGACATCGATTAGCGCTCAAGGAGCTGGTAAAACTTATACTACGTATAAATTTTACGACGAAGCAGGCAATGAAAAAGAGAGTAAGGATGCCCGCGGTTATAGCACGCTGAAAGAGTATGACGCCTTTAACCGGCTGATCAAGATTACTTACCCGGAAGGGAATACGGAGCGGTTTGAATACGATCTGCGAAACAACCGGCTGGCCTACATTGACGGCCGGAATTTCCGGACGGCTTATAGCTATGACAATTATAACCGCGTAAGCCAAGTCAAAGACGCTGCAAGCGGGATAACTTCCTATTACTATGACCGTAACGGTAATAAGACGAAAGAGGTTAATGCATTAATTCATACCACCCAGTACAGTTACGACGAACTGGACCGTTTAATTTGGGAAAAAGATTCCCAGGATTATATTCAGAAATATGATTATGACGCCAACGGCAACCGGATCTACAGCCAGGACCGGAACGGGACCGTCGGCCGCTATGATTATTATTCTAACAACTTATTACAAAAAATTACCCTTTCCCGGGGGGGCACTATCCAGACGGTTGAGTATGGATATGATGAGGCGGGCAACCGGAAATGGGTTAGTAGCGGCGGGGTAATAACCCAATATAACATTTTTGATACAGGTTATGTTCCCGACCCTTCGGGCAAGGTGCGTCGGGAGACTCAATCACTGGACGGCCAGACTTTTACAGTGGACTATGATTACGACCAGACGGGCCGGATGATTGGAATCAAGTATCCCGCCGGTCAATGGGTGAATTATCAATATAACACTCTCAATCAGTTACTGAAAGTACCCGGTTATGTGGAGGAGCCGCCGGTATATGACCAAAGCGGAATGCTCACCGGCCTTAAGGCGGCCAATGGAATCGCCGTCGCTTGGGAGTATGATAGGAACGGCCGCTTGAACCGGTTAGACTATACCAATCAAGGGTCGGCTTTGAAGAACTATAGTTATACATATGACGAAGCCAACAACCTGACGCACAAGAATGAGGATCTCTACCAATACGACACCGTCAACCGGCTGGTTTACGCCAGCATTAACGGCAGTTTCGCAATGGACCCCAGAGAGGAACTTCAGATCGCCGGTACTGTTAAAGAAGACTTCTCCGGGCAGCAGCAGTTGGAGTTCAGCGCGGGGCAATTGGACCTTATTGAGTTGGACTATGCCGCCGGGAGCATTGGGGTTGACCTGCAAATGACGGCTGACATTACCAAGGCGGAGCTGATGCCCGACAGTCCGCTCCACCGGGTGGCGGCCAGAAATATTAGGGTTTATTCCAGTGCTGATAATTCCCATTATACCCGTATCAAGGACTGGAAAGCGATAGCCAAGCCTAACGGCGGTTTGGAGATCGTTTTGGGAACGCCGGTGAAAGCAAGGTTCCTCAAGATCAAATCCTTATTCGACAACCGGGATAAACAGTTTAAAACGCTCAACCAAGCCCAGTTTAAAAATACCGCCGATCAGTTGATCAAGGTCTATTACCAGGTCAGTAACAGACTGGAGCAATACACCTACGACATGGCGGGCAACCGGACCGGCGAGACCATTACGCAACGTTATAGCAAGTCAAACACTTATACTTATTATCCCCAATCCAGCCGGTTGAAGTCCAACGGCAAATATACCTTTGAATACGACGCCAACGGGAATCTAACCAAAAAATCCACTATCACCGGGGACGGCATCGTCTGGGATTATGAGTACGACCTGTTCAACCGGTTGGTGAAAGTATCGAAAAACGGCGCGGTAGTTTCCCAATATGTCTATGACGACTCCGGGCTGCGGCTGAAAAAGCAGGGGCCGGACGGCACAACCTATTATGCATTCGACACCGGCGGCAATGTTTTATATGAGCAGGAAAGTAACGGATATATGGAGTATGTGTATGTTAACGGGAGACATTTTGCCAGAGTCGACGGGAACCTTAACAATTCCATAACCCAGAAGTATTTCTACCATACCGACCATCTGGGAAGCACTGTTCTTGTAACGGATGAAGCCGGAGAACAGGTCTGGTCCAGCGAGTATTTGCCGTTCGGTGGAAAACACTCGACCGATGGTGAACTGGAGCATGTGACGCAGTTTACCGGGAAGGATCTGGATAGTGATACGGGGTTGTATTATTTTAATGCTAGGTGGATGGACTCTGAGGTAGGGAGGTTTATTAGTGAGGATCCGGTAGAGGATCCGAATAATTCAAATCTATACGCCTATTGCGCTGATAATCCATTGACTCATACTGACCCAACCGGAAACAGAGTTGGGGATAACGATAATCCTCAAGAATGGGATGTTCCGACTCCGACTGCATTTGACGATGTAATACGAGGTTGGGACTTGGATATGGTGCGCTACATTAATTATTCCATATATAAGCCGTTACAGATCGGTGACGACGTGCGTTTTGTGCAAGGATCATTAATGAACCTTGGTTTGTTAAATACTATGGAGAAAGGCTATGGCAAAGAAACGCGAGCTGCGATAATCCAGTTTCAAGTTCTGGCTGGGTTAGACGCAGACGGTATCGTAGGTCCAAATACTTTAAATGCCTTACTTACCGCACAAGCGTATGTGAATGGTTATAACGTCGATTATTTCAAGTGGCAATGGAACGAAATGGCGGCTCCGTTGCTCAACAGCTTTGAGCCTTCGCAGAAGTTGGATACATCCGACCATGGTCAATTCGCAGGTCAACGGCAGGAGACTTGGGCGGCTTATTTAAGAGGCGGCGACTCAGCTGTAAAAGTTGATGCAGACCGATGGACATCACAGATGGCGATGTTTTCTGCTCATGAAGGGGGATTGGCGGCTGGCGGGTTATTAACTAGTTTTGTATTTGTGGGATTTGAAAATATACTACTTCCAGATAATGCTGTAGTTGTCCGTGGCGGTGAAAGCAAGGCAGGCGACTTAATAAAGAATCAGACAAAAGGTAGCGATGGAACCTTATCGGCAAATGGAGGAGTTGGTTTGTCAGAAAGAGAGTTATCTATTGGTTTACCACAAAACAAAATTTCTATAACAACAGTCGGTGAGCTTAGAGCCAAAGGTTATGATGTTGTTTCTTCGCCAACAGCTAATAATCCTAACCATGTATCAATTATCACCCCTGGTGGACAGGTCTTAACTGATGCGGAAGCAGCGAACCTGCAAAGTACATTCACCATTAAATTGAATCCTTCAAAATGATTATTTTTAATTAGGAGGTACCATGGATAATCAAAAAATAAACGCCAAAATATCAATAGATTGCAATTTTAATTATTTTGGTTTTGATAAACCAACTATCTCATCGTTTGAGATAGAATATTTTGCGCTTAAAGAAAGGGATATTGTTATCGGGTATCAAGATGAACAGGAATGGGAAGGAATTGTTCGATATGATTCATCGTCTCCAGAAGAAATGAAATGGTATATAGAGTTGAATTTAAAAAAAGAATATGTTGTTTCTAGTGAAAGAGCAGAAGGTAGAGATGAAGGTGCAAGATCAGCTATTCCGATAGGAGAAATAAGGGGAGAAAGTGCAGTTGTAACTGCTATGCTTGCGGATGGAATTGATATTGAAATTGTTGAGAAGTATACGCGATTATCTAAAACAAGGCTAAAGAATATCCTGCAAAATATCAAAAAGTGATGTAATTTTCCAAGACATGTGTTCTGCAAACATATAACCTCTGGGTTAGGCTCCAAAGTGCATTAAATTTATGCGCTTCAAGAATTAATCTTGTGCACTTTAAAAAATTGATCGGAACAAAAAATAGAGCTTAACTCTAAAGTTAGGCCCTGATTTTTGAAGTGAACCTTTGAAAAAACAGGCTGTCGATTTCAATAAATCAATTAGGCCGATATGGTGGATTATGAGAATGGCGAGTATCATATAGGGATTATGATTTGAGCTGGAATTACGAGTTTAACAGCTATAACTTCTGGCTTTCCAACGATGACTTCTTCTCCTATGGCCCTAAGGGCAGTTGGTATAATGATGCCGCCAAATTAAAAATGGCGTGGAATTTCTTGGATATTGTAGATTTTGGCTCGAAGAACTGGATAAAAGCCGGAGGATATAATATTTCCGGTTATGAAAGCCGCAGGGTACAAACTATCCAGGCTAAAATGGGTACGGATGTTACGGGGTGTATGATCCGCAGACTCAAATAGCGGCAGGAACATTGCAGGATATGTTAACTCCGCTCCAAAATGGCG
>DNPP01000478.1:0-6946 GCA_003501365.1 Bacillota bacterium
TCATATGCAATTTTGCAACTAAAATAAGTCCTAAGGGTCAACGATAATGGCAAACGCATGCGAAAGCGGCGGACGCAAAGCCACGGGTCTAAAATCTGGAAACAGGTCAAGACAGCCGGGTTGCCGAAAGAGCTTTTTTTATGCTTGCGGCTATATCTTGATGCCGCAGGCATTTTGCTTTTATTGCAATGAGGATGGATGGGGAATGAATTTCAAAATTTTCAAGGAGGAGTTTAAATGCAGCTGAGAATGAAGTTAGGTACTCGGATCAGGCTAGGTTTTGCGTCTTTAATGGCCTTGTTATTAATTATGTCAGTGTACGCATTTGTCAGTATGTCTGCGCTTAATGCCGAATTGATTACGATCCGCGGATTCCATAATCGCCAAAATTTATTAAGTACCATGGAAAAATCAGTTTTAAACATTTCCAGAAGTCTACGTGGGGTCCTGGTTGGTGTTGAAAGAGAAGGAAATATAAAGGCGCTGGATACATCCTATAACGATTATCAAAACGCTTTAATTGAAGCCAATCAAACATTTTCAACTGAGCAAGGAAAGCAGTTGCTTTTGAAAATAAAGGCAGCTGGTGAAAGCGCATGGCCTTTAACACTTCAAGTGGTTGATTTAAATTCGAATAAAAAAGATGCCGAAGTCAAGAATTTACTTGTTAATGAAGTGGCGCCGATTTTCAAGGAATGGACCGGTGCGGTAAATGAAACTTTCAAACTGGGAGAAGGCATTATCCAAACCGAGATGGAAAACGCACAACAAACTTATAACAGAACAATAACAATTTTAGGTACCCTGATTTTGGTTTTTATGGGTTTGGGAGTCTTTATGGCTTTTTATATTACTCGCAGTATTACTAAACCAATGAATACAATTGCGACCCGCATTGACGAAAGTGCCGGACAGGTAGCGGCTGCTTCCGGACAACTGTCGGCTTCAGCTCAACAATTGTCTCAGGGCAGTAATGAGCAAGCGAATGCCACTGAAGAGGCATCATCGACGGTTCAAGAAGCATCGTCGACAGTGATGCAAAATGCAACCAATACTAAACAAGCGGCTCAATTATCCGAACAGGCTAAACAGTCAGCAGATAAAGGCAGTGCCCAAATGCAGGAAATGATGGAGTCAATCCGCGAGATTAAGGATTCCAGCGATAAAATTGCTAAAATTATTAAAGTTATTGATGATATAGCGTTTCAAACAAATATACTGGCTTTAAATGCTGCGATTGAGGCAGCCAGGGCGGGAGAAGCAGGAATGGGTTTTGCGGTGGTTGCCGAAGAAGTAAGGAACCTGGCCCAGCGAAGCGCTCAGGCGGCTAAAGATACTACGGTCATTATTGAATCCAATATTGAGTTATCGAATAAGGGAGTATCAGTGGCAGGTAAGGTTTATGAAGCTTTAGACGAAATAACCGTTCAAACGGCAAGAGTTAGTCAACTAATGGATGAGGTTGTTGCAGCCGGTCAGGAACAATCGCAAGGAATCGACCAGCTGAATAAAGCCATCACTCAGGTTGGAACTGTCACTCAACAAAATGCCGCTAATGCCGAGGAAAGTGCATCCGCAGCCGAAGAGTTGAGCGCTCAGGCCGAAAGCATGAGGGAAATTGTACGGGAGCTCTCGAAATTGGTGAATGGTAAAACGGCTGCTCTAAAGACGGAAATCGGATACGGCGGTTATCCGGGTCACCATCTGGTGCACATGCACAGCGAAGAGCCGGTTCAAGCGGGTAGCATATCCCAAAAGGAGCGGGGAAGTTTTGGGAAACCACAACAGAGCGGACTTTTAATTGACCAAGGAGAAAAGAAGACCAAAGTGCTTACACCGGAGGATGTAATTCCATTAGAGAAGGATACCCATCTATTCTAGCCAGTTACATAAACCAGGATAAATTTATCGGTTCCCGCTGCTTAGGGTATAAAGCTAATAAAGCTATTCGGGAACTTTTTGGAAGCCATTTTGTTTTTATACACGTTCCAAGGCAAAGGATTCCTTCTAAAATTCCCAGCGCATTTTTGAAAAAATTCATGGATGTATTAAAATGGGGTATGATAATCGTGGAGGCGATACCGATGGTCGAGGAAAGACCCCAAATTATTGAAAATCGTCAGTTTGTTAATTATGAAGAGGAAGATATTCAGAGATTAAACCGGACCGAACGGGAAAAATTTGTAGGAAATCCTCAAATAGCGGGGATAATGGAAACGGTCGAGCAGGAACTGGGTGCGCCGGGGCACTGGGAAGAACATTGGATAACCACAGATACCAGTGGGCGAAGGGTTCTTGCTCGAATATATTATAGCAAGGAAAAGGCATGGGCCTTAACTGCCGATGGAGAAATCGTACGGGAGATCGAATATCCAAAGGACGAGAAAGAGTTTCATTGATTGGTTCAATTTATTTGGAAGGTATATAATGGTTTTTAAAAAGTTTGCTTTTTTAGCAAACCTGGGCGACAATTTTAAATTGTAGCCCGCTACAATATGTATTGGCAAAAGTATTGCTAGAAAATTTTTGCAATTTTAGCATAATTTATTTAACTCTGGAACAAAATATGATAGAACCTGCTGTAACAGGTATCTATCTTTCGGGAGTGAAGATTATGTCTAAAAATGCTTTGGCAATTTCCAATTCGTCCAATCAAAAACAGCATAAATTGAAACCACGTTATACAGAAGCAGAAAACAAATTAATTTTTGAATCCTGGTGGAATCCTCATAAACGGCATGACTTGAAAAACCGTTTGGGAAGAGAAATGAATGCCTTGCGCAGCCAATTCTGCCGTATTTTAAAGGACAAGAGTTTAAGCAACCAAGAATATTACAACATAATGCAATCAAAAAACCAACAGGAGAGTATCAATTCTCCCCGTAAGCGAAGTCATGAATTAAAAGATATCGACCGCATGATCCTAGAAACGTTTTGCCGTCATCAAGCCCAAGGAAATTCGCGGACTCAAGCCTGTAATGAGTTGCAAAAGATTCTAAACGCAGAGTTTACACCGGCTGCTTTAAAATTACGATTTTATCGTTTGGTGAAAGCCTTGCAATATAGTGAGGCAGATTTATTAAAAATGGGACATATACTGTTGAATCAATCCGAACCGGTTTCCAACGCTAAAGGCAAAGTTTTGCCGCCGTCCGAGGAGGAACCGGTAATGCCCATAGTGTCGGTAAAAGTATCTCCGGAAAATCAATACAAACCCTCGGAGCAATCGTTCTTCTATCAAATTTCTTCATTACCGGAGTCTGTTAAGAACGTAACGGAACGCTTGACCGTTATTGAAGAACATCAGAGACATCAATTGGATTTGAAAGGGTTTATCGAACATTTACTGGCGGTGGAGCGCGATTTAAAACGCGAGGATAAACTGATGGAGGAGATTCAACGCCTGATATCCGAGAATGAAAATATTCGCGTTTTGGCGGAGAAAGATCATGAACGTTTAAAAAAGCGCGAGCAAGAACTAGCTGATGTTTATACGATCCTTGAAACTATGCTGGGAGACTTCATGCGACTGGAGAGCGTTTCGAAACTGGCCTCGCTGGGTGATTTTATGCATCGTCTGGAAGTTACAGTGGATCAGTTCGGAAATGTATTAAAGAGTAGGCGGATCGTTTCATAAGTTCGTTATAGAATCCAGATATTTGTTTTCATTATTTCCTGACTTGTAAAGTCAGGATTTTTTGCGTGCCTTTATTGTGAAAATGAGATTTCTGCTTTTGCGGCGATTTTTAAAGGAAGAACTGGGTTTGGCATCGAATTGGAATTTAAAATTTATTTGCAATGAGGTGGGCTTATGATAACAATCGATTTGCACGGCTTTACGTTGGCCGAAGCCCAAACGGAAATTCCTCGGGATTTGGAAAACGCCTATCTTAAGCAGGAACAAGTGATCCGGATCATTCATGGTCAGGGTAAACACAGTGAATTTTTTCCGGTAATTAAGTCTTTCATCCGCCATTGGCTGGCGGAATCGGAATTTGCAAAAAAAAAGATAGCAGCAGTTTATCGAGGAGAGGATGGTTCGCCCTATACGCTTCCAAATGCCGGGGAGACAATCATTGTCTTGAAAATCGGCGCTGAAATGATACCCAGTGATAAGACTCCAATTATTGAAGTCGATCAAGAGGAAGCGAGAGAAGCCCGTAGAAATGCTAAGGCTATCCGCGCCGACCATTTACGAGTCGCCCGTCGCCGCGGACCGCGTTCCAGCAGATAAAAATTTTTAAGCGTTAAAAGCATTGTAGCTGTAAAGAAATGTGAGATCATGGACTGCTCTAAAAGTGAATTATTGATAAAAAGTTGAGTTTTGGACTTTACGGATCCTTAAAAAATGCCGAATAATTATGTAGAGTTTCTAAGCGTAATTAAACGGCTATTTTAGAACGTTACGAATGAACCGTTTTCTAGCTTGACATGGCAAAAACTCGCCGGACTAAATGGATTTTGATCCTAGCGAGGTTATAAATACTTCAAGATGGGATGAACACATGCGAAAGTTAGCCATTGCCGAACTTAAGCCAGGGATGAAGCTTGCTAAAACAATTTACCGTAATGATGACGGTAGGATTTTACTAAGCGCGGAATCAGAGTTAAAAGAGTGGCATATTCAAAGATTGGCAGAGTATAGCTGCGAATCAGTAGTGATTTATGATTCAGATATAGAGTCCGAAGAGGAATTGGTATTAAAACCGATTAAGGATGAAACCAGGGAAAAAGTTGTTACTTTATTAAAACAGTCGGTAAAGCAGATTAAGAGTGAAGGGACTTTTGAATCGCAGGATTTGATGGAGATAGTCCAAAGAATCGTGGAGTATATTATTGCTGATTCACACGTTATTTATCACGTGCTGGCGATCAGCAATCATGATAAGTATACTTATAGTCATTCGGTCAATGTTTGTGTGATAGCAATTTTGATTGGAATTGTAATGGGATATGATCGTAACAGTTTGGAGATATTAGGTATCGGCGCCTTGTTGCATGATATCGGGAAAATCAGGATAACAACCCGAATATTAAATAAAGCCCAACAATTGGAACCTTGTGAATACGACATGATGAAGAAACATACATTAGAAGGATATGAACTGCTGAAGGAGTCGATACATATCAGTTTTCTGCCGGCCCACGTGGCTTTGCAACATCACGAGCGAGAGGACGGTAGTGGGTATCCCAAAGGACTCATCGCCAAAGATATTCATCAGTTCGCTAAAATAGTCGCAGTGGCGGATGTCTTTGACGCAATGACCTCCGACCGGGTTTATAAACAAGCAGCCCCGGCTTATTTAGCGTATCAGGAGATGGCCGATCAAGTGGGTACCAAGTACCAAAGAACGGTATTGGAGGCGTTGACCAAGGTAATTTGTCCTTATCCTAAAGGAAGCATTTGGGAGTTGAGTAATGGCGATAGGGTAATGGTAACCACCGTGACGCGTTTGGAGTGCCTGGCAAAGAGTTTGGATCAACCGGAACAGACAAAAATTTACAATCTGTATCGACTCTGCGGCGTGAAGGTCGTTGCTGGTATCCACGAAATCAATATTTCTTAAACTATTTTTTTCCACTAATTCGCAAACTATGGATGACCCCGTGCTTTTCAATAAGAATTGCAGGGCCGTCCTTTTTGTTACCATATATTACTGCAAACTTTCTATGTATACATTTTGATAATCTTGACTCCACAGTGTATAATACGATGAGTGAGATCCAATAATCGAAAGAATTTAAAAATAAAGAATAAGGGATAAATTAATATGAAACGGTTATGGCTAAAAATCGGATTAGTCGTTGCAATTCTGGTCCTTTTCGCTGTAGTGCTACTGGCAAAAGAGCCTAGTAAGGAAAAGGGATTGGCTCAATTCCTATTTCAAAGTTTGGAGGCCGGGCATTATAACCCGCGAGTAGCCAATAATGATTTGGGTAAGCGGATTTATACATTATATTTAAAAAGTTTGGACCCTAATAAACGGTTTTTCTTAAAATCCGATATTGAAGAATTAAGAGGTTTTCAATCGAAAATCGATGATGAATTAAGACAGGGATCTTCGGAATTTTACGACTCCTCCTGGGATATCCTTCAAAAACGCTTGAAAGAGGTCAATGAATTAACTCAGGATATTTTGAAAAAGCCTTTTGATTTTTCGATTGATGATAATTTTGAAACCGATCCCGAAAAAATCGATTATTCTCAAAGTAGCTCGGATTTAAAGGAACGATGGCGGTTATATTTGAAAGATCAAACACTTTTGGCCTATTATGATCTTATAACGGAGCCAAAGGAAAATGGAAAATTTGCCGGAACTAAGGAATCATTTGATCCGGTGATTGAGGAGAGAGCCCGGGAGAAGGTCGCTAAAAACTTGAAGAACATTTTGGATAGAATGCAGCAAGAGAATGATGAGGACCGGGTTGATGAGTATTTAAATGCAATCGCCAATAGTTTCGATCCGCATACTGAGTATATGGCGCCTCAGGGCAAGGATGACTTTGATATCGCGCTAACCGGTACGCTTGAAGGAATCGGCGCTACTCTCAAGCAAGACGGAGAATATATCAAGGTAGTGGAAATTGTTCCTGGAAGCCCGGCTTGGCGTCAGAAAGTCTTACAAGCCGATGATACCATTCTTAAAGTGAGCCAGGGATCCGGCGAACCTGTTGATATCGTAGGAATGCAGGTTACGGATGCAGTTAAATTGATTCGGGGTAAAAAAGGTACCGAAGTCAGACTGACGGTCCGTAAACCGGACGGCCGGATTGTGTTGGTGCCGATCGTCCGTGATGTGGTCGTGATCGAAGAGACTTATGCCAAATCGGCAATCATTATCAACGGCAAAACCGCAAAGAAATATGGATACGTTTATTTACCTTCGTTTTATCGTGATTATAAAACAAACTCCCGTAATTCGGCGGACGATGTGCGGGCTGAATT
>DNPP01000478.1:7277-11047 GCA_003501365.1 Bacillota bacterium
GGTATATTGGATGATGCCGTAAGTATGTCCGGGCTCTTTATTAAAAAAGGTCCGGTGGTTCAGATCAAGGATGGCGCCGGCAGGACCGATGTCTTGTCGGATAATGACCCGCGCGTCGTTTATCAGGGTCCCTTAGTAGTATTAGTCAACTCACTTAGCGCTTCAGCATCCGAGATTTTGGCAGCAGCCTTGCAGGATTACGGACGGGCGGTTATCGTAGGAGGGCCTAGTACCTTCGGTAAGGGGACGGTACAAATCGTGGCCGATCTGGATCAGTATTTGCCACGCCAACTTGCAGGGGTAAAACCTTCAGGTTCACTGCGGCTGACCATTAAAAAATTCTATCGGGTTAGTGGCGGGTCCACCCAATGGAAGGGCGTTACTGCCGATATTTCTTTACCTGACCTCTATAGTTATCTTGGGATTCAAGAGAAGACCATGGATTACTCTTTGCCGTGGGATACTACCAGTCCGGTTTCATATAAGCGATGGACTTCCGAAAAATATAATCTTGATTTAGTAAAAAAGAATAGTGCCAGCCGCGTTAAGGCTAGTAAGGCGTTTAAACTAATTGTTGAGGATATCGCCAGACTTCGGAAGCAAAAGGAAGATTCCAAAGAATCCTTGCGGTTTAGCAGTTTTCTTGCAAAACAGAAGTTTTTGAAGGAAGAGGCCGATCAGCTTCAAAATCTGCCGGTTGATGAGCCTTCTTATATTCGAATTGTAAGACCTAAAGTAGATAAAGAGAACCCGACCAACCCTAATTATCAAAAGAATAAAGAGTGGCTTAAGCAGATCAGTAAAGACGCCTACGTGGACGAAGCTTGGCATATTCTTGCCGATATGGCGAGGTAAGTTGGGAAGCAATTTGATAATTTCTCCAAATAGTAAATAAAAAAAGCGGCTAAAACGATTACGCCGCTTTTTTTATTTACAAAAATATATGCACCTAGAGGTTGGCAAGCAAGCCTAAGTCGTACCGCCTACCCCGGCTTAATTTTCTTTCTTTCGTGCCCCTGAAAGGCGGGTGGATCACAGTGTAATAAGATAAGTTATTTTAATTACAGATAAGGCAAAAAAGCATTGGTAGTATCCACTGCTACTAATGCCGGTGGATTTTTGAGAGCAAGCTCAAGTTCTTTTTCGTTTGAGGGGTCGCTAATATGATAACCATTCATTTGAAAGGCTTCGGCTAACTTTATATAATCCGGCGTCGGCAGATCGGTTCCAAAAGGTTCATATTTTTCTTTGACCATTTTTTGTACTTCCAGGCCATAACATTGGTTGTTTAAAATGAGGATGGTGAGCGGCAACCGATAACGCATAACCGTTGCTAATTCAGAGAGCGACATCAGAAAGCCGCCGTCGCCCACTATTGAAACAACTTGTTTTCCCGGGCTTTGCAGGCAGGCGGCGATTCCGGCTGGGATGGCAGCACCCATGCTACGCCAGTTGGTCGATAACACAACCTGCTGATGTTTAGCCAAAAAGCCATAATCAAACCAGTAAACAAATTCTCCGACATCCAGGGTGATGACGGCATTATCATCGAGCGTCCGACTTAGGGCGTTGAAGAATCGCAATGGATGCTTGGGGTCGTTGATACTAACGGCGGCTGTTATTCTTTGCCGATAGGCCTCTTCAATGGATGCGCGCCATTCATCCCGGACGATGAAATTTGGAAAACCAGCACGGATCTCCCGCAGGATTTGATCGTAATCACCGGTGATCTCGAGGTGCTTTTCGGAACCGGAGGGGATGGTATTCCGGATCTGAATTACTTTGGTATTCTCCGGGATAAATCTTTCTTCATAAACGGCCTCTCCAAAAAGCAATATACAATCGCTTTGTAAAAAGCAATCCGGAATAAAAGCCTCACCAACCCCTCCGATTAACTGGGAGCTTTCATCCGGCAGCACTCCTTTACATTCCCTGCTCACTACGATTGCAGCCCCGAACGATTTGGCGAAAGTGGCTAAAATGGGGGCTGATTGGCAAGCTTGTTTGCCAATTATTAACAAGGGTTGTCTGGAACTTTTCATGATTTCTAACGCCTCATTTATCCGGCCATATAATAATCGAGTGCCCGCCAAATCGGTCATGAGGTGGGCCTTTGGCAGGATAGTCTCGCTGGTTGGCAGTGCCAAAATATCCTGAGGGATCTCCATGTGAACAGAGGTTCCCAGGGTAAGCGCATGGTTGATAAGTCCGGTTAAAATTGGGATGGCGGTCTTGGGATGGGTGCATAAGCGGGATTTCCCGGTGATGGCCTCAAAAAATTGGGTCTGGTTGATATATTGCTTATAGTCGGTCCCCAGTTTGTCGCTGGTTACCTGACCGGTGATACTCAGGATCGGAACATTATCCAGATAAGCATCGGCAATACCGTTAGCAAGATTGACAGCCCCCGGTCCGGCACTGGCGATACATACCGCCAGACTTCCCAGAAGTTTAGCGGAATAGCTTGCCATAAAAGAGGCGGCTGTTTCAATGGTAGCCGGAATATAGCGGATACGTTCCTGTCTGGCTAAAGCATCGGCAATTGGAAAGATCGCATCCCCAAGGACTCCAAAGATAAATTTAACACCATACTCGGCCAATTGTTCCAGGATAAGATCGGCAACGGTTTTATTCATACGGTCCTCCGTTGAAAAAATATTCGATTAGATCGATTGTAGATAGTGTTTACTAGCTTATGTTACGACCTCAAAAAGTATTCGGTCTTTGAAAGCCGTCTTTAACCTCTGTGTCTCAGTGCCTCTGTGGCCTATTTTTTTGCCACAGAGACACTGAGACACAGAGAAATTTTTTAATATGATTAAACAGGAATTTTCAAGACAAGCGCGAAGAGTAGATATTTGAAAGGGATATGGAAACATGGAAAGGATCGGGGATATGAAATATATTGATCTCAGCCATACATTTAAAGATAACATGCCGGGGTTTCGCATGAAGAGTGAGGATGGGACGGTCGTTCAATATAGCGCGAAGGTCCGGCCATTTATGACACATCAACAATCATTGCCGAATTACCATGGCAAGGCCGCTTTTGAAATTACCGAAATGTCCTTTCAGACTTCGATTGGAACGTATCTGGATTCACCCTATCATCGCTATCCGGAAGGTAGGGATATCAGTGAACTTCGGATTGAAGAAACGATTCTGCCGGGAGAAGTTATTGATTTACGCGGTAAAGGGGAATTTGAACCGGTAGGTATTGAAGTGATCCCTAAAGGAATGGATCTTAAAGGAAAGGCAATCCTGTTAAACTTTGGCTGGGACCGTTACTGGGGTAGCGAACAATATTATGCCTATCCGTTTATTTTAGAAGAGCTGATTCAATATTTGGTCAGTATGGAAGTAAAGTTGGTAGGAGTCGATACAATTAATATCGATAATGCCAAAGATCCTAAGCGACCGGCTCATTCAATGTTTTTAAAACATGAAATATTAATTGTGGAAAACTTGACCGCTTTAGAACATCTGTACGGCAAGAAATTTATGTTTTACGCTGTTCCCTGGAAAGCCGAGAAAACAGCGGCAATCCCAGTGCGGGCTTTTGCAGAGACGCTTTAGTAGGTAGTCATCGCCCCGGCTTTTCTGAGCAATCGAAATGACGAAAATAAGATTTAGTTTCTGTGTCTCCGTGCCTCTGGTAACAAAGCTTGTTTTTCGCTCTTGAAGAATATTTGCAGAAAAGATATAATGACAACAATAATTTGATTTGATAATGAAGAGGAGACTGTCAAATGAGCGGTAGGGTTTTCAAT
>DNPP01000475.1:0-4678 GCA_003501365.1 Bacillota bacterium
TGTAACGGTAAACCCAAAGCGGTTCATAGCTGTGCTGAGTAATTCTGACTCCCGACCGCCCAAGCTTCTTTTCTAGGGTCAAATTGACTAATAAACCATAATCACTATAACGCCACCGTTGGTTGGAGAGAAAATTACCTAATGAATACGCAATAAAACAATCCCTTAATTGACCGTCTCCCGCATCCATCATGCTTTTGGTTTCAATAGGTTGAACCACATGTACATGACTGCCCAGCACAATGTCCACGCCTGATTTAATCAACCAGTCCACCATTTTCTGTTGTTCTTTAGAGGGTGTTCTTTGGTATTCGATTCCACCATGCAGCGCCATAATGATACAGTCTGCCCCATCGGCATTCGCTTCACGGATATCCTCAAGGATTTTTGAGCGGTCATAAAGATTTACCATCCACTCTTGACCGGCCGGAAGCGAAAGACCATTGATGGCAGTGGTATATGCCAAAAAGGCCAGTCTGATCCCTTTGCAATCAATAATATAGTACCGTTTTTGGTTCGGGTCATAACGGCATCCCACATAAGGCAAGTTAATCGACTCCAAATAACATAATGTGTCTTTTAGTCCGCCGGCCCCCTCATCGAAAGAATGATTATGGGCTGTAAAGACTAATTTTATGCCGGTCCACTTCAAGGCATCGGCAATCGACGCCGGACTCCTGAATGCCGGATAACCGCTATAATTGCTGTCTGTCACTGCCAATTGGGTCTCAAGAACCCCCACTGCCAAATCGGCCTGGTTGATACTTGCTCTTACCTCTGCGAAAATAGGCCGAAAATCATAGCTGCCGTTATTTACATTCAATGCCGAATGAACAATCGGCATATGCATTACTAGATCTCCAACCGCCGCCAAATTTACGGTTGTATAGGGGATTCCAGTATTAAATACTGTCTCAACATTTTTGGGGTGATCACTCGGTATTCCGCTCTCGTTCCAGCTCCACCAGCAGACATAAAGCAGGAGCAAAAATGAGGTCAGGCAACAAAGATAAACTTTTCTCAAAAAAATTCCCACCTATAATTAATAGATGAGAGTCAATTCGACATATGGTAATATTATCCTGCCAATTAGGTTGACTATAATTT
This sequence comes from Bacillota bacterium, assembly GCA_003501365.1. Lineage (GTDB taxonomy): Bacteria > Bacillota > UBA4882 > UBA8346 > UBA8346 > UBA8346. The sequence continues at coordinate 1,108 of DNPP01000475.1, forward strand.
TAAAATACTAAATTGTTAAAAAATTGCTAATCCATCCGGGGCGGCTGAACAACCGGCGGAATGATTTGAATGCTTCCCGCGGCTATTCCCGTCCCAGTTTGTGCATCATGAACCCGGCATTGCAATTCCATAAAACCGGGCAAATCCGTTAATTGTCCATACATAATATAATCAACCCCCACCATCTTGCCGAGATTACGAGTAAATTGGACAGTACCTATCGTATCCGGACCGGGCGGGGTTGTAGCAGCTGCCGGTGTATTAGTTGCCAGCAATTGATTCACGACCTTATTCGTAGTTGCGCTCTCCACAACCACAAACCGACCGGTGTTAATTAATTCATTAATCATCAATTCCTGAGCCACCCTCGGCGTTATGATATCCTTGGAATTTAAATATTCAAACTGGACCACGGCGATGGAGAACTTTTGGGCCTTTTCAATTGCTTTTTGTCCTGCCTTAATCGGGATCGGGGTGATATCCGGCAATTGATTGACCATTTGCCCGATGGCATAACCGTTCCTGACTGCGATAATTTTGATATCAGCCACATGGGATTCCAAAAGTCCCAATTTGTTGCGTTTTGCCGGGTCATTAAAGGGGCGGCCTTCAGCAATAATTTCATACAAAGTTCCTGCTTTGATATATTGTTTTTTCCCTACATTTAGATAGATATTATCACCGTCAACTGCCGCGACCGTCGCTTCAGTTACCCCAAACTGTCTGGTTATAGTCCCGGCCAAAGTAGTTACACTGCTTGCCAGTTGATTTTCAGCCCCTTGAATAGGTGGAATACTGATGAGCAGTGCCGTTACAGCAGTAATAATACCTAGCAATAGTCGTATTTTACTCAAACCCATCGCTCCATTTTTTATTAATCCAGATATTAATGATATATCGGTAAAAATGACTCACAACTTTAGAATAGGGCTGAATCGCCGTTTCCGTGGAAAATCGCTTTACGCTTACAAGAGTTTGTAAATTTTTAGCGAAAACTGCAATTCGCTCTTTATTTTAGCCCCGGTAAAGTGTATAATCATTAATAATTTTTAGATTTGATTGGGGGTTTGACAATGATAAAAATAGCCCTAGTTGGCGCCACCGGTATCGTCGGTCAGCAAGCAATTGTCAGTTTAATTAATCATCCCTGGTTTAAAATTACTAAACTGGCAGCATCGGAACGTTCTGCCGGCAAGAAATATCGCGATGCCTTAAAGGATGCCAACGGCGCTTCCAAATGGTGGTGTCCCGAGGACATGCCGGAGGAAATTGCCGAGATGGTGGTTGAAGACGCCGCTCTATTTGATCCTACTACTGTGGATATGATCTTTTCAACTGTCGATACCTCGGCTGCCAAAGAGCTGGAACCGAAATACGCTAAAACCACTCCGGTAATCAGTACGGCATCGGCATTTCGTTATGAAGAGGACACTCCGATCCTGATTGGCGGAGTGAATATGGAACAAGCCCAATTGTTGGATATTCAACGTAAAAAGCGCGATTGGAAAGGTTTCATCGCCCCAAAATCCAATTGTACTATTTCCGGTTTAGTGGTTTCATTAAAACCGGTTTTAGATAAATATGGTGTCAAACAAGTAATTATGGTTTCCCAGCAAGCCATGTCGGGAGCGGGACGTACTCCGGGATTATCCGCCATGGATATGACCGAAAATGTAGTTCCCTATATTCCCGGTGAAGAACCCAAGGTAGAAACCGAGCCCCAAAAAATTCTAGGAAAATTTGTGGGTGACGCTATTGTTGCAGCGCCCTTTGGAATTTCCGCTACTTGTACCCGGGTCCCGGTACTCGATGGTCATCTGGTCAGCGCTTTCGTCCAAACTGAAAAGCCCTGTACTCCGGATGAAGTCAAAGAAGTGATGAAGGACTTCGGCCGGGAATTTTGCGCTTTAGCTTTACCGAGCTCACCCAAACATCTGATTGAAGTAACCGATGATCCCTTTCGGCCGCAGCCCCGGGTTGATCGGGAAAGAGGCGGTGGCATGACTGTTACGGTTGGCCGGATTCGTAAAGACCCACTCTTTGCGAACGGCATTAAATATGTTTGTCTCGCCCACAACACAAAATTGGGCGCCGCCAAAGGCGCGCTCCAAACAGCGGAATATTTGGCCAAGTATTATCTTAAATTGATTTGATTTAAATGCTATAAAGGATATGCCATAGTAAGCCCTAAAATAGGAAATATACAATATATGCAATTTCTTCATTCGGAAATGCCAATATTGTATATTTTTTAGTTTTAAAGTGTTTCTCGGACAACCGCATCCACTTATGAATGACCAAGTTGCATCCGTTTTAAAGCAGCCTCGCCGACTGGATTCAGATTCTCAATTCGTAAATTTTCAGCCAGAAATTGTTGGTCGTATTGGTTATATAACCGGCCGATACAAGCATTAAGAAAAGAGAATGAAACCAAGTCGATATCCTCAAAATCAAGGGTTACTGTTCTTTTGGAATTTAAAGCCTCCCGGATAAATTGGTAAAGCAATTCCCCGTCATAGGCCATGCTAGCAATGATCTGACCGATTCTTCCAGCAACATTGATAATCACTTGCTGTTCCATCAAACTTCACTCCTTTGAAATTATTTGATCAATCCTTGATCATGTTGATCGCTATAAGTTCTTAATTACTATATCGGCCCTTTTGCGAAATTGATTAAGTGAATTATTCTTTTACTCGATTCAATTATTGACACCCCAAATAAGCTATGGTACATTTATGGCGACTTGAAAAATAAAAATAACGGTTGATAACCGGGGATAACCGAAGGGATAACGATGAACTATTTCAATCTTGCTTCCAGAAAAAAACGCTGGTCGGTCACTTGTTATGCGATAGCCACCATTTTGCTCCTCGCGATATCTTTTGCTAATGCTGAAACCGCGATCAATACCCCTCCGCTCGATTTGACCAAAAACATCCGAGTCACCATGGTCACTTCGATCGGTACTATCGAGATCGAACTTTACTCCGCCAAAGCGCCGATCACGGTCAATAACTTTGTTCAATACATTGATAACAATTTCTATAACAATACGATATTTCACCGGGTAATCCCGGGGTTCATGATTCAGGGCGGCGGATTGGGCAAAGGCATGGTTGAAAAAGCAACCCAACCCCCGATCAAAAATGAAGCCGGTAACGGTCTTGCCAATCTGCGGGGGACCATCGCAATGGCGCGTAATCAGTCGATTAACAGCGCCTCTTCCCAGTTTTACATTAATTTAGTCGATAACGCCTATTTAAACCATAAAGACGATGTTGCCGCCAATTATGGGTATTGTGTATTCGGCAAAGTGGTCAAGGGTATGGACGTAGTGGACAAGATCGCCAAGGTCCCAACCACCACTGTCGGTATCTATCGCAATGTACCGCAATCGGATGTTGTGATCCTGGAAGTCAAGCGAAGTAAATAGCAATTATTCAACCGAAATGCCTAGCGGCCTCTTTTCATAAAACTGCCGAATAATCATGATATCCGCCTCAAATGCCATTTCCGGTAGCGGTCCCGTAATTGGGGACCACCCCAATTCTTCAATATCGTCTCCGGC
>DNPP01000475.1:5006-7783 GCA_003501365.1 Bacillota bacterium
GAAAGAAAATTACTCGCCACATTAATGATCGCTTTAAGCGTCACTTCCAGTCCGGTCTCTTCTTTGACTTCCCGACGGGCGGCAGTCAAAAAGTCTTCTTCATACTCAATAAACCCACAGGGTAAACACCATTTGCCGCTCTGGAAATTTCCCGGCGCCCGTTTACAGAGTAGCACCTGCTGGTCCTCTACAATTAAAACCGCTACTCCCGGACTGGGATTTTTATAATAGGTTTTCCCGCATTTCAGGCAGACCGGTCGCATCCTACCGGATTCCTGGCGAAGTTCATATTTACAGCCGCAATATGGACAGTATCGAATACCTGTCAATCCGTTATTATTTTGATACGGATAGGCTGAGAATATTTGTTTGAATTCTCTATTCATACTTGATAATTTCCTCCCGATCATAGACCGCCTGGATTTGTTTATGGGGAGGCAGCACTAAGAAATCCCTGTCATCCCATTCCCCATTTAATAATCGGGCTAGTATATTCACGTTACCCGCTAATTCTTCATATTCCCATCCTTTTTCCTTTGCCTGGCTGCGGGTTAGTTCCTTATATTCCGAGAAATCTCCGATTTGAGTATCAATATAAGTCAATTTTTTATAATTTTTCAACCAATCCCCCAAAGCCTCCATTAAATACCTGGCATTCTCTTCACCATATTTCTCCAAATACTCCTGATAGGTTTTATTCATCCCGAGCTGAGAAGTGACACTTTGTTCCGAATCATTGGGACTGACATCCCGTTCAACCCAACCCGGTGATTTAAAAAAAGTACCGGGATTTTTCTCAAAATAATCAATATATTTTTCTTTGGAACCAACCAGTAAGGTAATACAGTCATGGGCCCGTGGAATGACCATCGTCAGTCCGGCGTGCAGACCACGAATTCCGTTGTTGCAAAGACCATAGCCCAATAAAATCGCATCGTACTTCGTAGTGTCGACTTGACCAATCACGCTCTGCAACTCCGCCTTCATCTTAGTCTCACCGAGATCATGCAGCCCTTTGGGCATAAATTGAATATCGACAATGTTGCGGGACTTGGCAGCACAGTAACAGATCTCCCGAAACATAATTTCACAAGCGATTAGTTTGTAATGCTTAGGTAGTGCCATAGCGTATTACTCCTTAATCTACAATAAATAATTTGGCCCCTTTTTCAGTAAACGAACGATGGGGATTCATATCATCGGCCACTTGATAACTCATTCCCGATGTAAGCGTATATTTCCTGCCATCCTGAAGTTCGGCAGTCAATTCTCCCTCCAAGACCAAAAGCACATGGCCTTTACTGCACCAATGATCGGCAAGATAACCCGGAGAATATTCAACCATTCTTACCCGAATGTTTCCCATCTCAAAGGTGCGCCAATATGCGAAACCATTAATTCCGGTATGTTCAGTCGCAACAATCGTACTCCAGTCAATGCTCGTAAAAGGGAGGTCGAAAATTTTCATTATTGTATTCTCCTATATTGCAAAGACATTTTATTGAAAGCAACTTAGGATAAGATAACGCGGGGATTGTCGTAGACAATCCCCGCGTTATCTTTACGAACGAAATAACAAATGAGTGCCTGTTTTAGCCGTTCTTCTTCTGAAAATCCTTCATAAACTCAGCCAATGTTTTGCAACCTTCAACCGGCATGGCATTGTATATCGAGGCCCTCATCCCGCCCACCGAACGGTGACCTTTCAAACCCACCAAACCGGCTTTCTTAGCCTCGCCGGCGAAAGCAGTCTCCAATTCTTCACTGGGTAACCGGAAGGTGATATTCATCAATGAACGGCTGTCTTTTTGGGCATGCCCTTTATAGAAACCGTCGCTATTATCGATAGTCTTATAGATTAAACCCGCTTTTTCTTTGTTCCGCTCGGCGATAGCCGGTACACCCCCGTTATTCTTAAGCCATTTCAAGACTAGGTTGATAATATAGATCGCGAAAGTCGGCGGGGTATTATATAAAGAATTATTCTTTACAAAAGTACCGTATTGGAAGATCACCGGCAAATTCGTATTGGCTTTAGCCAGCAACTCCGGGTTTAATAACACAACAGTCACTCCGGCCGGACCCAAGTTCTTCTGGGCGCCGGCATAAATCAGGTCAAACTTGGAAGCGTCAATCGGCCGGGCCAAAATATCACTGGACATATCGGCAACTAACGGAGTATCGTTGAACTCAGGAAACTTCTGCCACTGAGTACCGTAAATCGTATTATTCGAAGTCAGATGCACATAAGCCGGATTCGCACTCAGTTTAATCTCATCCAAAGCAGGCACCCGATCATAATTTGTCCCTTTGGTAGTGGCGGCAATGTTCACCTTGCCGATCCGGGAAGCCTCCTCGTAAGCCTTCTGTGCAAAACTGCCGGACAAAATGTAATCGGCCTGCGCTCCCGGGGTTAAAAAGTTTAACGGGATAAAAGCAAACTGGGAACTGGCGCCGCCGCCCATAAACAATACCCGATAATCACTGGGAGCGCCCAACAACTCTTTCAATAAATTTTCGGTCTCGGTTTGAACTTCTTCGTATTCCTTAGCGCGATGGCTAACCTCTAGGATAGACATGCCGGTATTTTTAAAGTTATGTAACTCCCGTTGCGCTTCCGAAATAACGGGTAACGGCAAGGTCGCCGGTCCGGGATTAAAATTGAAAACCCTATCGCTCATTTGCCAGTCTCCTTTTCTTTATCAAATCAAATTATTGTTGTCATTATATCTTTTCTGAAAATATTCTTCAAGAGCGAAAAACAAACTTTGTTACCA
>DNPP01000423.1:0-656 GCA_003501365.1 Bacillota bacterium
AAGGTTTGGTTAGTGGACAAGTTCGGTAATGCTCCACTCTACTTACTTGATACCGACCTGCCTGAAAACCAGGACGCATGGATCACCGGCCAACTATACGGGTGGTTTGGCGAAGAACGGATCGCTCAGGAAATGGTCTTGGGGATAGGCGGAGTAAAGGCTTTACGGGCATTGGGAATTGCAGCGGATGTCTATCATTTTAACGAAGGCCATGCGGTATTTGCCGGGTTGGAGTTGATCCGGGAGAAGTTGGAGTGGGGTATGCCCTACGGTGCTGCCTTAGCGGCGGTACGTGAGCAAATCGTCTTTACCACTCATACCCCGATTGTTGAAGGGAATGAATCGCATGATCTTGATCGGCTGATGTATATGGGGGCCAATAATGGATTATCGGGGGAGCAATTAACGGAGATTGGCGGTAATCCGTTTAACATGACCGTAGCTGCTTTGCGTTTATCCCGGATCACCAATGCGGTGGCAGAATTACACTGTCAAACTGCCAATAAAATGTGGTGCGATTTCTCCGGATGTTCGCAGATAATCGGAATCACCAATGCCATTCATATTCCAACCTGGGTGGATCCTGAGATGCTCAAGGCTGCCGATGGGGAAGGCGATTTATGGAATAGGCATCTGGTAAATAAACGGCGTTTGAT
>DNPP01000423.1:1024-12823 GCA_003501365.1 Bacillota bacterium
TTATCTTTAGCCAGCCGGAAGTGATCGCTCCGTTACTCGAAAATCGCAAAATCCAAATCGTCTTCTCCGGAAAGGCGCATCCGCTTGATGACGGCGGTAAAAAGACGGTTGAGAATTTGGTGCAGATGTCCCAGAATTATCCGGGCTCAGTGGTATTTTTAGAAAACTATGATATGACAATTGGCAAAATGTTAACCGGAGGCTCGGATATCTGGCTGAACAACCCTCGCAGGCCCAAAGAGGCCAGTGGTACTTCCGGTATGAAGGCAGCTATGAATGGGGTTCTAAACCTTAGTATTTTAGATGGTTGGTGGCCGGAAGCTTGTAAGCACGGCATCAATGGCTGGCAGTTTGGAGATGGTTTTGAAAGCCATTCCGAATATGAACAGGACTCTCATGATCTCCGGGCACTTTACCGGGTATTGCGGGAGGAAGTAATTCCAACGTATTATCAAGACCGGGAAAAATGGACTTGGATGATGCGGGAAAGCATCCGCAGCACCAGAGAAATTTTTGCGGTCCGGCGGATGCTGGAAGAGTATTATCAAAAGATGTATATGCGATAACTTTGGATGAAATTATAATTTAATTTTTTTACACGAAAACCGGCGCAATGATTCTTTAGCGTCGGTTTTCGTTTTCAGAGCATGATTAAACTTGAATCCGGCAAGTAACCCCAAAAACCTCAGTCGAATTTAAACTTGCCGGATTCAAACAATGAAGCCGATCCGGCCAATTTTTCTGCGCCATTGCAGAAAAATTGTCACTTACTTGCCGGATCGAGGTTAAATATATGAGCGATGATGGAATAATAATAGCGAATAGTAAACTGGGTTAGCAAAGAACTCAAAGGAGGAGAAAAATTGTTTTGTAATCAGTGTGAACAGACTGCTAAAGGAACCGGATGTACTGCGGCGGGTGTCTGCGGAAAGGATCACAATACTGCGGCTTTACAGGATTTATTGGTTTACGCCGTGAAGGGGATAGCGATGTATGCCCTCAGAAACCGCAGATTGGGGGTTAAAGACCATGAGAGCGACGTCTTTATTGTCAAAGCTTTGTTTTCAACCGTGACCAATGTAAATTTTGATCCGGAACGGTTACGTTCTTTATTGGTAAAAGCGGGCGAACTTATCGAGAAAGCTGAGCGAAGTTATATTGAAGCGACCCAAAAAGCAGGTCAAAAACCGGAACAGCTGAATGGTCCAGCCACGTGGCGGCCTGTAAATGATTTGGCTCAATTGATAAGCCAAGGGGAGGCGGTCGGTTATCAAGAGAATATTGAAAAGTTGGGCCCGGATATCGCCGGCTTATTGAACATGGTCGCTTTTGGGATTAAAGGTATGGCGGCTTATGTGGAACATGCCCGGATCTTAGGAGTAGAAGACGACCAAGTATATGCCTTTTTCCATCAAGGGATGGCTTTTTTGGCTAAACCCCAATTTACCATGGATGAACTGGTTGGAATGGCACTCAAGGTCGGCGAAGTAAATCTCCGGGTGATGGAGCTGTTGGATGGGGCTAATACGAGTACATATGGACATCCTGCGCCAACCAAGGTCCGGATCACCCCGGTCAAGGGCAAAGCGATTTTAATCTCCGGTCACGATTTGAAAGACCTGGCTGAACTTTTGGAGCAGACCGCCGGAAAAGGCATCAATATTTATACTCACGGCGAAATGTTACCGGCTCACGGTTATCCGAATTTGAAAAAGCACCCTCATCTGCTTGGCAACTATGGCGGCGCCTGGCAAAATCAGAAGGAAGAGTTTGATAAGTTTCCCGGCGCTATTTTGATGACCACCAATTGTATTCAAAAGCCCGCTGAAAGCTATCAGGGGCGCATTTTTACCACCGGACTGGTAGCCTGGCCCGGCGTCAAACATGTTGAAAATCATAATTTCGGGCCGGTGATTGAGGCCGCTATACAAGCGCCCGGCTTTAGTGGCGATGAACCTGAAAAATATATCACAGTCGGCTTTGGTAGAAACGCCGTTTTAAATGCGGCCGATAAAATTGTCAGCGCTGTTAAGGCAGGCAAGATCAGACATTTCTTCCTGATTGGAGGTTGCGATGGAGTGAAGTCGGGCCGAAGCTACTTTACGGAGCTGGCTCAGAAAGTCCCTGACGATTGTATTATTCTGACTTTGGCCTGTGGCAAATACCGTTTTAATAAGTTGGAATTCGGAACCATTGAAGGAATCCCCAGACTCTTGGACGTTGGCCAATGCAATGACGCCTATTCCGCGATCAAAATTGCGGAGGCTTTGGCAAACATATTCCAGACGGATGTAAATCATTTGCCGCTTTCATTGATCCTGTCCTGGTATGAACAGAAGGCGGTAAGTATTTTGTTGTCTTTATTGCACCTTGGTATTAAGAATATCCGGATCGGCCCCAGCATGCCCGCTTTTATCACACCGGCGGTATACGAGACACTCAAGCAGAACTTCAATTTACTGCCGATTACCAATCCGGATGAGGATTTACAGGCTATCCTGGGTAAAGTTGGATTGATGAAATAATTTATTCTTCAGGTTTTGTGAGAGCTAACTGGCTTTTCCCTGGGTTAGCCCTCATTTTAATAACTGAATTATAATCTGTATCCAAACTTGTGAGTCTAACCAACCCACGTTATTTTTAGCTGCGTCCAATTATAAGTATATGGAACTAGCGGCATAGGCATAAATTATCATTTTTAATAATTGACACTATTTTGTTTAAATGTTAGAATAACGACATACGAATGTCGTATTAGATGCCATAAAGTAAATGAATGATGATCACCAGAAATCAATGATTGGCTGGAGATAAAATGGTTACTTCCAATCCGTTATATATACAAGTTAAGGAAGCCTTATTAAAAAAAATTGTAGATGGTCAATACATACCGGGAGATTCCATTCCCAGTGAACCTAAGTTAGCACAGGATTTTGGAACAAGCATTTCCACAATTCGTCAAGCAATCGCTTTACTTGTAGATGAGGGTGTTCTAGTAATTAAAAGAGGCAAAGGTACCTTTGTTACTACCAAAAAAAACGTCATTAATTTTATGAGTTGGCTGCCAGAGACTAAACAAGGACAAATAATATTAGAAGATTTGATTGATCTATTTCATAAAAAATATTCTACGATTCAAGTAGAAATTATTCCAACCACCTACTCGAAAGCACGGAAAGATTTGGTTAATTTGATCTCCCAAGGCAGCGCTCCCGACGTAGTGCAAATCGTTTCTCACTGGACAAGTTATTTAGCTTCGATGGGAGCTTTCACTCCATTGGAAGAGATATTGAGTCGGGAGAATTTGACCAGTCGTAGTTTTGAGAAAGATTTGTTAGGTGGTATTTATAAAGATAGATTATATTCGGTTGCTTGGGGGCTATGTCCCCTCGCGATCATTGCCAATCGAGAGGTATTAGCAAAAGCTGGAGTAACTCAAATTCAACAACCGATATCAATCGATACTTTTACTGAACTGTGTCAACGGGTGGACCATTTTTACCAAAGCCAAGATAAATATTGCTTTGGGATGTGTATTTCCAATGAAGAAACGGATTTTCTGCGAATGATCCCGTTTCTATTAGCTTTCCGGGGCGGCTTTGTGGACATGCAAGGAAATGTTATCTTGAATTCCAAAGAAAATATAAAAGCATTTGAATGGCTAAAGAAATTTGTAAATAGTTGTAATGTTTTTAGGTCGGATATATTCACGATTCGAAACCGTTTTGCAAAAGGCGATATTGCCTTTATGATTGATGGACCCTGGATTAAATACCAATTAGAAGAGATCACTAAAAATGATTTTGAAACTAATTTTGAAGTTGTTTTAAATCCTATTAGTATAAGTTCAAAATCCTATTCCTGGAACTACAATCATGCTTTGGCGATTTGTACTCAAAGCGGGAAAAAGATACAAGCCGGAAAATTTATTGATGCAGTTACTAATGATGCCGAACTAAGTTATTATTATTTTTCAAAAACCGGTCATTTGCCTAATAATATGCAACATCTAAAAACCCATAATTATAATTCTAATTTTTTCAATACTTTTAAATTACAATTAGAAAATGCGAGAGCTATCAACGCTCAGAATGAAATGTTTGAAAAAGCAATGCGCTTTTGTATCAATGCGGTAGAAAAAATATTTTTTGAAAATGTTAGTATTGAAGCAGAGTTAAACGAAAAAGCAGAATACCTAAAAATGCTATATGAAGAATAAAATATTTTTAATTAGACATACGGATGTCGTATTTCATATGTCATGAATTTTTATAACAATAAAGGAGTGACGATTATGACTAGTCAAGAGAAGGTTGTTCTGAGTTTGAATCACAAAGAGCCGGATAAAATACCAATTGATTTTGGCGGGGGTGGCCAAACCGGAATGCATGTGAGTCTTGTGGCCAAGCTACGAGATTATTATGGATTAGAGAAACGATTAGTAAAAGTTTGGGAATGTTATCAGATGCTAGGATTATTTGATGAGGATTTAAAACAAGCCATCGGTGTTGACGTTGATTTGATTGCGGGACGTAACACTTTGTTCGGATTCCCTGCTGAAGATTGGAAAATATTCAAAATGGATGACGGGTTAGAGGTCCTGGTTCCTGGTAAATTTAATACTAGTAAAGATGAACAAGGTAACACTTATATTTACCCTGAAGGCGATATGACTGTGCCGCCCAGTGGTAAGATGCCCCATAATGGTTATTTTTTCGACAATATCGTCCGTCAGGAACCTATCGATGATGATAACTTAAATTCGGCTGATAATCTTGAGGAATTTACAACTGTTTCAGATTTAGATTTGCAGTATTTATCTCAACAATTAGGTGAATTAGAATCTACTGGACGGGCCAAATTTGGAAGTATCCCCGGAACGGCCCTTGGTGATATTGCGCTTGTTTCAGCCCCTTTTCTTAAGCACCCAAAAGGAATCAGAGATATTGAAGAATGGTATATATCGGTTACAATGAGACAAGATTACCTTCATCAGGTTTTTGCACGACAAACCGAAATTGCCATTGAAAATATGAAACGGATTTATCAAGCTGTAGGTAACCGCTTGGATGTGGTCTTTATCTGTGGGACTGACTTTGGTACCCAAAGTTCCACTTTTTGTTCTCCAAATACCTTTAACGAGTTATATAAACCGTATTATAAGCAAATCAATCAATGGATTCATCGAAATACCACCTGGAAGACATTTAAGCATTCATGTGGAGCAGTGGAGAGTTTTATCGACCTCTTTATCGATGCCGGGTTTGATATTCTGAATCCGGTACAATGTTCCGCTGCCGGAATGGAGCCGCAAAAGTTGAAAAACAAGTATGGGGACAGGATTGTATTCTGGGGTGGCGGTGTTGACACCCAGAAGACACTGGCGTTTGGGACACCGGAGATGGTAAGACGCGAAGTGTTGGAACGGTGTGAAATATTTCATAAAAATGGCGGATTCGTCTATAACAGTATCCATAATGTAGTTGCGAGGACGCCGGTTGAAAATGTAATCGCAATGATTGATGCGGTTCATGAGTTTAATGGAAATTAAGACCTATTTTCATTTTTAATAAAAGAATTGATAAGTAATCTGATGTTATAATCCATTCCACCATGCTTCAAATTATGGGAGTTAGCTCTTCCTAGACTAGGAAGGAGGGATGTAGGCTCAGAATCATAGTGCTTTTAGGATCTTGAAGATTAAATCAAAATATTAACGGGAGGTTTAAGGATGAAAAGGATTTTGAGAGTTTTGACAGTTATTTTGATAGGAATGCTTGTTTTAGGTGGAACAATGATTGATGCTAAAAAAGAAATTAAAATTGGATATATTAGTAAAATGCTGACTCATCCATGGTTTATTCAAGAATCCATGGGACTTGAAAAAAAATGCAAAGAAATGGGTGTCAAATATGTGGCTATTGATGCTAATCTAAAAGACGAACAATGCCTGGCTGCTGTTGATAATCTGGTCGCCCAAAATATTGATGCATTAGCTATTTGTGCAACCAATCAGGGCATGGGCCCTGTAATTGCCAAGAAATGCAAAGAAGCAGGAATTGCATTGTGTACAATCGATGATAACATGAAGGATGATACAGGAAACCCTATTCCTCACGTTGGAATGCCCACTAAAGAAGTTGGTGTCTTGGGGGGAAAGGCGTTAGGGAAAATGGCTATGGCAAGAGGCTTTTTTAAAGCCGGCAATGTGGTGAAGGTTTTACAGATAGCAGTACCAACCGTTTCGGTATTTCAGCCGAGGTATGAAGGATATAAGGAAGGTTTACAAGCAGTATGTCCTAAACTAAAGGATTCCGATTTTGTAGTCCAAGGTTCTAAAGATGGTATGTTTGATGATGATTTGCAGGTTGCTTCATCCATCATTAATGCCAATCCTAAGGTGACGCATTGGATTATTACTGGTGGTAACGATGATTGTGCACTGGCCCCTTTGAAAATTTTACAAGAGAATAAGTTTAATATGAACAATGTTCTTGCCTGCGGACTCGGTGGCTATGAACTATCATTGGCTGAGTTTAAGAAGAAAAATAGTAGTTATATATGTATTGTATTACAACCCGATGTTGAAGGCGAAAAGGCAGCTCAGATGCTTTATAATAATGTAACTGCCAAAAAAGCAATGCCGCTCATGACACTAGTCAGCGGTTCAATCGCTACGGTTGATAATTATCTGCAGTTTTTCCCGGGTGGTAAGCTTAAAGTTGAAGCAAAAAAATAATGAGAACAGCAAAGAGCCGGGTAGTATCCCCGGCTCAATAAACTTGCTATAAAAGATGAAGGAAAAATTTTTTAAGCAGGAGACCGATAGCATGGAAAATAACACTGTGCTTAAGATGCACAATATAAATAAATCATTCCCCGGTGTAATTGCCTTGGATAATGTTAATTTTGAGCTTAATAAAGGGGAGGTTCATGCAATCTGCGGGGAGAATGGAGCCGGAAAATCCACTCTGCTTAAGATACTGATGGGGATGTATCGCAGAGATTCGGGAGCAATTTTTATTAATGACCGGGAAGTGAATTTGAAAAGTATCAATGATGCCAAGCAACATGGGATTGGAATCATTCCCCAGGAGATCCAAATGGCGCCTAAACTGAGCATTGCAGAAAATATGTTTATGGCGAAATACCCCAAAAAGCTGTTATTTTTTGTAGATTGGAAAAAGCTAAAAGACGATACTAAAGCAATGCAGGAGAAAATGGGAGAATGTGCCTTATCGATGGGAGTCGATACTCAAGTTGAAACAATGAGTATGGGGTATCGGCAGCTTATTGAAATCATGAAAGCTTTGTCGACAAAAGTAGAAATTTTGGCGTTTGATGAACCGACGTCCTCGTTATCTGAAGAGGAGACTGAAGAGCTGTTCAAGCTAATCAAGGAGCTATCAAACAAAGGTATCTCCGTAATTTATGTGAGCCATCGGCTGAAGGAAATTTTCAGGATTTGTGATCGGGTGACCATTTTAAAGGATGGCAAATACATTGGGACTAAGAAGATCAGAGAGACCAATATTTCAGAAGTTATCAGCATGATGGTAGGCAGAAATCTCGATTTATTTGAAAAAAAACAAAAAGTTGTTAAAAGCGATGCTGAGATTGCAATGGAAATAAAAAACCTTACTAGAGGCAAGGCGGTTCGAGATATTAATTTTTTCCTCCGGAAAGGTGAAATTTTAGGGATGTTCGGCATTGTTGGTTCAGGAAGATCAGAGACAGTACGAGCAATATTTGGATTGGATTGTAAAGACTGCGGTGAAATATATTTAAATGGTAAAAGAGTGGAATTGAATTCACCCCAAGATGCAGTTAGGGCGAAAATAGGGTTTGTCACTGAGGATAGGCACGGAGAAGGACTTATATTGAAGGCTGCCGTACGTTGGAACATAACAATGCCCTTTATCAGAGCGCTTACTAAGTTTAAATTTATAATTCATCAACAGGAAAAAACGGTGGCTAATAAGTATATTGATACTTTAAGAATAAAGACTCCCTCTGATGAAACGTTTACTGAAAACCTAAGTGGAGGTAATCAGCAAAAAGTTGTCATCTCCAAGTGGTTGGGAGCGGAATCAGAAATCTTAATTTTTGATGAGCCTACCAGAGGTATTGATGTGGGGGCAAAGTCCGAGATTTATCAACTGATTCAGAAATTGGCGGAAGAAGGAAAGTCGATTATTATGATTTCGTCGGAGTTGCCGGAGATTCTCGCACTTAGCGACCGGATATTGGTTTTTAGGGATGGGATGATTAATGCCGAATTGGAAAATCATAAATTTCTCACGGAAGAAGAGATCTTAAAAAATGCAATTATGCAATGAGGTGAAAAGTATGAATAAAACAGGCCTAGATGGCACAACAGCAAGAAGAGTACTATTCTTGCTGAATAAATGGATGATGTTGATTATATTGGCTTTGACTGTTATTATCTTCTCCAGTTTGTCACCTTATTTTTTAACCTTAAAAAATTTATACGCCGTAGGGTTAACAATTTCTGTAATTGGAATTGTCTGTATCGGCCAAACGTTATGCATTATTACCCGAGGATTTGATTTATCGGTTGGATTTACGGCGGCTTTTTGTGGCATATTGGTTGCTTTTCTTACCGGAAAGCAAGGTATGCCATATGCCGAAAGTCTGTTTATCGGCCTGTTAGCAGGTGGACTGGTAGGCGCCATTAATGGTTTGCTTATTACCAAGGGTAAAATTAATGCCCTAATAACCACTTTGGCAACTGGTTACATGTTATCGGGAGGTGTAATTCTCTTAAGTAAAGGTTATTCAATTATTGTTGATAATGTTAATTTTATTTTTTTGGGGACTACTAAGTATTATGGGATACCGTTGCCATTGATAATTTTGATAGTTTTATATATAATATTTCACCTTTTCTTATCAAATAGTATTTTAGGTCGGCATGTATTTTGTATCGGCGGTAATCCGGATGCGGCGAAAATTGCCGGTATCAATGTGGAAAAGGTACAAATTATCGTTTATATCATAAGTGGAATTCTCTCGGCGTTTGCCGGTATTATCTTATCATCCAGGATGGGTGCGGCCCAAAACTCCATTGGCGGCTCATATGCGATGGAATCCATCGCGGCAGCAGTTTTAGGCGGTACAGTTCTAACCGGGGGAGAAGGCAAGATGTCCGGTACTTTTTTAGGTGTAATTATTATTGGAATCTTATCAAATGGACTTATTATGTTGGGGATTGATCAGGCGTATCGTGATATAGCCACAGGTATGGTATTGGTATTGGCAGTGCTATTACAAAATATTAATGTGAGAAAAATATAAGCTAGGTTTTAGCAAATGTTCAATCTGTTATCTAGTTGGGCTACATTATTGAACTAAACTTGGGAGAAGAGCTCTCGGTTTTCGCCTAGATTTTTACCTGGGGTTTTTCTCCCTTTTTTGTTAGTAATAATATAGTAAATAAATTGCTTAAATAATTTTAACTTGAATCCGGCAAGTAACCCCAAAAACTTCAGCCGCATTTAAACTTGCCGGATTCAAACAATGAACCCGATCCTGCCAATTTTTTTGCGCCATCGCAGAAAAATTGTCATTTACTTGCCGGATCGAGGTTTAAATTAACCAGCTCAATATTGATATTGGCTGGTTGTTTTTTTAAATAAAATTGAATTCGCTTAATATTAGTGGGATTTAAATTAGTAAATCATCATTCTGGATGTCAATCATAAAAACCAGCGGTGTCTAAAATAAAAAAATCTTTACAATTTTGTGGGTATCGGTTAAAATGGAAACAACAAAGATAAACATTAATAAATTTTAACAAAAACGAAAGAACGGGAGGGACCTTGGATGTTTATTGAAGAACGGCATCAACAGATTTTTGAGCTGCTTCAAGAAATCGGACGGGTCGAAGTAATCGAACTCAGTAAAATTTTTAAACTCTCGGAAGATTCGATCCGGCGCGATTTGCGTTTGATGGAAGAAAAAGGTCTGGTTAAACGCACATACGGCGGAGCTATTCTACCGGATAAAGTGAACCAATCCGCAAAATACAAGGAGCGAAAAGAACTCAATATCGAAGTAAAATCATTATTGGCAGAACTGGCGGTAACATTGATTAAAAATGATGATACAATCTGGCTGGACGGTTCTTCAACCATTGCGATGATGGTGCCTTTATTAAACAAGGTTTATGGCTTGACGGTTATAACCAATTCGATTTCCATAGCGAGTGATGTCATGAATTGTACTGATTGCAAACTTTTCATGATTGGAGGTATGGTCGATCGGATCAGTACGAATACTTCCGGTATCGAAAGCCTAAAGATTATCCAACAGCTAACGGTAGATAAGGTATTTATCGGCCCCTGCGGTATCTCTCCCGAGTGGGGCTTGTCCGATAATTCCTTGGATGAGGCGGAGATTAAAAAAACAATTATCGAAGCGGGCCGTGAAGTTTTTATTCTTGCCGACAGCAGCAAATTCGGACAACGCTCTCTGGCCAGGATCACTTTGCTCCAACCTGAATATACCTTGATTACCGATCAAAATCTCAGCCAAGAGATGCGTCAAGAGTTGCAGGCCTTGGTTCAAAAAGGACTGCGCATAATTACGGGAAAAATCCCTGAAATTTAAGATTATCGGAAAGAGACGAGGTGTATATCGTGTCCGTTGAATTAAAACCCGCCAATTTTATTCGATCCTTTCAATGCCTCAAAGGCAATACTCGTACGTCGATAATTTTCGAGCCGCTTTGGGGGATCCCTTATGCTTTATATAGTTTTTATCTTAGTCTATATATGAAAAGCCAGTCCATCAGCGACCGGCAAATCGGTTTTTTAATCTCAATTGGATTTATTGCCAGTATCATTGCCGCATCCTTTGGAGGCCTGATTACCGATAGGTTGGGGCGCCGCAGGACTACCGTAATATTTGATTTACTAGCCTGGCCGGGTTCCTTGCTTATTTATTTAATAAGCGGCAATTTTTGGGCGTTTTTGTTGGCCCAGGTGGTTAACAGTTTATCGAAAGTTACTGCAGTATCTTGGAACCTAATGGTGGTAGAGGATGCAACCATCCCTGAACAAGTAACGGCCTATAATTTGATTAATACCGTCAACATTTGTGTCGGTATCTTTACACCACTAGCCGGAATCATGATCCGGGAAATGGGTATAGTTAACGGCGAACGTATTTTAATAGAATTTGCGGTTGTCAGTATGAGTGTGATGATATTGGGACGACACCATTACTACCGTGAGACTGGGGTCGGCCAACAGATTTTGCATGAACGCCGGGCGGCGTTGCAAAGAAAAGCCGCTCCCAAAGGGGAAGGGTTACTTAAAATTTTGGCGAAGCGACCATTAGTTTTGCTCGCCTTATGTTGCAGCGTTCTTTTTAACGCTTATTTGCCCATCGGGACCTATCAAAGCCTTTATTATGCCCCTTTTCTGACAGAAGCCCTAAAACTTGACAAAGCCACGATCGCGATCCTGGGCGGAGTTAATGCAGCTGTGATGTTTATTATATTTGTTTTCGTCATCCCCAGATGCGCGCATTTTAACCGGCTTTTACTGATGGCAGCCGGAGCCGTAGCTCAGATTATAGCTTTGTTAATGTTTATCACTATCCCGGCGGGTCAATTTTTTGCCGCTATCCTCTGTGTGGTTTTATTCGCAATTGGCTTCGGAATGACTAAACCCTTTATGGATGCGGTATTGGCCGAGGTGACCGATGGCAAGGAACGGGCCAAAATTTACGCTTTTTATAATGTAGCTGTTTCAATGGGCAGCGCCGGCATGG
>DNPP01000131.1 GCA_003501365.1 Bacillota bacterium
ATTAATTACTATAAATTTTATTTCAAATGATTCAAAAATCAAAAAGTTCATCAGTACTCCTGGTGAGCTTTATGATTTTAGTGGTTATGAACAGTGAAAGGGCTAAAGATGCTCTTTGCCAGCTGGTCCAGGATCATGCTAATACCCAAAGTGGCCAGTAACGGGGCGCTCCTGGTCTTTTTTTGAAACGGCCGCACCCCGCGAACCGCCCAATGTTCAGACCCAAAATGGCCGATATAACCGCTGCCGTCGGTAACGTTCAAGGCTAACGGCAGATGAAGCCCGCTTACTAAAAACCAGCCCGCATAGGCTCCGACCATATACCGAACCATGGGCAAAATTAATTAATTCGGCTACGTATAATTTAAATAGATCTGATTGCACTAATATAGAGAACCTGAGTAAACCACTGGTAATCTTACCTACCTAAATAGAAAAGACTTACTCGATTCCGGACAAGTCAAATCTGCAAAAATATTCTTAATTGAGTACCGAAGTAAGCTTATTGAATGCCTCTTTGAAACTGCTCCGACAGATTTCCTTTTTCATTTTCAAAAGGCTGCCGCTGGCCATGCTCAGTTCGTCCAGTCCCAGCCCAATTAGCATCTGTGCATTGCTACTGTCTCCCGCCATTTCCCCACACATCCCTACCGCTATTCCGGCAGAATGCGCCGCTCTCACAGTATGATCAATCAGCCGCAAAACCGCGGGATTTACGGGTTGATATAAATAGTCGACTTCCCGGTTCTGCCGGTCGGCCGCAAATGTATACTGGATTAAATCATTGCTGCCAATACTAAAAAAATCGACCTCTCCGGCAAATAAATCAGCATTAATGGCCGCAGCAGGCACTTCAATCATCATTCCCAGGCGAACATTTTCGGCAATAGCAACCCCATCCCGGATTAACTCCTGACGAACCTGGCGCAACAAATCTTTAGCAGCCCAAAGTTCTTCCAAAACAGCGATCATGGGAAACATGATCCAAAGGTTGCCGCTGCCGGATGCCCTCAGCAACGCTCTTAACTGAATTTTCAACAACTCTTTTTCCTTAAGACAAAAACGAATGGCCCGGCAGCCCATTGCCGGATTTTCTTCCTGCTCGAGCGGCATATACGGCAACTTTTTATCCGCGCCCAGATCCAGAGTTCGAATAACAACCGGCCGCCCTTCCATGGCAGTTAGCACTTGGCGGTAGACATTTTCCTGCTCTGCTTCGGAAGGTAGTTCCATTCTATCCATGTATAAAAATTCGGTCCGGAACAGTCCAATCCCTTCTGCTCCATTGGCCAATGCCGCGGCAACTTCATCGGCATTGCCGATATTGGCCCATAAGCCGATTCTTTTTCCGTCAAGTGTAACAGCGGGCTGGTGAGCATTTTCCTGTAGAGCGTCTTTCTCTTCGGCCAAAATTTCAATCTTTTGCTCATATGCTGTGCGCTGTTCTTGATTAGGATTTACGATAACCAAACTATTATCGGCATCGACGATAATCGGCACATTATTTCCACCGCAGGCCTCTAAAATTCCCGGTACGCCGACAACCGCCGGAATACCCAAAGCCCGCGCCAGTATAGAAGTATGGCTTGTCCTGCCGCCTTTTTCAGTCACCAACGCGACAATTCTTGTCCGATCAAGCGACAGCGTCTCCGCAGGTCCAAGATCTTCCGCAATAATAACGCTATTTTTTTCAAGCCTAATTTCTTCCGGCATAGAGCCGCCCAATATACCGAGCAAAGTTTTCCGAAGTTCGGCAATATCAGTAACCCGCTGGCGCATATACGGGTCGTCCAAATTCTCCAACATCGCAATATAAGAATCCAGTACTTCCGCTGCGGCCCAAGCCGGGCATTTGCGCTCATTATTAATTTTTTGGATCACTTCATCGACCAAAGCCGGATCTTTCGCCATCAATAAGTGCGCCTCAAGGATCGCCGCTTCTTCCTTGGAAACTTCTTGAACGGCCTTGGCAATGACTGCTTCGATTGACTGGACACATTGTTCAAGGCCGCTTTTAAATTTCTCGATCTCCAGGCTGACCTCGTTTGCGCCAATGGTGCGTTTTTCTACCCTTACGGCCGATACTAACAATTTAGCAGCCCCGCTTGCGATGCCGCTGGAAACGCCTATCCCTTTTTGGATTATACTCACGATACTTCTCCCCCCAGCAGTTCTTCAATTTCCTCTACAACCGATTGAGGGGAATCACCGGAAACAACTACTTTAATCCGGGCGCCGGCTTTAATCCCCGCGGCCAAGATGCGCATAATACTTTTTGCATTAATGACCTGGTCCTGATAGTGAATTAAAATTTCTCCGGCATAATTATTGGCCAATTTGACTAAACAAGCCGCAGGTCTGGCGTGAATACCTTCCGCACAGGCGACTAAAAATTCTTTGGATACTTCCACTCTCACTACCTCCCCCATTTGCAAGGACCGACTCTAAATTATCAATAAAATTCCTTCCAGGTTTCGGCAAAAAATTGCAGATTCTCTTTTACCATGCCACTGACAGCAATTTTACCCGCCTGGGACATCGTTGCCATATCCCAACTATCGACATTCATTTGGTGGGTTTTATGAAAAGCCTCGATATAAGTGCGCCTGACTTCAGTGCCGATATTGATCTTCTTAATACCATATTTGACACCGGTTGCAAACTGTTTTTTGGATAAACCCGTACCTCCGTGTAGTACGAGAGGTACGTGCGCTATTTGATTGATCTTTTGCAAGAGATCAAAATCCAACTTCGGTTCACCCTTATAAAGGCCATGGGCATTGCCGATAGATACAGCCAGCGCTTCCACTTTGGCGCCGACCAGGAATTGCGCCACATGTTCGGGCTTAGCCATCTTGGCGCTTTTAACTTCTTCACCGTCTTCGAGGCCCGCCAGAGCGCCAACTTCAGCCTCTACCGATACGCCCAGGCTATGTGCCGCTTCGGCGACTTTATTCGTCAGCTCCATGTTTTCTTCCAAGCTAAGATAAGAACCGTCTATCATAACCGCACTAAAACCCAAACGGATAGCTTTCAAGCAAGTTGCATAGTCTTTGGAATGATCTAAAAAAACACATACCTTGGCACTAGAACGTTTAGCCAAAGAGACCATTATTTCGCCAATATCATCATTTCCGGGTTTATTGAGAATCGGCGCGCCAATCATCGCAATAACCGGCAGGCCGGTTAATTCGGCGGCGCCGATAATTCCCTGTAGCGTAAAAATATCATAAGTACTAAAAGCGCCAACAGCACCATCATGTACTTTCAGTACTTCTTCCAGTGTTACTAAGGCCATTTTTCTCCTCCTAAGTGCTTTTTTGTTTCATTAAATGTCGATTGCTAAATTCCCAACACCCTTTTTACATGCTGCACGCCTAATCTCGGGCTGGTGAAAACCGGTTTTTTAATATGCTGCAATTGAGGCAGTAAGACAGTCATGCTTCCCTGTGCAAGTACAATAACATCACTATCCGCTTCAACTTTCTCGATTTCGTCGAGCACCATCCGGTTATGCTTTTGCTGATTGCCTTCTTTCATTAAAACATCCAAAGCCCCGTCCACCAAGCACTCTTTAACTTCCAGCTTCTTATCCATTTTGATGGCGGTATTTTTAATCAATCTTACACTGGGGCCCATCGTCGATGCCACTGTAGCAATAACCGAAACTTTTCCCCCTATTTTAACCGCTTCTTCCGCCATTGCTTCATCGACTTTAATATAAGGTATTCGGATCAAATTTCTGGCCACATCAACCGCTTCACCAACCGAAGAACACTGATTTAAAATCGCATCCACGCCAAGCGTTTCCGCCTGCACGGCATAAATACAGATTCTGCTCACGATTCCGGGCGTTATCGACCCATGAGCCTTTACTTCGGCAAGCAGACTATCATCCACGATATTCACCATTTCCACCTGGGGCATGATTTCCTTGAATAATTCTTTTAAATCGTTAACCGATACAAAACTGGTATGGATAACCGCAACTTTCTTTGTCATCTCTTTGATCGCTCCTTGGGCTATATTTTATGACCACTCAAAATCTCAATAACTTCCTTTAGGGTATTCCTTGTCCCAACATTACCAGGAAAAATAATATAAGGAATTTCAGGAAACTTGCTTTCACGACCGGTAATCCATACCGGAACTCCGGGCTTAATTTGTCCTGCAACCACCGCTTTCTTCACTTGAAGCCCTTTGGTCCCGATATCGCTTGAGGTAATACCGCCCTTGGCAATGATGTACTTGGGTCTTACCTGCAGCTTTTGAACAATACGGGTTACAGCATCCGAAATCCGGACTGCAATCTTTAACTCTTCCTCCTTATTTTCCTTCCCGACATCAAGCCGTTCTCTTTTGGTGTAAACAACGACAGTTTTGCCCAAAGGGATATCCTTTTCACAAAAAGCCACAACTCTGTCAACTTCAGTCTCAAGCTCCGTAGGTTTTAAAACAAGATGTTGATTAAATTCAACAAATTCAACCAAACTATGCTGCCTTAATTCGTCGAGTTGCTCGGAGGTCTTTTGGACATGAGAGCCGACCATAACAAGACCCCCATGGTGATTCTCTTTTTTGACGATATCCGCTTCTTGTAATAAATCTTGATCGGTTATGCCGCCGAGAACCTTTGGAAATGCAGCGGCCGTGCGAAACATAAAATTTTTTCCGGATCGGATAGCCTTTATCAAAGCAATCGCAAATATTTTAACGTCAACATAGGCCACAGCATCCACGATCACTTTATTAAAGTTTTCCACCTTCATTAATTTTTCAACGATGCTATCGTTCCTTATCCCTATCTTTCGAAGATCTTCATCGGTTATATGTTGGACATTCTCAGCCTTAAATTGCCCCTCGGATTTCTCCTCAATCCATTTAGCCAGATGGGACTGGGTAAAGCCAAAGCTTTTATCCCGGGCAAATTCAGTTTCTGCTACGGGTATCAGATAGTCTCCTTCCTGTACGTAATGTACACCGTCGATGGTAAACCGCCCGCCCTCCATAAAAAATGGCAGCAAGACCTCGCCATCAAAACGGATCGTGGAATTTGACTCGATCGTTTCCTTGATAATTTTTGTTTCTAATGGATAATGACCGCGCAACGTAGAATCGCCGCGACTGATAATGATGAATTCCTTTTTCAATTTCTGCGCTGTCTTTAAAATGTTTAGCGCTATTTCCCGATGTGCTTTTGCCGTCTCTCTGGGCAGAAGTCCCCGGGAATTGGTCAAGATAAAAAACATGGAATTACTTTCAGTGAAACCCGCTTCAATACTTTCAACCGACCAATCGGTATACACCGATACATCATGAACCGTCTGCACGCCGGTTGGGTCATCGTCCAAAACAATTATTTTCTTGTCAAACTGCCGCAAACAACTTCGGAGTTTATAATCTACATCAGTTTGCTTTATAGGACCGAATTTTCTAAAAGCTTCGTTCATATTTATCTTTTCATTACTCATGCAGTAAAATTCCTCCCGAAAGCCGTTGCGGCAATTTATCAAGACATTGGTTAAATTGAAACCAAACCTACCATGGGCTTGATTGGAAGCTGTCGCAAAAGAGCAACATTAACCAATCTTTATATCCAAATCATTTAAGCCGATTTCCGCTTCAGCCTCTGCTTCTTCCTCACCCTTAAGATTCGGCTTAATCAAGGTTAGGATTGTGGCCGTGACAATGGTGCCGATGAGCAAAGCCAATAAGAACATTAAAGGATGGTCCATTAAGGGAACGACAAAAATTCCGCCATGAGGCACCTGAGAAGCGGTTCCCCACATCAATGTCAAACCCCCGGCAACGCCGGCGCCTATGGAACAAGCCGGGATAACTCGAAACGGATCACTTGCGGCAAAAGGTAAAACTCCCTCGGTGATGTAACACAATCCTAAAGGAAGAGCAGCTTTAGCGGCTTCATTTTCCGCCCTGGTGTATTTTTTCTTGGCTACGAAAACCGACAATGCAACGCCCAGCGCGGGTACCATTCCTCCGATAATCATCGCGGAGGCAGGGCCGAATATTTTGTCGGCCATTAATCCTTTTGCAAATAGGCCGGCGGTTTTATTGACAGGGCCACCCATATCAAATCCCATCATCGCTCCAATGATAGCGCCCAAAATAAACTTGGACCCGCCCTGCATGGACTTCATCCATTCCAGAATTCCTTGTTGCAAATAGGCTATCGGCTCTCCCAAGAAACCAATCATCATTAAGCCGACAATAAAAGACGAGAGCAGCGGCAACACCATAATCGGCATCAGCCCCCTGAAACTGTTGGGGACTTTTAGCCTTGTCCGCAGAAAAACAATTAAGTAACCAACCAATAAAGCCCCTACCAGGCCGCCTATAAATCCGGCTTTAATATTGGTGGCAATAAAGCCCATCACCAAACCGGGCGCAATACCGGGACGGTCTGCAACGGAATATGCTATTCCTGCTGCAAGCACCGGTACAACAAACATCATCGCGGCTTTCCCGATTTCGTTAATCATCCACGGAATGGTATTGACTTGATCCCCTACCATAGGGCCGCCGAAGATTTTGGCCAGCGCCATACACAGACCGCCAACCACTACCACCGGAATCATATAAGAAATACCCGTCATCAAATGCTGTTTAATAACCGACCATTTAAATTTCATTAGAGTCCCCCCTCATAATTTACTTTTAAGAAATCACTAACCCTTTAATTTCTCTTCGATTTTTTGGAGTAACGCTTTGGGTGATTTGATAACCATCTGCATCGGGACTTCAATAACTTTCTTGCCTGTAAATCTTTCCTTGCCGCCTACCTTGATATCCGCCGCAATAATGACAATATCGGCCTTTTCAACATCTTGCCTGGTCAATTCATCTTCTGTTCCAATGGTTCCCTGCGTTTCAATTTTCACCGTATGTCCCATTTCCAGCGCCGCTTTTACCAGCTTTTCCTTGGCGATATAAGTGTGGGCGATTCCCGCGGTACATGCTGTGACTCCAATAATATTCATCGTCTCACCTCCTTTTAAGAAAAATTCAATTTCAGCTTGACCAACTATGTAGACTGCAGAAGTAATAGCAGGATTCTCATCCTTCATCAATCTGCATCGAGTGATGCTTGTTTCAGGCCGTTCATACGGAAGTCTTTTGGGATTTAAAGACTTCAAAAATATCTTCCGGATTTTGGACTTCCAGTAAAAGTTGGATTGAATCATCATGAGCCAACACCGCGGCTAATTGGGAAAGCAACTTTAAATGCTCATTGCTGCTGTTTTGTTTGGGAACGGCAAATAGAAAAACTATTTTTACAGGGTTGCCATCCAGCGTTTCCCAGGGAATCGGACTTTGCAATTTAGCCATGGCGACGCTGATTTTAACAACACTATCCGACTTTCCGTGAGGTATCGCCACGAAGTTTCCGATTCCTGTCGGCCCCTCTTGTTCTCTCTCATTAACATCGTTGATGTACTCTTCACGGGATAAGATTGCTCCATCGGCGAAAAGTAATTCCGCCAGCTTGGTGATAACCTCTTGTTTGTGATTGGCCTCCATCTGCAAATCAACGATGGCCGGTCTTAACACTTCAACAAAATCCATAGATATGTCCCCTTCCGATTGACGATAAAAAGTAGTTTTATTGATTGATAGTTTCAATTATTTTTCTTATTTGGTCTTTAGCTTGGGCTTTTTTTAATCGATCCAAAAAATCATCCGAATCGACCTTTTTATATAACTTTTTCAACACCTCGGCGCTATTTAAGGCATCGATATCCGATAAGGCAATCAGGAAAATGATATCCACATGCTCGTTACCCCATGGGATGGGTTCCTGCAATATGGAAAGGGCAATTTGAGACCGGCAAACCTTTTCGGGGAAGCCATGGGGAATCGCCACGCCCTTACCGATTTCGGTGGATTGGATATTTTCTCGTTTCAAAACGCTCTTCTCAAAGTCTTCCGTAACGTAACCTTTCTCAATAAGTCTTGAGCACATATCATGGATTGCGTTTTCCTTATCTCGATAACGGATAGCGATTTGAATACTATCTTCATTGATAATTGAATGGGTAGGGCGCTTGTTAAGACTATCAATATAACTGCTGATTTTCAAAACATCGTTTTGGGTAAGTAAAGGGCTGATATGCAACACCGGTTTTTGCGCCGTAAGGGGTACTGTAGAAATAACGATATCGACATCATCAAGGCAATAATCTTTTAAGGCAATCGCCGAAATAACCTGTTTGATCTTAATTTCCTTAAAATGATTTTCAAGCTTGACGGCGAGAAACTGAGATGTTCCCATACCGCTGGTACAAACCACCAAAGCACTCAGGCCTTTTTTTTGTCTTTCAATAGCGGCTCCAAGATGTAATGCAATATAACCGATTTCCTCCTCGGTTATTTTTTTTCCCAAATATCTTTCAAAAACGGTGTTGGATATCCAGGCTACGCCAAAAATTTCCGGATAATTTTCCTTTATTTGATCCAGTAGCGGATTTCTAAGGTTCAAACCATATTCCAGGCGTTTAATGGTCGGCCTCAAGTGCAATATCAAACCGTTCAGAGCCTGTTTATCTTTGCTCAAATCAATTGACAGCGTTTTCTGAGCAATATGAATAATTTCTTTCGCCATGATCACCGCTAACTCGTGTTCTCCCTCATTCTTGAGGTCCAAGTCGTCAATGTTGTTTTCCTGCAGTTTACTGCCTAATATATGAAGCAGAATGTATCCTATCTCTTGTTCGGGAAGTTTAACGCGGTAATGAATTTCAATACTATCGGCGATTTGTTTGGCAATCCGGTACTCAGCTTTTGTTTTCAAGTCTTCCAGAACGGAATGGGCTAACAAAATATCTTTACCGTCCTGCAGCCTTTTAATGGCAATCGCGATATGAATGACCAGACTCCCAAAGGCTTCATCGGTGAATTTATATCCCAGTGATCTTTCCGCCTGATTTACAATGTTTTCCAATTTGATATAGTCGATATTGATTAATCCTGTTAACTGATTCAAGGTATGATAATCAAGTTTGGCGCTGGTGTCGTAATGCAACATACCCTTTAATTTATCAAACCCGATTTGGATAACAATCAAATTGGCCAGGGCATTTCGGCAGTTTTCTTCCGAACCGATGATTTTGATGCCGTAATTTTGCCTCCGCATTAACTTTAACTTAAATTTGGCCAGCCACAGATCGACATCTTCCAAGTCTTTGCGGATGGTAATATCACTGACATACAATTCTTTGGCCAAGTCATTGATGGTAATAGTGTTTTCACTCATAAACAAACGCTTCAAAATATTGTCTTTTCGATCCTGGGGGGAAAACGGCTCCGAAATATAGGTGCTCATTTTCATTTCATTGAGAGTATGGAAGCTTTCTTCCGGACCTTCCAATTGAATTCCGATGCCGGGTTTTTTCTTTAAGGTCAAACCTTTTTCGTTGATAAATTTTTCCACAGCGGTTAAGTTGTTTCGAATGGTCCTGTTCGATACTTCCAGTTGTTCCGCAATGGCATTAATTGTGACAGGTGCTTTACTTTTCAGTAATATGTTGATGATCATTTTTAAGCGATCCATATTCCTTAACCTCCAGCCACAAGTCTTGTGGAAATGTATTCATTTATTGTTCTCACTGGTTGTTTAGATTATAAACAGTAAATCTACGTATTTCAAGACGTAGAGCTTATATAAATGTTGCCGGAAGGATGTGGCAAAACTTAATAAATTGTTTGCTCCGGTCAATCCGCTGCCTGAAATAAGGGCTGCGGAAAAGTAACCGTTATTGATTCGAATTCCAGCATGATCCATTTTGTGAAAAGTGCGATGTAGCGATCGCTAATTTTTATTTTGTGATGTTCCCTTGTCCGGGCATAAAAAAACGCCCTAAAATTCAGAACGTGAAAAGCGTCATTCCGGGAGGAAATTTGCGAAAAATGGCTTCAATAAAAGTAATGAATTTTGGAGCTGATTTTCAACATACAGATAACGTCCAAATTCCGTTTTACAACATTGACAATGGTTTTGGGAAATGCAAACCAGCTGTCAAATAACAGGTATTGCGCAGGTAACCCTTTTGTGGAATCCAAAAATTTCAAAAGTGTCTCATCAGACCAGCCGAGAGTCAACATTTTGTATCCTTTGACAAATTTGTGGGTCGTATGGTCAAACACTCGGGATAAAAGTTCAACTTTTTTGCTCCGGCTACGGTCATAAAGCGAATTATCAGCGATTAAGACGCTGACTCGATCAGCAGATGTCAGTTTATCGATGTCATTGATAATTGCCGTAACCAGCAGCAGCAACAATCTTGACCAATTGTATACACTTAAGTTCAGAAACCGGTACGCGGTGTTCTTTTTAAACGAAACATACTCGGGGTTCATCTTCAGCGTACGGAACAAATTTTTACCTGAATAAATCAATCCAAAGATCTCTTTAAGAACAATGGTACATTGAAATCCGGCCTTTTTATAGAAATTTGACTTCTTCAAAAGCTTTGAGATAGCGAAAGTACTAAAGAACGTATCAATCTTGGAAGAAATTACATGTTCGGCGTTTAAATTATCTGTTATAATGATAGCCATAGAAGCCCTCTTTTCTTTGGTGTTATTGGGTTTGTGGTTATTCTCATTATACCAAAGATAGCGGGGCTTTTATATGTTTATAACAGATTGTGTATTAATTTATCATGGTTCTGTACTACTTTCGGGGTGGAAAAGTTGAGTTAATTACTAAATTCATTCTTTAATCACAAAGCGGATTTTATCCTATATTCATACAATGTACTAAAACTAAACTCGAGGTGAAAAAGATGTCCATGAATTATAGCCCTGAGAATATTCAATATATAGTCCAGGCCGGGGATTCATTAGGCAATCTTGCTTATGAATATAATACTTCCACCGAAGCAATCCTGGCAGCCAATCCCGGTATTACCCAAAAAAATTTGAGTGTTGGTCAAATTCTTGCCATACCCGCTAAATTTTCCACGGTCAATGCCGAGCAATTTTGGGGATTTGGCCCGGGATTTGGTTTTAGACGGCCGTTTTGGGGAAGACCCTTTCCGTTTCGAAGGTTCGGACGGCCGTTTTTTGGAGGACCGTATTGGGGATACGGACCATATTGGGGCGGGAATGGCCCTTGGTGGTAATGAAGAAACCGATGTTCCAAATCTGGGAGAGCCAGTGATTATTAAATATATTACTGATTCATCGCTATATCCAATTAAATTTTGTTTCCACATGATTCAAAACCAACAGCTCATTAGCAATCCCTGATGAGCTGTTTATATTTGGCTCTGTTATTGAGTATTGTTAAAAGTCAGGATACGCGATATTTGCAAAATTTCTTACGTTATGGTAGCATTTAATCATTCCTATCTGTTTACTAATAATTTATGTCGAAGGAGGGTCGATTTTGCAAATATCGACAAGAGGCCGCTATGGGTTACGAGCGATGGTAGATATGGCGCTACATACTACTGAGGGTCCCATGGCCCTTAGAGTTATTGCCGAGCGTCAAGATATTTCCGAATCATATCTGGAACAGGTTTTTACCAGTCTGCGCAAGGCCGGTTTTGTCCGAGCCTCCCGGGGTGCTCAAGGAGGTTATGAACTCGGCCGACCGGCAAATAGAATGACTGTGGGTGAAATACTAAGATCATTAGAAGGGCCAATCATTCCTGTCCATTGTGTCGGAGATGCTTCAGCTAATTTCTATTGTGAACGGGAGAATTACTGCACCACCCGTTCTTTTTGGGAAGACTTACGGGATAAAATTAATGAATTCCTAGATAGCGTCACGCTTCAGGATCTGACCGACAAGGCTCGGACCAGGGTTCCGGAAGAACCGATGTATTTTATCTGACTCTGCAAATTCATATTCATTCCATCAAATTGTTAAGTTCATTAATGTTCACAAAAATGACCCGTCCTGCTATTTCTAGAACGGGTCATTTTTGTGAAACAATGACAATCGGCCATGACGTTTCCCTAAAACGCCGGCACTACGGAACCTTTGTACTTATCAAGCAGAAATTTCTTAACTACCGGGGTTTGCAGGGTTGCTACCAACTTCTTAATCTCGGGGCGGGTTTCATCACCTTTACGGACAACGATGATGTTGGCATAAGGCGAATTAGCGTTTTCCCTAAATAGTGCCGTATTAGGATCGATCTTGGCATCCAGCACAAAGTTGGTGTTAATGATTGCGCCGTCTACATCCGGCAAACTCCGAGTCAGCTGGGCTGCTTCAATCTCAATGAATTGAATATTTTTAGGATTGGCAACGATATCGCTGGGGGTTGCTTGGTAATTGGCCAGCCCTTTTTTCAATTTAATGATGCCTTTAGACTCTAAAAGGGCCAGAGCGCGATATTCATTGGAAGGGTTGTTGGGAATGGCAATTTTAGCGCCCTTTTTCAATTGAGATATCGATTTAATCTTTTGGGAATAAAAGCCGATCGGTTCCACATGGATTTTACCGGCAACTGTAAATTGGTATCCCTTTTCCTTTGATACGGATTCAAGATACGGCACATGCTGGAAATAATTGGCGTCGATTTGTTTGTCGGCAAGGGCCGGATTTAATTGGGCTTCATCATCCAAAACTACAATTTGTAAATCAATCCCGGCTTTTTTCAACTCCGGCTTAACAAACTCCAGGATTTCTGCGTGCGGAACAACTGCGGCGCCTACTTTCAGAGTAATATTGTCGGCGAATGCAAAACCGGATACTGCAAATACCAAAACTGTCAATAGTACCAATAATTTACGAGTCATTTCAATCATCCTTTCAATTTTTTGTAATCGACTTGCTGCAAACTTTTCGCTGCCAGCAGCCAGAGACCAGCTGCCAATAGCCTACACCTCCTTCACCATGTATTGAATTTCGATATTTCGCGCACGAGCGAGTGTGCTATCTCCAGGCCGATAAGGCCATAGATTCGCTAAAATTATTTTATAATTTTAGATGTTTATTATAATTAAATCTATCAAATTACTAATATATTATATAAAATTTAAAGGCGTTAGCCCCCCATTGTTAGTTGTTACTGTTACTTGTGTTGCTTATTTTCAAGCCTGCGGGCGATGAAATTTCCCGTCCATTGGATACCTTCGACTAACACCACCAGCACCACCACCGTAACGATTAAAATATCATCCCGGTATCGCATATACCCAAAACGAATCGCCAAACTGCCAAGCCCGCCGGCGCCGATTGCTCCGGCAGTAGCCGTAAATCCAATAATGGTAATAATCGCCAAAGTTATCCCCCTGACTAATGACGGCAGGGCTTCCGGGATCAACACTTTCCAGATAATGGTCGCCGATTTGGCTCCGATGGCAAGGGCCGCTTCAATCTTGCCTTTTTCCACTTCTTTTAAACTGTTTTCGATAATCCGGGCCAGGAAAGGCGCTGAACCGATGGCCAGCGGAACTACTGCGGCAGTTGACCCCAATGTGGTTCCGATTAGAAAACGCGAAAGCGGCAATAATATCACAATCAGGATGATAAAAGGAAAAGACCGGAAGATATTCACCACTGTACCTAAAACATTGTTTGAATTGGGAGACTCTGAAATATGATCCTTTGAAGTCACTACCAAGGCTATTCCCAGGGGAAACCCCAATGCCAGTGCGGCTAGGGTTGACAGGAGAACCATATAAAGCGTTTCCAGCAACGCAACACCAAGTAAAGGTAAGACGTCATTCGCTAAAGCCATTGTCATCAACCTCATATCACGTAATTGTTATGCTGCAATTCATAATCGCTTTGTACAAATAACCGGGTAGTATCGGTCTGCGGGTTGGCAAACAAATCTTTCACCGAACCCATTTCGGTTATTTCACCATCCTCTATGACCGCCACCTGATTGCATATACGCCGCAATACATCCATCTCGTGTGTTATTAAAACAATGGTCAGGTTCAATTTGCGGTTAATATTTTGTAGAAGTTCCAAGATGGCATAGGTAGTCTTGGGATCCAATGCCGAAGTCGCTTCATCACTCAGCAGCACCGCCGGATTATTGGCGAGCGCCCGGGCTATCCCCACGCGTTGTTTCTGCCCACCGCTTAATTGGGAAGGATGAGCATTGGTTTTTTCAGTTAACTCCACCAATTCCAATAATTGTTCGACTCTTTCCTTAATCCGGTATTTTGGCAAACCGGCGACCTCTAATGGAAATGCAATATTTTCAAAAACCGTCTTCGAGTCGAACAAATTAAAATGTTGAAAGATCATGCCGATATGCTTTCTGGCTTCTCGCAACTGCCGTTTGTCGAGGCTGGTTATCTCCTGATCGCCGATTTGGATGCTCCCGCTATCCGGCTCTTCCAACCTATTCAAGCAGCGAATCAGGGTGGATTTTCCGGCGCCGCTGAAACCGATGATCCCGAAAATGTCTCCCGCTTCGATTTGGAGATTGATATTCCGCAAGGCATACACTTTTCCGTCGGGCGTATCAAATGCTTTGCTTAAACCTTTAATGATAATCATTTTCCTCCGCTCCTTCACGGCATTTCATCAGTAACCCCGTATAGACCGTTGCGATTTTTTAATGCCGCAACAATCCACCGTTATCGATAAGTGGCCAAAACCGCGCCATAAATATCCTCAATCACCCGAAGCCCACCCGAGAAACCGGCGTAATTGGTTGTCAGCACCAGACGGTAGGGCGACGGCGCAGCGGCGGATAGAAAATCATCATGCTTTTCTTTTGCCAGTTCTTTATCCCAGCCGCTACCAATAATCAGTCCGCGCCCGCTGTGGGAAAGTTCTCTAATGGCATCCTGCGCCTTGCCGGCATCCGGTTCAAATATCAGCGGTATATCGCGCTTGTCGGATGCAGTCTTTAGTTCCGCCTTAATTTGTTCCTGAAATTTTTCCGGTGTATTATCCACAATAAATTGTTCTTTCGGAATAATTCCCACTTCATGGAGGAGAAACTTGGACAATCCAAGCACATAACCGGCATCATGCAAAATATGCACATGGTTGGGCAGCCCATAACGGAATTCCAGCAAAAAGACGGCCAGATTGTCAATTTCTTGGCAATAGGCCTCCCGTTCCCGCCGGATAAACTCCACGGCGACGGCTTCATCAATATCCGCGCCCTGCTCCACTGCAAAATTCAACACCTGCCGCAAAAATCGTTCGCTTTCATTGGCGCCGATAGGAATATGTGGAAACCATGTATATGGCTGCCCATAGCGCTCTTCCAGGTGCTCAGCAATGGGCTGACCATACCACGGTGAAACCAGAACATTAAAATTAGCACGTGGAATCTCTTTCCACTCACTGATTCCCTCCGATTTGGGCCCAAACAACACATGAACCTTGAGGCCGAAGCCTTCTAAAAGACGTTTATATTCGCCGAGATTTCCTTTCCAAAACGGATCTTGATATGGCAGCGAAGCGAATAAATTAACCGTGTTTTTCTCGCTTCGGACGGGATTTTGATCATGAAACAAGCCGACATATTGATCAATGATCGCATTAACCACCAGACTGTGAGCTTCAAAATTGTTGCATTTGAAGCCCGGGGTTTCCACCGCAACAATTGGCCTGCCTTCACCCCGAAATTCTTCCACCAGGCTGGCTACATCATCGCCTACGATGCCGGCCGTGCAACCGGTCAATACCACCTGCAAATCCGTATCCAGCACTTTGTAGGTATTGGTTATGATCTGCCGTAGCCTCTGAATACCTCCGAAAACGACCTCCCGCTCACTGAAATTGGTGCAAGGAGAGGTGCTGCCGCCGGCATAACCCGTGGAACGTTCGAAAAATCCCTGAATCATCGTGCCGCAACCGGGGCCGGAATGAAGGATGGGAACGGCTTTGGGTATGGCAACGACGCTTTGTAGTGCGCCAATGGCGCAAGTATAACGCTCTTGCTCAATAATTCCGCTCATTCGCATGGACTCCCATCCAAAAAAGTATCCGGCTCCTGCGAAAGCCACCATTTCGTATACGGATTGACGGCGTGCTTTGCCAGATTTTTTACAAATTCATCGTTTTCAATGGTTTCTAAAATCCGCTCGCCGTAACGCAGGATACCCTCGTAGCCCATGCTAAAATGCTCATCGCCAATCAGTAACGACGGGATTCCCAGTTTTGAGCCCCACAAGGTCATGCCGCCATGCCTTGCCAGCAATACATCGGGACGTAACCGGTTCAGCGTATTTACCAGTTCAAATTCCTGCTTGTTACAGATGTTGAAATTCGGCACATCACCGTAATCTTTTACTCTTTGCGCTAATAAATCGCTTTCTTCACTGCCGTTGTCATAGAGCGGATCATGATGGAAAAGAGCCGCGCCTTTCGCCTGCAAGCCAAGCTCGCTCAATATGGAAAGCAACGCGTGTCCGTGTCCGGCCCCTGCCGTCACAAAAGCGGTTTTTCTCTGTAGTTTTTGACGCAGGGCCGCAATTTTCGGCAGATATTCCGCTTTTTTGGCTGCTATGAGTTCCTCCGCCCGCTCTTCCTGATGAAGAGTTCTGCCCAGGGCCCGGAACCAACGGTCGGTTTGTGCTACTCCGTAGGGTGGAGCGGCTTTGATTTCCGGTACTCCATATTCCTGCTCCAATGCTGCGCCCAAATATGAGCCGAGAGTGGGGCAGGCCTGAACTGTGGCAATGGCTTCGGACGACCAAGCGAGGCTCTCCACCGTGGAATAAGGCGTTATGTAGTTAGGTTTCACGCCAAAGGCCGCAAACCACTCACTAAAAATATCCGAACCCCAGAAGTTGATCACATTAATGACATCGGTTCGCCTCTTGCGAGCGGGTTTGATCAATTTCCGGGCAATACCGTGATAGCTTGCGTCAAAGCCGGTCGTCCATACTTTAGAGCGAAAACCTTCACAGAAAATAGCCACTACCGGGATTTGCAGTTCCAGCTCCGCCTCTTTGCAGACACTTTCCGTATCGTCACCGATGATTCCGGCGGCACAAGTGGTTAAGACAAAAACAGCGTTCGGACGGGTACGCTGATGGACTTCGCGAATACCGTCCGCCAATTTTTGGGCACCGCCGTATACGGTGTCGGTTTCCTGTAAATTGGTGGAGAAAATTTTTCGCTGGGTTGGTTTCTCCACTCCGCGCAATGGTGAATTCACCCGGTAGGTGAATGCATATTCATGATAACATGATGAGCATCCCACAGGGCCGTGACTGATTACCGCGGCATCCTGAATCAAGATCACCATACAGGCGGCCTGCGAGACGGAACAGCCCAAGCACTGGGAAAAGGAGCGGTTTTTATCCTTCAGCCCACAACGGGAACGTTGTACCAATTCCTCAGCGCTGCCCTGAAACCCGGTGATGGAATTAAGACGTATTTCTCTGATGGCGACATCAGGAACTTGCAAATTAACTTGACTCAACTCATAATCTCCTTCCGCTTAGGCTTTTGGTTAACAGTTTTAGATATTCGCCGCCGCGCTGCGGACTTCGCCGGTTTCCATGGCTAAAAGTTGATCCGCCCACTTGGCGGCCCATTCTCTTAAATCCTTCACATCAAGCGGAGTTGGAGCTTTTGAGTCCTTATGTCCCGCAATGCGGGCCGCCAACTGTTGATAGACTTTAGCTTGTTCCGAATCGGGAGCTGCCTCAATCGTGGTTTTACCCTGCAGTTCACTTTGGGTGACTGTAACTGAGCGCGGCACGTATCCAATGACCTGCGTGCCCGTTTGCTTAACAAAATCATCGACGATTTCCTTCGCGTAAGGCGCATTGATGGAATTGGCAATTACTCCGCCCAATAATGCCCCGCCGCTGTTGGAGTATTTTTGAATCCCTTTAAACAAGTTGTTGGCTGCGTAAATTGCCATGAAATCCGCGGATGAAACGGTAAAGACATGTTCGGCGATACCTTCGCGAATCGGCACCGCAAACCCGCCGCAGACCACGTCGCCCAACACATCGTAAAGCACAAAATCCAAATCCAGCTCTTCAAAGACCTTTAGCTGTTTTAAGAGCTGGACTGCGGTAATGATACCCCGGCCGGCGCAACCGACACCCGGTGCCGGGCCGCCGGCTTCGACGCAATAGACCCCGCCAAAACCTTGAAACAATACTTCTTCGGCCTTCACGGTGTTTTTCTCCCGCAACGTGTCCAATACTGTAGGTATATATTTCCCGCCGCGCAGCGTATTGGTGGAGTCGCTCTTCGGATCGCACCCGAATTGCATCACCTTATAACCGGCCTTTGCCAATGATGCACTGATATTGGAAGTGGTAGTGGATTTCCCGATACCTCCCTTGCCATAGATCGCAATCTGAGTAATTTTTTTTGCCAAACCCTTCACTCCTTTTGAGAATTATCCATATATAGCGCGTACCCGCGCAATCTCAACCATGGGAAAATGTATTGAGACCTTGATCATAAAGTCCTTCGGACAAATCCCGGCCTTTGCCGGGGATGCCGCAGGCATCGGCGCGGCAATGCCGACAATGCCGGAATACCGGCAGGTATTTTTCTGCCGATTCCCGGGCCATATTAAGTTGGTGACAATCTGGCGCCGGATATTCTTGCAGTTCATGTTGGGGGATTAACGGAATAATATTGAACAACGAGGCCCCCAGACTTGAAGTTACCTCGGCGATTTGCCCCAGGTGATGATCGTTGATACCGGGGATTAACACGGCATTTATCTTCACTACTGCCCCCAGAGAGGCAATTTTGCGGATTCCGGCGATCTGAGCGGCAATTAAAAAGCGGGCCGCATAGGGGCCGGTAAAA
Organism: Bacillota bacterium; assembly: GCA_003501365.1. Lineage (GTDB taxonomy): Bacteria > Bacillota > UBA4882 > UBA8346 > UBA8346 > UBA8346. Next base: position 18,740 of record DNPP01000131.1, read on the forward strand.
AATTGACCATGATAAATAATGTGTGAGCAAATATGTTGCAATACATCGGAATCGATTGCATTTACCGTAACCGTCACTGTTCTTACCCCGGCTGCGATAATCCGCTCCGCCTTCTCCTCCAGCAGTAATCCGTTTGTACTTAAGCAGTTGATAAGTTGCGGGTGCTGCCGATGAATCAGTTCGAAAGCATTCAACGCATGATCCGTCGCCAGGGTATCTCCCGGGCCGGCAATCCCGGCCACAGTCAACTCTGGGCATTTTTCCAACGCCTTGGAAACCATCTCTACGGCAGCCTCCGGACTTAATAAGCAGCGGCTGACTCCGGGCCGGTTTTCAAATTTATTAAAACCCCGCTTACAAAACCGGCATTGGATATTACAATCTGGGCTAACCGGTAGGTGAATCCGACCGTATTTGAAATGAGCTTCCCCGTTAAAGCAGGGGTGTTGTTTGATCAGATGATTGAAATTTGTTTCTCTTTCGAATGCTTCAGGCATATTTTGAGCCTCGCTTTGGGGCCGATTCGCCCATCTAAATGTATTAAGCCTATCTGAAAACTAATAATTAAAATAATTTTTTTTAGGGTCGAACCTCTAAATCCATTGGTGATACTTTTGACTTTAATTACATGTATTCCTATTTAATTAGTAGGATATTTATTATAATACGATAATGTCTAAATTTTGTCAACCGTTCCATGGAAATTTTAACATGAATCCGGCAAGTTATTCGATTGGTTTCAATCGAAACTTGCCGGTTCGGGTAAACGTAAACAATTTAACTTTTACCTCCCCACAATGATACTGCTGAGCAAATCCTCGATCAGCCGCAGCCCACCCCGGTATCCGGTATATCCCCGGTCAATTACCACCCGGTTGGCCACCGGAAAACTTATCGAGAGGTGGGAAGCGCCGATACTTTGCGCCAGATCCCGATCCAGGGAACTGCCGACCACAAAGGCCGGGGAAAATGCATTGTAATACTTTTGACTCTTAAATTCAGGCCAGTTTTGTTTGAGATGCCTGATAATTTCACTGGTATCGGTCTCAAAGACCACTTTCGGCTTTAAACCCGATTTCAAATCAAATCTTGCGTCCGTTAATTTTTGCTGTTGCTCTTCACTCAATTGGTCGGTAAATACCACAAACTCCGGCAACCAGCCCAAGTCGTCCGCTAGGAATCGAGTGAGCGCCACTGCATAATTCACATCCCCAATTATGATTGCGTAGCGTTGCAAGTCAAGATCATTGTAACCTTCAATGAGCGGTTCAAAATAGTGATAATATTGTTGATGTTCAGCGGCAATCATTTGGTCGGTAGCCGACTTATTTAACGATAAAGCTTCGCTTACTTGTTGCAGAAATTGATCGGTAGCCGACGGACCAACCGGTAACGGCAATTGAATATAAGGAGTACCGTGAACTTCCTGAAAGACTTCGGCGGCCTCAACCCCGTAAACATCGGAGAGGACAATGTTCAATTCCGCTCCGCCGGCTTTTCGGATATCATCCAAAGTGTCGGCGCCGCTAAAAAAACTATTGACTTCCAAACCCAGTTTCTCGAGCAAGGTCCGCACCCCCTCAAGATTACCGCGCCAGAAAACATCCATAAACGGAACCACACCCCATACGTTGACCCGCTTCTTCACTTTGAGGACATCCCGCTCCAGGTAATTCCGGAACAAGGATTGCAATACCAGATCATAACCATAGTATGAGTTACCCTTAAAGCCGCCGGTTTCGGCATGAATAATCGGCACACCTTCCTTTTGGAACTCGCTCACCACCGCTTTGACGTCATCCCCAATCACTTCAGTGACACAACCGGTAATGACGAAATAAAGCCGGCCTTCGATAAGCTCCACGGTACTGCGGATCTCTTCCCGCAGTCTTTCAAGGCCGCCGAAAACCACTTCTCTCTCTTGAACATTGGAGCTCGGAACCGCTAAAGCGGCGCAATAACCCCCAACCTGCAGGCCGGAGCCGCCGTTTTGGGTCCAGGTAATATTTCCGGCGCAACCGGGGGCGGCGTGAAGTATAGGAACCACATCCGGTAAAGCGCTTAAAGTTTCCAGCGCGCCTCCCAAGGCACAAAAATAGCGGGGCCGTTCGATAAATTCAGACATTGTTTTGACCTCCCTGACTCTTGATATAGCTGAAAGGATCTCTCTCATACCATTTCGGGTTATAGGGTAGTTTAAGATGTTCACGCAGATTGCGGTTTAAGATGGGGTTTTTCAATTGGCGATATAATCGCTTGGCCAGTTCATAAACTCCTTTGTAACCGATATAACTTAAGCCGGTGTTATAGATGACATGAGTGGCGATCCCTAATTTGGAGGCGGTGGCATTGCCGCCCCAGTGGCCGAGGAACAGGTCGGGTTGGAGTTTTTTCAATAAATTGGCCTCCTCAAACGGCTGGGCGTTGGCGATATTCACCGGGAAGTCACTGGGGTAGAGCGAGGCTAATTTTTGGTATTCTCCTTCGGCGAATTCATCATGATGAAAGGCGCGAATGCCGGCGATTTCAAATCCCAGCTCGGTCAAGAGATAGCCGTTGGCATAAGCGCGGATCTCCCCGGCGCTGATGAAGACTTTTTTTCCGGAAAACCAGGGTTTAAATTCGGCCAGCGCCGCCTGTAAATCGGCTTCTTCCTGTCGGATCAATTGATCGGCTTGTTCCTCCAGATGGAAAAAAGCCGCCACCTCCCGCAGCCAATCACCGGTATTTTTGATCCCGATCGGCATATGCTTTAGGATATAAGGAACACCGTACGTTTCCTGCAAGTGTTTGAGAAAGTAATCGTCATGGGTCGGGCAAGTACTGATGGATAGTGCGGCCTGAGTGGCTTTGTACATTTCTTCCGGTTTGGTAAATACCGGAAAGACATTTGCTTCCAATCCCAATGCATTCAATAATCGGGTTAATTCAAGTTCATCCACCCGCCCCATCGATGAAACATTCATCAAATTGACCGTACGGCTTAAGCGGTGTTTTTCTTTCAACTCCTCCAATTCATCAGGAATGATCCGGGATTGATACTCCGGATTCTCCAACAAATTGCGACCGAGGCTATGATAAACCGCATCATAAGCAGTAGCCCAGATCTTGGTTTTGAACCCTTCGCAATGGACCGGTAAAATTTTGGCGCTAACCTCCGGTTGCAAGCGTGCGGCAACGCCGTCAATGTCATCGCCGATGATCCCAGGTACGCAACCGGCCACCACAATAATCGTCGCCGGCCGGTAACGCCGGTCCGCTTTCCGGATCGCCGCCTCCAGTTTCGGTTCGCCGCCGTTCACCACTTCACTCTCGTTCAGTGCGGTCGAAAGCCACAAGGCATCCTTAGTCCGGCCCCAGCGAGTATTACCGCCCGAACGAATGTTGGCATTTTGAGAATGGCTGCAAGAACCGCAACCTATCGCCCCATGGAGTAAAACCACACTGTCGGGTATGCTATTTAACATAGCCAGCCCCGGTAGTAAAAGGCAAATCGATCCTTGGGTAAAACTGCGGTCCTGGCCGGAGGCGCAACAACCCTTGCCCGGTCCGGCCAGGCTACATATACTTCCGCCATATGTAATGGATGCTTGCAACCGATCATCGCGACGCGGGGGTTCTTTGTTATCAAGATAACTCATAATAATTCCTCCATATTGATACACGAAATTGAAATCTTGTCTATTTTTGACCAGGAATTGTGCGATTAGATGCTAGTAATAGATGTGTTCGCAAGCAGTCTTCACCATAACCCGGATATTTTCAAGCGGCACTCCGGGCGGGATGTCACAACCAGGCATCAAAATGTAACCCGGGATAGCACTGGTCTTTGTAATAGAACTTCTACACGCTTCGATTACTTTCGCAGGAGTTGCATTTTGCATAATTCCTACCGGATTCATATTTCCGGAAAAGGCGATTTTTCCGCCCAAAACCTCTTTGGCCTTATGTAAATCCACTTTGTAATCCATTGACAATAAATCAACGCCGGTCTCGGGGATCAAATCCAGTCGGTTGGTGATATTCCCACAGATATGAATGCACACAAAAGCCCCTTTTTGATGTAACTTGGTTACAACCTGTTTTAAATGCGGCAATACAAATCCCTCAAATTGCCCTCTAGATATCAAATCACCGGAGGCTGACGGATCGGCAATCGACACAATTTCAACACCGGCATCTATAAAGGAAGCCAGGTATTGATAACATAATTCCGCCGTAAAATCCAACACCTTAAAGACCGCTTCCTGATCTTTATAAATACTCCGCATTAACCTTTCAACCCCGTATATATGTCCCGCTAAGGTAAAAGGACCCCATTGGCTGCTCCCAATCAAGTACTGTGAACCGAGCGTCCGGGAAACGATCTCGGCAGTGCGCCAAAGATTTTGAATCCCGGAGTCCGCTTTTAAACGTTCCAACTTCAATTGATCAACATCGCCGGCTTTATCGATTAATGGTGCTTGCACATCCGGAGCCCCTTTGGCCCGAAAT
>DNPP01000220.1 GCA_003501365.1 Bacillota bacterium
CTTGGATTTAGCGATGAATTTTATTTCAGCCGGATATTTAAAAAGAACGAAGGAGTCAGTCCCTCTCAATACTATAGTAAAATAGTCCATGGAGTTTAATATCAGACATAAAAAAGCTATGCGCTGGGTTAGAAAACGCAAAATATGCCGCTTATATCGATTTCAAGCAATTTAATCGAAACATAATTTTAACGCTTTCTTCGGTGTTGTCCAAGGGAATTCCCTTGACCTTGAAAATTTTTAAAACAGAGGCTCTAATGATGAATATTTTTGAGACCCAAAAGGTTTATGATAACTTTTATTTAATCAGTGAGAGAATTAGCCCTACGATGGTCTGCACCATGGGATTGGTAATCGGTGATAAAACCGCCGCACTTGTAGATACTGGCTTTGGTGTAACGGGCTCACTACGAAAGCATGTGGAAACGATTACCGACAGGCCCGTTATTTGTTTGATTACTCACTGTGATCCCGATCATGCCGGAGCGGCGGCTTTGTTTGATACCATCTACATGAGCGATTTGGATGATGAATTGCAACCATGGTCTTTGAAGGTAGACAAACGGATCAGTGATGTAACCCTTGCCAGCCACCGCAATCAAGAACTCGTTGGATATATGAAAACGCATATGGTTCTCAGTGAGGGTATCCAACACCAAAATCTTCATGAGGGAGAAGAATTCGACCTAGGAGGTGTCAAACTGGAAGCATTTCCTTTACCGGGACATTCCAAGGGCTCCTTTTGCTTCTTGAATCGGGAAGAAGGTTACGCGCTCACCGGGGACTCGGTCGCGGCGGTGAGTTACCCGATGTTATTAGCGTTGCGGTGTACGTCTCTTGCGGTATACGCGAAAGCGCTACGACATTTCTATGATGCGACCGGTGAGAAAATGGGGTTATATAGCGGTCATCGTATGGACCCGTTTCCCCAAGGATTGGTGAAAGATTTGCTCCGGGGGTGCGATGAAATCTTCTCCGGCGATACGGAAAACGATCGGTCGGCTAGATTTCCATTTGATAAGGTTGTAGCGGACGATCTAAAACCAATGGAGCATCTCATCAGCGATAGCAATGCCAGTATCCGGTATAACGCCAAGAGGATTTACTAGGAAAAATTAATGCTGCCTTTGGGAGGCAGCGGGCCTGGCTTTGCGGAAGCCTTTACGAAAATGCTAACCAACAGGTAAGCCGTGGGAGTTATGAAAATTGAAGGGCTCAGGTCCTCAAAATATTACAGCAAAAATGTCCATGGAGTTTAATATCGTGATAGTCTAAAGCCACTCCATCTGTTCAGAGAAGCATGGTCTTCAATTTTGCTGTCATGCACTTTGTATCGTAAACTGACTGTTATAAATATCCGCATAGGTTCCATGACTTTTCAGCAAATCCTGGTGAGGATGGGACGAAAGACACTCATTATGCTAGCGGCCGTGATCGAGGTTTGGGTATATTCTTGATTTGCGCTCTGGTACTTCTGATACTCTTGCTTCTCTATTGAAGGTGCGGATAACCTTAGAGACGAAACCCCGAATTGCAGTCGTTGATGACCATGCGGCGTTTGATACCCAATAAAATCAATAATAGATATTTTTATAATCCGGATGTACATACCGTCTTTTATTCTGTGTCTTATTCCCAACTTGAATGGCATCTTTAGGACATCGATTGACGCAGCCACAGCAGTTAATACAGTTTATTCCCCAAACCGGCTTAGCATCAAAGGTAATATTTTGTACAGGACAGTATTTTGTGCATTGCTTGCACCTAATACATTTTTCATCCGCATATAATTTTTTACCAAAATCCTTATGCAGGTTTTTTACATGTTTATAGGCTTGTTTCGATAAAAAACCAAACCCTGGTATTGGGCGATACATTATGACCGCCTTTTTATTCAATATGTCTTCAATGAAACGATTAATTAAAGTCATCGATTGAGCTAGCATAGTTTTCTCTTTTTCCGGCGAGGGAATAGGCACTGCACCATAAGTGTCATTTTCGGGCATTTTTACTTTAAACCAAGCATTTATGTTTTCTTTAAAATCTAGGTATGCTCCCACCGGAGAATTTGCGTAAGTGATAACAGCGAATATATACTGATCACTTTTATTAACATGCTTAAATAGCTCATTTTTGAAATCCAACACGATATCCGGTGCCCTTCCACCATAACATGGAAAAACAATGCCGATTCTTTCAGCATGATCACATTGTTTGAAATCGTTAAACTTTACTAAGGGTATAACCTGCTCACCTTCTATGTGCTCTGCAATTTGCTTCGCAACCGCATAAGAATTTCCGGTACCTGAAAAATAAAATATCATGATGATTTTCCTCCTAAAATACGACCTCTATTTGTTTTTAAACAGATGCTGAATTATCAACAAATGTATTGTATAATCATCTTATCAAAGCGATTCTATTCCTTCAATGAGTAAAACAGCTGGATTCGTTGATTATTCAACAAAATCAGGCGAGTTGTTTATTAAATACAGATCCTAATTTTACAAGCAGACTTAAATCCAGGCGGCTTTGAATAATGATTTATTAATCATCCCAAGGAGGAACCGATGGACAGACGCATCCAAAAAACAAAAGACGCTATTACTGAGGCTTTTGTCGGACTGATGGCCGAAAAAAATTTCGAACAAATAACGATCAACGAAATTGCCGACCGGGCGAATGTAAACCGAGGCACTGTTTATTTGCATTATGTGGACAAGTATGATCTGCTGGATCAATGCATCGAGACCCATTTAAACCAATTGTTTCAAAGCTGTGCTCCCGCTGAAGATACCCCTGGTTTTTCTTCGAAAACTTCGCTGCTCCATACATTTGAATATTTGGAGCAGCATGCTTTTTTCTATTCCACCATGCTGAAAAATAAAGGTATCCCTGCTTTTAGAAACCGCTTGCTGGCTATGGCTTTGCATGGTCTTCGCGAACAAATTGATATGAGCGGCATCAACCAAAACATGAACCAGGAGGTGTTGGTGCAATTTCTGGCTTCAGCTGCTGTCGGCGTAGTGGAATGGTGGATAACTCACTCGATGCCTTATCCCGCAACAGATATGGTAGAACAATTTAGGCTACTGTTGGAACGCTTTCAGATGGTACCCAAAGAATTGGTATGAGTATAAGAGAGGAGGGGGCCGTATGGCCCCCTCCGACTCGATCAAACTTTATTGTTCCAGCTTATTCGGTACCTATTCCAATTGTAAGGGAGCCATGGAGTTAAAGGACAAATAATCGAACCTGACGAAGTGGTCAAGGATTTTTTTGATAACCTCCTTTCTCCTGTTTAATCAGGGAGTCCCTTTCACTTTGGCATAGGCGCGTCAAGGAAGGGATTGACGAGGGGAATGAGCAGGTCGGCCCTGACGAATATAGAGAAGTGAGTGGTGCCCGGGAGTACAGCCATCTGGCTGACGAGTGGGGTAAAGCCACCCATCGCTTTGTCTCCGCCAAGCATTCGGAAGAGCTGCACCTCATACTCGGGCCGCACCGCGTCGTTGTCGCCGAAGACGAGCAAGGTCGGGGCCTTGATCGAGCGCACCTCCGACTCGGGCCAGCCTTTGAAGTCCTTGAGCGCCTGATCCATCTTGCCGACAAAGATGGGCCACCGCGACGGGTTGAGCGCGTGCTGAGCGTATTCCCTTTCCATCGGCGTCCCCGCTAGAGTCTGGACTGTCGGCCAGTTAGCGTTGATAGCCGGATAGTATCCGGCGGGAGAGTATAGGCCCGAGACGACGACAAGCTTCCGCACGAGCGACGGGTACTTAACTCCCATGCGGAGCGCCATGACGCCGCCGAGACTATAGCCCATCACGTCTACCTGGTCGAAGCCGAGCTTCTTCACAGCCGCGGCCACGTCGTCCGTCATCTGCTCCCAGCTCAGCGGTCGGTCGAGATCAGTGGTGCGGCCGTGCCCCTCCAGCTCGAAGGCAATGACCTCCCGGGACTGAGCGAGCGCGTTCAGGGTCGGGCCCCAGGAGGGAATGTTCCCGAATCCGCCATGGAGGAGAACCAGGGGCGTGTCCGCGCCGCCATGGATCGCGCCGTGAATCTCGTAGTACATGTGGAGGCCGCCCACGTCCACGTAGCTGCTTTTTACCAAACTCGAGTCGCCGGCAGCCGTCGCAGCCGTGGCCGCTTGTACAATATTCTGCGCTGTTAAAGTGGCGACAACCAAGATCGCGAGGAAAATGAGCGCACGCCAAGACATCAACGCGAGCGAGCGGGTTCTCCGACTTTGATCAGATTGCCCATCGCGGCCCTCTCTTCCTGCAAGGGACTTGAGGGAGAATAATTCAGTAATTTTCGACATAATGGATTTCATAAAATGCACCTCCTGCTTTTTTCTATCCTTATCATAAGGGTTGAAGATAAACGGAGGTTAAATGCAATTTAAACGCAGTGTAAACTGGACGCAGTTAGCAGACATAAAAAAAACGCCGCAGTCGTTGATGACCGCGGTGCTTGAGCTATGGCGATACTATGCTCAGCGTTGGGAATAATTACTTCACTGCTATAAGCTTAAAAGAAAGTTGGAACAAAACTTATTGCTATCAATTTTCTTAGTGATGTTATACGGTACAACTACCTTAATTTCCTACCCATATCTTCCGCTTGTTTTAAAATCTCGGGCTGTCCCATAATACCATCTTTTTCATTTAAACCGCCGCCAATAATATTGCCGGCATTCTCCATTTTAAAGTAACCGAACAATTGGTTTAAATATTCCGTCACATTGGTGAATGCTGCTGCAGGCGCGCCGCTGCATGTCACGGTGATGTATTTTTTCCCCGGTAATTGTTTTGGAATGTTATGCTGTTCTAAAAACGGACGCAGTCTGTCAAGGAAATTTTTAGTGTGCCCGCTAACGTGTATCATATATACCGGCGTTCCCAGAATAATGCAGTCTGCATCGGCTATTTTAGGTAAAAGAATGGTTAATTTATCATCAATTGCACAAAAATCAACCTTTTTTGACTGACAGGCGTCACATGCTAAACATCCCTTATTATTCATTTCCGCCAAATTGTAAACTTCAAACTCATGACCGCTTTCCTGTGCGCCTTTACCAATAGCATTGACTATTTTCGCAGTATTGCCATTCTTTCTCGGACTACCCACAAATGCCATGATTTTCATTGTTATTCCTCCTAAAAAATTTGTGATTATTCCCTGCTTGGTATTATGCCCACAGATTTGAAGCAACCACATCCTTAAATCGAATTCCATTCCATTTCACCGGAAGCAACACTACGATTACAAAACAACATTCTTTCAATTTAATAATGATTGTACGTTCATTCAATTAAAAAGAAAAAAATAGTTCATGCTTTGATAGAAGCCCAACACATTTGAATCATTTCTTCAATATTTTGTTCTGTAAACCCAAATTCTCCATTGAAATGTTTTTTGGCCATTTGCATTAACGGAGTAAACGTATAGGTTACTAATAAATCTAGATCAATGGGTCTAAAGATACCGCGTTCTTTGCCACTTTCAAAAAAATCCCGTAATGGTTTCGTTGCGATTTGAAGTTCCTCGCCACACAATTTATCAATTAGTGGCGAGTTGATATACTGTTCAAAAAAGAGAAAACAGTCCTTATGATTGACAATGAAATCAATATAATTTTTCAATAGTTGTTTAAATTCAACTTCGATTGATAAAGAGCAGTCAATTCCGCGGAACATATTCTGCTGCATAGCTTCTTTGACTGCTAAAAAAAGTTTTTTAATCATATCCTCTTTATTCTCAAAATAAACATAGATAGTCCCCGCAGCGACACCCGCCTTTTGGGCAATCTTTGCCATCGAAGTTTCTGCCAAACCAACCTCGTTGATCAGCTGTATTGCCGCTAACATAATTTTTTCTTTTTTATTAACATCAAGATATCTCACGTATTCAATAATAAATGAACGTTCAGTCATTGTCAATCGTTTTTACTCAAATCAATGTATTATTAACTCCAAAAAGCCAAATTTAACCCTTACTCTAAGTATATATCATTTTTTCTCGTATTATGGTTTGGCGGCGTTACAATAAATTCAGCGCTTTGGTCTTTCTCGCTTTTGACTATAATCTTACCCTCATGCATCTCGACAATCTTTTTCACCAACGATATCCCCCAACCTATTGCCCCCGAGTTGTGCTTAACACGGGCCCTTTTTAGTTCGTTTCTCCTTACAAAATCAATAATAGATATTTTTATAATCCGGATGTACATATCTTCTTTTACCCCGGGTCTTCTTCCCTGCTTGAATGGCACTTTTAGGGCATCTATTTACACAACCAAAGCAAGTCACACAGTTACTTCCCCAAACCGGCTTATCATCAAAGGTAATATTATGTACCGGACAATATTTTATACACTGCTTACATTTTACACATTCTTTGTCCGCATATAACTTTTTATCAAAATCTTTATGCATGGCTTTCACAAATTTATAGCCTTGTTTCGATAAAAAACGCATCCCTGGTATTGGGCGATACATGATGATTGCCTTTTTATTTAATATGTCTTCAGTGAAACGATTAATTAAAGTCACCGATTGAGCTAACATAGTTTTCTCTTTTTCCGGCGTTGGAGCGGTTGCCCCATAGATATCATTTTCAGGCATTTCCACTTTAAACCAAGCATCTACGTCTTCCTTAAAATCAAGGTACGATCCCGCCGGAGAATGTGCATAAGTTATAACAGCAAACACATAGATGTCTTTTTTGTCAAGCTGGCTGAATAATTCATTCTTGAAATCCAACACAATATCCGGTGCGCTGGCACCATAACAAGGAAATACCAGGCCGATTCTTTCAGCATGATCACATTGTTTGAAATCTTTAAACTTTGCCAAGGGTATAACCTGTTCACCTTCAATGCGCTCTGCAATTTGTTTTGCAACTGCATAAGAATTTCCGGTACCCGAAAAATAAAATATCATTACGAATATCCTCCTAAAATACAACCTTACACCGATGTCTTCAGCGAAACATTGTTTTGCCTTAAAATATCTAAATTATCAACAAATGTATTGTATAAGGCTCTGGACACTCAACAATCTATGTATGCAAAGCAGATTTTTAGCGGAGAAGAATTAATTGCTTTCTGGATTCCTGTATCAGAATGTCCTAATGTTTATATCATTTTGATATAGGCTATCTAAAATTACAGAGAATTATTTGACATAGTTTACTACGTTTTCTTTCCTCTCAGCCGCTTTCGTATCCGCTCCTGTTTTGTATCCCAACAATACAACACACACAGGTTTATATCCTTCGGGAAGATTCAGCTCTTTTATGAATTGGTTATCGGGATCTGCATCAATGAGTTGCGGCAAACCGCTGACCCAGCATGAGCCAACACCTAAAGCTTTGGCGGCATTCATCATATTTCCGGCAGCAAGAGAACAGTTTTCTACGGTATACATTTCCGTTTTGTCACCCGAAATCACAACAATAGTAGGGGCGTTATGAAACAAATGAACTTTTTCATTATTTCCTATCTGCTGTAAAAACTGAGCTTTTTTATCGTTTCCCATCTGCTGTAAAAACGAAATAGGCATCATTGCATATATTTTTTTTATTGCTTCAGATAATTGATTAATTAAACGTTGACTTTGAACAACCGTGAAATGCCATGACTGTTGATTTGATGCTGATGGTGCATATGTTCCGGCTTCCAAAATAGCTTCAAGTTCAGTATCCTTGATTTGTTCTGGTTGGAAACTTTTAATACTACGTCTGCTTTTAATGATTGACAATGTTTCATTCATAATAAAATCCTCCATTAATTTAGTTCTGCTTACTTTATACGCATTTGCTTATAAATATTTTTTCATATTCCCAAGCACAATTTCATACCCTGCGGGATACATGTGACCCCCATCAAAGGTAAGCTCTTTCCTTAAATTTCCATCTACATCAGCTAGGCCGGCATTGACATTGATAAATTCATAGTGATACTTTTGCGCCAACAGCGCCACCTTGCTGCTTGCTAATTCAAGTATTTCATTGTTTCGCTTCGAAAAAAATGCCTCGTGCTCGGCTTCTGACTCACCGAAATCTGCCACCGGATTGACCGGATAATAAGCCATCACAAACACCTGTGTCTCGGGCAATTCTTCCTTGATTTGCCGCAAAATTTCGTCATAATTCGCGAGAAAGGTGGCTTCTGGAACGCCGAAACCCGCGTCATTTGAACCAATATTGATAAAAATCTTGCTTGGCGCCAAATCGAAAATACAGACGTCCATCGCCATCAGCAGCTCCGCCGTTGTCGTTGCGCGAATCCCCCGATTATAAATGAGTTTGTCCAAGCCCAAGCCTTGCTGCATTTTTTCAATTGGGAACATTTCCATAGTGGAAGACCCGACGAAAACAATTTGTCCCTTTTTGGCCGTTTGATTCTGCTGCGCAAAGCGCGCTCGTAGGTCACTTTTATATTGCTCGATATCGGGGTTCATATTCGTTAGTGATGTTGATCGTTCTGACATAAATAACAACTCCATTTCAAAATTATTATAGTTTTAGTTTACGCTATAGTTCAGCGTATCTCACCCAAAACTCTACGACATGTCGGCGGATCAAGATTACGTGCCGGATGCACTGCTGGAGACGACGATGTGAACGTCGGCTCGCAGCGGTATATCGGCCAGGAGATCGATCACCTTATCGTGAACCTTGTCGATTGCCGGGTTCGAGTAATGACGTGTGAACGACTCCTCGTCCCTGTAAAACTCAAAAGCCCACAAGGTATCAGGATCATCGTTTGGCCGACAGAGGACCCAGTCGACTGGGCCGTCCGGGTCGCCGGTGTAATGGAGGTTAGTGGTAAGCTCAAACAAGGCATCACCCATCCCGGGCTTTGCATGCATCCTCAATACGACACCTGGTTGATTCTTGTACATGGTCTTCTCCTTTCCAGAGACAGATTTGAGGGAAAATAATTCAGTAATTTTCGACATAATGGATTTCATAAAATGCACCTCCACTTTATTTTCTATCCTTATCATAAGCTTTGAAGATAAACGGAAATTAAATGCAATTTAAACGCAGTGTAAACGAGACGAAGAAACGGGCATGAAAAAACGCCGCAGTCGTTGATGACCATGCGGCGTTTGATACCAATTTGCATTCGAAGAGAGACTAATTGATGCAAATTGGTCCTTTATACTAAGTTGCTTCTGATTTTATGGGTACCTTTTTGATTGCAACTTAGTATGAGCTATGGTGTTACTATGCCCAGCTTTCAGGGATAAATAATCCAAATTTTATTTATTGTAGTTCCTCTTTCGAATTATTCTTTCCTGTATTATGCTTTGGCAGCGTTACCATAAATTCAGCACCCTGTCCTTGCTCACTTTTGACGGTAACCTTACCCTGATGCATCTCAACAATTTTTTTTACCAGCGAAAGCCCTAAACCATTGCCGCCTAAGGAACGGTCCCGGGATTTGTCCACTTTGTAAAATCGTTCAAAAATGTGCATCTGATCCTGCGGGGAAATGCCAATGCCGTTGTCGGAAACGGTACATACCACATTGTCTTGATTACGGGTAAGCACGACCCGAATCAGTCCATTTTCAGGCGTGAATTTAATCGCGTTGTACAAAAGATTGATCCAGACCTGACCCAGTAAATCTTCATTGCCCGTCACCATGATGAGGGGTAGGGATACATCAGGAGTAATGTTCTTGGCAGCCCATTGCGGTTCCAGCATCAGGAGTATGCTTTCAAGCTGTTTATCCAGACGGAAGTCTTTGATTTCCATGGGGGTGCTATCCGCTTCCAGAAATGAAAGGCGCAAAAGATTATCGCTCAATTTTGATAACCGCTTACTTTCTGTTTCGATAATCGTGGCGTAATGGGTAATCTGATCCGTACTAATATCTTCACGCTTTAACAGGGAGGCATATCCGTTGATGGAGGTGAGGGGAGACTGAATTTCATGAGATACGTTGGAAATAAAATCCTGCCGTAGTTTCTCGATGGAACCGAGTTCCTTTGCCATTTTATTGACACTGGCAGCCACCTCACCGTAGGGGTTGCGTCCATCCTCTGTGGTGACAAACACACGGAAATCTCCTTGGGCAATCTTGCTCATGGCATCAAGAATATCCGTAAGCTGCTTTGGATGCATAAAATCGTGATGTTTTCCTCCAGCTGTTGTTCGATCAAGTATAAAAGTATATAGTATTCTGCCCACAGGCATCAGAATCATCGCAACAAGACCGGAAAGCACATGGTCCACGAGCTCCGGGGGCTGTCCGGTTATTCTGAAAATCAAGCGAGTCAAACCATAAGCCACCGCAAAGGCGCAAGTACAGAAAAGTAGAAATTTAATATATCTTGTGACAAACTGAACGCATTGTCCTTTTTTCATGGAGTTGCCTCCAGTCGATACCCCAATCCACGAATGGTGGTAATTTTGAAATGAAATAGCTCCGCTGGAAAACGGTCTCGCAAACGGTTAATATGCACATCCAGGGTCCGCTCGTTACCATCGAAGTCAAAGCCCCAAACATCTTCAATCAGTTGATTGCGGGATAGGGTTTTACCTACATAACTGCCAAGCTTAAACAACAGCTCATACTCTTTCATAGGTATATCTATTTTCGCACCATTGATCATCACAGCATAACTATTTCGATCCAGTGTCAAATCGCCAATCTGCACGATTTGTGAGGAAGAGATTTTATAGCGTTTAAGCAGCGCTTTTACCCGGGCGATTAACTCCGCCGTCTCAAACGGCTTGGTCAAATAATCGTCTGCTCCAAGCTCAAAACCTTTCACCTTTTGACTTACTTCGCCTTTGGCCGTCAGCATCAGAATTGGCATATCCTTATAGTAACGGCGGGCGTTTTTACAAAACTCAAAACCGTCCATATTGGGCATCATGATATCGAGTATACAGAGATCGATTTTTTCTTCAGCGAGCTTTTGGAGGGCAACCCGGCCATCAACCGCCTCGCACACATCAAAACCCTCATTGCGAAGCAAGGTGCTCACAAGCTCACGGATATAGGTATCATCATCGACTACCATGATTTTATTCATCCCCACAGCTCCATTTCTAAAGCAAATTCGTGTGTCTAAATTTCTTTTATTATACAATTTAAATGTAAACGGAGCTTAAACTATCCTGTCACTTTATATAGTTCGCTATGATCCGATAATTCAGGAAATAGCCGGGGTCCTTAGATTAACGGATGAATTTTATTTTAGCCGGATCTTTAAAAAATCGAAGGGGTAAGCCCTTCAATATTATAGCAAAATCGTCCATGGAAATTAATATTGTGCATGGTATAAAGCCATTCCGTGCGATAATATAGAAATATTAATTATTCATGCCCGGTCGTTGGGGCCGGACAATAGAGAAGGCTTTTATTGGATTTTCATTATTCGTTGGCTATCCATTCAGACGAAACGGAGTGAGACCTATGATTTACACCCAATATGGCAAAACAGGACTTAAAGTATCCCGGTTCGGCCTGGGTTGTATGAGGTTTCCGAAAGACGAAAAAGAAGCCATTCAAATGGTCCGGTTTGCCATCGACCATGGCGTTAATTACCTGGATACCGCCTACCTCTATAACGACAGCGAAGTTATTACCGGAAAAGCTTTGAGGGACGGCTACCGGGATAAGGCGTACCTGGCGACCAAATGCCCTCTCGGCCGGGATTTTATTTGCATGGGACATTGCCCGCAAAAGCTTCCAATCCCCGATTTGCTACAACAAGTTCATCAGGAATTTATGGAGCTATTTAAGGCGCGCGCACGTGTGCGTGGGCGTGATGTATAGATGTACAGTAGAAACGGTATTCGAAAGGGGATCAAAAAAATGAAAATCAAATGGTTTGGCCAATCCTGTTTTCTGATCACGGCGGAAAACGGCGCCAAAGTACTTACGGACCCGTTTAAAAACATGCTGGGTTACAAGTTGCCGGAAATTGAAGCGGATATCGTAACGACAAGTCATGATCATGCGGATCACAATAATATCAATGCGGTCAAGGGCCGCTTTACCCATATTCAGAAAGCCGGCGCCTACTTGGAAAACGGCATTTCCATCCAAGGGGTGGCTACCTTTCACGATAAAGTTTCGGGGGCCAAGCGAGGAAAAAACACGGTATATAACTTTTCCATTGACGGAATCAACGTGTGCCACCTCGGTGATCTGGGGCATTTATTAGATTCCAAGCAGCTCGCCGCAATTGGAAAGGTGGACATCATCCTGCTGCCGGTTGGTGGAGGCCCTACTACTATTGGGGCCGCGGATGCCATTGAAGTCGTGCAGCAGCTGGATCCGGCAATGGTAATCCCGATGCATTACCGGACCAAAGCCTTGTGGGTATTCGGCTTCTTATTTGAGAAGGTCGATAAATTCATTGCCGCTTCAAATTTAAAAGCTCAGAAGTGTAAGGAACTAGAAATCAATAAGGAAAATATCAAAAAATATCAAGATAAAGAAATTGTTGTACTTGAATACGAATGAATTCAGACAGCTTTGAACATAAGGAGTATTATCATGCCGCTTTGGAAAAGAAATTTAATCGTTTGCTGGTTTGGGATCTTTGTGGCCGCTATCGGAATGAGTCAGATTGCTCCGGTATTGCCGCTCTATATCAAGCATCTTGGAGTTACCAACGCCGCTTCAATCGCCCAACTTTCCGGACTTGCTTTTGGTATCACCTATATCATTTCAGCGATTTTTTCGCCGATTTGGGGACATGCCGCGGACAAATATGGAAGAAAGCCGATGCTTTTACGGGCCAGCCTTGGTATGGGGATCATCATCGGTTGCATGGGATTTGCGCCGAATGTATACGTACTCATCGGACTCCGATTATTGCAGGGCGCTATCACCGGTTATGGTACAGCCTGCACGACGTTGATTGCCACGCAGACGGATATGGAACATGCCGGTTATGCTTTGGGCACCCTTTCAACGGCTAATATCGCCGGTGCTTTATTGGGACCCATGATTGGCGGGTATATCGAAGAGAACCTGGGTTTTCAACCGGTATTTTTTATAACCGGCGGACTGCTTTTGATAGCCTTTATTACCACAGCTTTATTTGTCCAGGAATCTTTTACCCGTCAAGATAAAAAGGCCGAAAGTATGAAGCAGATATGGAATAGCATCCCTGAAAAAAGCCTGACGATCATCTTGTTTGTAACCTTTTTTATGTTAACCCTGGCTTTTTATTCAGTGGAACCCATCGTTACCGTCTATATAGTCCAAATTTCTCATCAAATCGGCCATGTAGCTCTCTTAGCCGGACTGGCTTTTTCTGCTTCCGGACTGGCCAATATCATTGCCGCTCCAAACTTAGGTAAACTTTCCGATAAAATCGGGGCCCAGAAGGTAATGTTGGTGGCGCTGATCGTGGCAGGACTTATTTTTATCCCCCAGGCCTTTGTCAAAAATCCTTGGCAGTTTATCGGGCTTCGCTTTTTCTTGGGGCTGGCGATGGCGGGATTGAATCCTTCCGTGAATACCCTGGTGAAGAAAATTACTCCGGCCTCGCTTACCGGCAGAGTTTTTGGTTTTAGTATGTCTGCCGGGTATTTAGGGGTATTTGGAGGAGCGGTCATGGGCGGACAAGTAGCTGCCTGGCTCGGTATCCGGTATGTATTTTTTATCACCAGCGCCTTGTTACTGATAAACGCATTGTGGGTTTATTTTAAAGTATATAAAAGACTTAATGAATAGGAGAAACGATAATGGCAAATTTAAAACCAACCGAAACTGAAATCATAAAACCGGAAAAAACGGCGCTGGTCG
>DNPP01000351.1:0-1638 GCA_003501365.1 Bacillota bacterium
TACGCCCAGCCGATAGTGGGGCTTTCCTCGGAACGGCAGCGGGACTTGGAGATGCTTAATTCGTTCCTTTTTGATCAAGTCTATAAAAACCCAACCGTATTGATGATGGCTGAGAAAGGCAAGCTAATCTTGGAGAAACTTTTTAACCGTTTTTGGAGTAATCCTCAACTTCTGCCGGCCTCGGTCTGGCAGAAGTCGGGCAAAATGACCGGTGAAAACATCAAAGCGACTTTAATCGGAGATTATTTAGCCGGTTTAACCGACCGGCAGGCCATGGATATATACGAGATGATGTTTGAGCCGTATACTAAAGTCATGAGCTTTGGATTTGGTAAATAAACCATGAAAAAACGTATCGATAGCTGGCTGTTGGAAAACGGCTATTTTCAAAGCAGAGAGCAGGCACAACGCTCATTGATGGCCGGTGAAGTTTTTATTGACGGTAAAAGGATCGAAAAGTCCAGTCAAATGGTGACCGAACCTTTGGAAGTCACGATTATGGGCAATCAGGCCTATGTCAGCCGTGGCGGCTTTAAGCTTGAAAAGGCCATCGGGTATTTCGGCATCGATGTGACAGCTAGGATTTGTCTGGATGCCGGTGCTTCAACCGGCGGTTTTACCGATTATCTGTTACAGTCGGGAGCTGCCCATGTTTACGCGGTCGATGTCGGTTATGGACAATTAGCCTGGAAGTTGCGTCAAGATAATCGGGTGACTGTGTTTGAACGGGAAAACATCCGTTATTTTGCTAAGGAACGTTTAACCACTGTTCCCAGTTTGATTACAGCCGATCTTTCCTTCATTTCCTTGGAGTTGGTAATGCCAAAGTTCCGGGAATTGCTGACCCCGGATGGTGAGGCGACCACCTTAATCAAACCTCAATTTGAAGCCGGAAAGGGTAAAGTCGGTAAAAAAGGAGTAGTACGCGATAAGACCGTTCATCTCGAAGTTTTGCAGCGGCTACAGAACTATAACCGGGACATGGGTTGGCGGTTGGTAAATCTAACGTTTTCTCCTATTCTCGGACCAGAGGGCAATTTGGAGTACCTCGGCCATTGGCGTTTGGATAAGGGAGCTGAATTTGAAAACATTGTCGGATTGGTAGACCAGGCTTGGCAGGAGCTGAAAACAGAAGTCTAACTGAGGTCAAAATGAGCTCAGGCTATATTGATTTGAATTTTCTTTTACGGCGAGACTATGATAATAATGATAGTCTCGTTTTTTGGTTTATGAAATGACACGTCTATCAATTCGGTTACCATTATAAAAACTCTTTTAAATGCGAAGGAGATAAAAATAAAACGGCGAATTGAAATACTCTAGGGTAATGAGGGAGGATTTTCTGATGTCGGAGATACAGACATTTCATTTAAAAACTAAGCTGATCTTCGGAGCTGAGACATTGCGGGAATTGCCGGTTCAGGGTATGCCTTTCGGCCCAAAGGTAATGATAGTCACCGGGAAACGCGCTTTAGCGGAAACCGGTATTTTGCCAAAAATAGAGTTTTTACTCAAAGGATCCGGGTTTCAGACGATTTTATTTCCGGAAGTGGAACCGGAACCTACACTTGCGACTGTGAACAAAGGGTTGCAAATTGCGCGTGAGAACGATATTGACTGGGTGGTCGGTATCGGCGG
>DNPP01000351.1:2012-3000 GCA_003501365.1 Bacillota bacterium
TAACGATTCCTACCACGGCAGGATCCGGGGCTGAAGTCACTTTTAACGCGGTGCTTTCCGATCCGTCCAATCATGTAAAAAAATCAATCCGCGATCCTCGATTGGCAGCCGATATTGCCATTGTCGATCCTGTGCTCACCTTAAGTTTACCGCCTTCAATAACAGTCAATTCCGGAATGGACGCTTTGGTGCAAGCGATCGAAGCTTTTACTTCCAAAGGGGCCACTCCGCTTACCGATGTATATGCATATTCCGCGATTGAGCGAATTGCCGCTAATATTATTAAGGTTCATCAAGATGAACAGGATTTGGCGGCCAGGACTGAAATGGCGATGGGGAGCCTAATGGCGGGAATTGCGTTATGTAATGCCCGGCTAGGGGCGGTTCATGGTTTGGCCCATTCCATCGGTATCATCGGGGGCAAGCCCCATGGCCTAATCTGTGCGGTTTTATTGGTACCGGTAATGCGCTTTAATCTGGCGGTAAGCTACGCGAAATACGGAGAGGTAGCTAAAGCGCTGGGATTAAAGATTTTAACCGGAGACGCCATTGATGCCGCTGCTGCAGGCATGAAATTCATCATGACTCTTCAGCGGAAAGTGGGAATATTTGAACATATCAGTGATCTTGGAATCAGTGAAGCGGATTATCCGGCGATTATTGCCGAAAGTTTGAATTCGGGTTCCATGAAAGCCAATCCGCGGGAAGTCAAAGCTGAAGACTTGATGAATATCTTGAAAGAGACATCTTAGGATGAGTAGGCCCAAAAGTTATTTATACTGGTTTCTTATCCTATTTGGGGTATTATATGTCCAAGGAATTCAGACAGTCGGCGGGGAAACTTCAAATATTAATCCTGGTTTTGTCGATCCCGGTCAAAATTATCTGCTGCAATATCAATCGGCTGATGAGATATACCAGGCAACCGGCCTTGCAGAATACCTCCGCCAACGGGCATTATTGTGGTCCGAAACTACTAAACGCCGTA
>DNPP01000299.1 GCA_003501365.1 Bacillota bacterium
AGGACGATTTACTCTTTGAGGAATTACGTAAATTACGGCGGGAGATAGCCACCCGGGAAGGAGTACCGCCCTATATTATCTTTGCCGATGTTACCCTGCATGAAATGGCCCAATATACTCCAACCGATGCCGGATCAATGTTGAAAATTAAAGGAGTGGGAGAGTCCAAACTTCAAAAATACGGGGACCTTTTTATAAACGTCATCCAAAAACATCGGACTGCAACCAAATTATCGGGCAATTCTGCGGATATGCATGGGATAGCCGAAATGGACTCGTAAGGAAGGTATTTTCTAAATATAACCTTTTGGAAAAGGAATTAGGAAATGAATGGCGAAAAATAAAAAGCTTATGTTAAATACGGTAAAAGGTGTTGTCCAAAATGCGGATTAAGGAAATTTATCTTCAAAAAAGTCCGGTTTTGTCTTTTGAAATCTTTCCGCCTAAGCCGGACTATCCTCTGGATACGGTTTTTCAGACGATTGAAGGGCTAAAGGATCTTCACCCGGATTTTATCAGTGTCACTTACGGCGCCGGAGGTTCCAGCCGCGCCCGTACTATTGAAATTGCGGCCCGGGTAAAACGGGATTGCCAAATAGAATCACAAGCCCATTTGACCTGCGTCGGACATTCTCCTGCCGAACTCGATGCCATTATATCGGAAATCGGCGCGGAAGGAATTGAGAATATTTTGGCCTTACGGGGTGATCCGCCGCGAGATCAGCCCAATTATAACCCTGAGCCGGGTTATTATCGCGACTCCATCGAATTGGTCAAACACATCCGCAGTAAAGGCGGATTTTGCATCGGAGCAGCCGCTTATCCGGAGGGACATGTTGGGACTACCCGCTGGGAGCAGGATTGGCTCCGGCTCCGCGATAAAGTTGAAGAGGGAGTTGACTTTCTTTTAACGCAAATGTTCTTTGACAACCGGGTTTTCTTTAATTTTCAGGAGAATATGTTGCGTTTGGGAGTAAAAATACCGATCTCGCCGGGGATTATGCCGGTTTTAAATATTAATCAAATTAAACGGATGATCAACTTGTCGGCAGCGTCGATTCCCGCCAAACTATTGATGATGTTTGACAAATATGGGGATAATAATAAAGACTTTGAAAAAGCTGGGATTGAATACGCGATCAACCAAATTGATGATCTTTTGGCAAACGGGGTTGCCGGAATCCACCTCTGCACCATGAATAAAGTGGAGCAGACAAGGATGATCGTTGAGGATTCACAATTAGGAGCAAGATATAAATGAAAACCAATAGCGCCAATCAAGAACTTAAAAAAATGGTAGGTATTACCGCAGCTGATTTAATCAAGGATGAAATGACTTGTGGAATCGGGACCGGGTCGACAGTGGCTTTTTTCATTGAAGAGCTTGGACGGAGAGTCCAACAGGAAGGACTAAGGATTACCGGAGTGCCGACTTCTTTTCAATCCAAATTGCTGTGTCGGCAGTACAATATCCCGGTTCAAGATACCCAGGACTGTTCGCGATTGGATATCGCGATTGATGGGGCTGATGAGGTTGATCCGGATCTCAACGTGATCAAGGGTGGCGGCGCTGCTCAAACCCGTGAGAAGATTGTCGCGGCAATGGCCGATCAATTTATCGTGATTGTCGATGAGACGAAGCTGGTACCCAAATTAAACCATGCTTTTCCGGTACCGATTGAGATTATTCCCGCCGCCTTAACTTTTGTAGAAAATAAACTTCAGCGAATGGGCGGGGAAGCAACTTTACGAATGGGTGTCCGTAAAGATGGCCCGGTAATCACCGATAATGGCCAATTTATATTGGATGTGCAATTTAAACCGGACACCGACCTAAAGAACATTGATCGGGAGTTGCATCAAACGCCCGGTATAGTTGAGACGGGTTTATTCTTTGGTATGGTAGCTATGACTCTGGTAGGCTCGGCTGCGGAAATGAAGGTTAAAACACTAAAGAAATAATGGAAAATATAGGCTATCAGAAACATGGCGGTTGCTCTTCCCGAAACGGGAAAAGCCCGTGTTCTAGGACACGCGTGTTAGGCTCCGCCGTCAAAAAAGGCGCGGAGAAGTTTAGACCGACAGGAATGATTTCATTTTTAATTGTCGACAGAACTAAGGAGTGTTCTTAATGGCCGAAATTACGGACGGCAAAGTAGTACCAGTTGTGCTGGAACAGGAGATGCGTAATTCGTTTTTGGATTATGCAATGAGTGTTATTGTTGACCGGGCTTTACCCGATGTTCGCGACGGATTAAAGCCGGTTCATCGAAGGATCTTGTACGGCATGTACGAGTCCGGGGCCACTCCCGATAAGCCATACCGCAAATCCGCCCGTATTGTTGGAGATGTCATGGGGCGTTATCATCCCCACGGCGATTCATCCATTTATATGACCATGGTTCGTATGGCCCAGGACTTCTCGTTCCGGGAGATGCTGGTCGATGGGCATGGTAATTTTGGCTCGATTGACGGCGACTCCCCGGCAGCGATGCGTTACACCGAAGTCCGCATGGCTAAATTAGCCATGGAAATGATGGCGGACATTGACAAGAAGACGGTCGACTTTAAGCCCAACTTTGATGAGAGTCTAGAGGAACCGGTGGTATTACCGGCCCGTTTCCCAAACCTTTTGGTTAATGGATCGGAAGGGATTGCGGTCGGCATGGCTACCAAGATTCCACCTCATAATTTGGGGGAAGTCATTGACGGCACCATATTACTGATTGATAATCCGGAAGCCGATGATAAGGAATTGCTGCGGCTGGTAAAAGGGCCTGATTTTCCATTGGGAGCCACCATTTTAGGCCGTGAAGGGATTCGAAACGCTTATCTCACCGGGCGGGGTTCAATCAAGGTCCGTTCTAAAACTCGTATTGAAGAGATGTCGAATGGGAAAAGCCGTATTATGGTTACGGAAATCCCTTATCAAGTCAATAAAGCTACCTTAATCGAAGAAATCGCCAATTTAGTAAGGGAAAAGACGATTGACGGCATCACGGATTTGCGGGATGAGTCGGATCGTAATGATAAAGTACGGATTGTAATTGAGTTGCGTCGGGATGTCAATCCCAATGTTGTATTGAATCAACTCTTGAAACATACAGCCATGCAGCAAAGTTATGGCGTCATTATGCTGGTGTTGGTTAATAATGAACCGAGGATATTATCCTTGCGGGAAGTTCTTCATTATTATCTGGAGCATCAGCGGGAAGTAGTTACCCGCCGTACCCAGTTTGATCTGGCTAAAGCGGAAGATCGGGCCCATATTTTAGAAGGATTACGGATCGCTCTTGACCACATTGATGAAGTCATCCGTTTAATCCGTTCCTCCCGTACAGTGGACATCGCCAGGGAAGGCTTGATGACCCAGTTCGGGCTCTCTGAAAAACAAGCGCAAGCCATCCTGGAGATGCGGTTACAACGCTTAACCGGTTTAGAACGGGACAAGATTGAGAGCGAATATGCGGAGCTGGTCAAACTTATTGCTTATTATAAGGATCTGTTGGCAGATGTCCATAAGATCATGCTGGTGATCAAGGATGAAATGTTGGCGATCAAGGAGAAATTTGCCAATCCTCGCCGGACGGATATTGTCGCCGGCGAAGAAGATTTCAATGATGAGGACTTGATTGCCGACGAGGATATCGTCGTGACCATGACTCATCTCGGTTATATCAAACGGCTGCCGGTGACTACGTACCGTAATCAAAAGAGGGGTGGCCGCGGGATTACCGGGATTTCTACCAAAGAGGACGATTTTGCAGAGCACTTTTTCATCTCATCAACCCATGAGACGTTATTGTTCTTTACCAATCAAGGACGGGTGTATCGACTCAAAGGCTATGAGATTCCCGAGACGGGAAGGCAGGCCCGCGGTACCGCAATCATCAATCTAATTCAGGTGGAACCGGGAGAGCGGGTTAATGCGGTAATTCCGATTAAAGCCTTTGATCCCAACCAGTACTTATTTATGGGAACCAGACAGG
Source organism: Bacillota bacterium (assembly GCA_003501365.1). Taxonomy (GTDB): domain Bacteria; phylum Bacillota; class UBA4882; order UBA8346; family UBA8346; genus UBA8346. The sequence continues at coordinate 3,990 of DNPP01000299.1, forward strand.
GAGTGGTCAAAAAGACACCCCTAAATGAACTGGATACCAACCGTAAAGGCGGTTTGATCGGAATCAATCTGGATGAAAATGATGAGTTGATAGAGGTCAAACTGACGGACGGAAACAAAGAATTGATCATGGTAACCAAAAAAGGTCAATCTATCCGATTCCCGGAGACCGATGTCCGTTCCTTGGGGAGAACCGCCCGGGGAGTTAAAGGAATCACGTTGGAATCGGATGACCTGGTGGTAGGAATGGATACGGTACGAGAGCAATCCGATCTGGTGGTTATTACCGGCCTAGGGATGGGCAAACGGACTAGTTTGGATGAATACCGGGTTCAAACCAGAGGCGGTAAGGGAACTAAAGCCATCAAACTCACCAAGCGTCATGGTGTGATTGAAGGCATCAAAGTGGTTTCTGAAAACGACGAATTGATGATTATAACAGCAGAGGGCATTATCATTCGCATCAGTGTACAGAACATTTCACAAACCGGCCGAGATACTCAGGGAGTGCGGATTATGAAACTTGATGCTAAAGACCGGGTGGTCACCTTGGCCAGGGTGATCGGTGGTAAGGAAGAAGAGGATACTGAAGAACCAAGCGCCGAATAGGCGCTTTTTCTTTATAGCAACAAGTCGGACAAACATGAAGGTTGAATGGAATGCATGAGCAAAATGCAGTATTAATCCGGGCAAAGCTAAATACGCCGACGGTCACCCAGAAAATCATTAAAAGAGAAAAAGTTCTCGAAAAGTTGCAACGGGTAATCGATTATAAACTGACTCTGATCACGGCTCCGGCGGGTTCCGGCAAGACGACTGCCGCCGTTAGCTATTTGACGGAAGCAGGTCTTCCCTTTGCCTGGCTTTCTCTGGATGAGAGCGACAATGATCCGGTCCGGTTTTGGAGATATATACTGGCGTCCATGCGGGGTGTCGGGAGTCTCAGTGAGGCTTTTTGGGATGTACCGGTGAGTCTGGAGCTGATCCGTTCCAATATCCAGGCCGATATGGTGCTGGACAAGCTTTTCATGCTTCCCGGAGACACGGTGATGGTGCTGGATGACTATCATCTGATCGATAATGAGATCATCCAAAGCAGCCTGGCCTATTTTATCAAATACTTGCCCGCCCATTTCCGGATGATGATTTTAAGCCGTAAAGAACCGGACCTTAAGGTAATACGCGAATGGATGAGCGGGCGGGTTTGTAAACTGGGTGGCCGGGACTTGTCCTTTGACCTCCGGGAAATCGCCGAGTTTTTTAAAGTAAAAGGGTATCCTTTGACTCCCGAAGAAATCTCCGCCATTTGGAATTATACCGAAGGCTGGGCGGCTGGACTGGTCTTGGCGGTCCTTTCCATGGGGGAAGAAGACGATGCGCATGCGGCTATCAGCCGGTTTTCGGGGAAAAATCGTCACATCAACCAAATCTTTCAGGATGAAGTTTTTGATCACTGGCCGGATGGGGTTAAGGACTTTCTGGTGCGGATCGCTTTTTTGGATAAATTTTGCGGTCCGTTATGTGAAGCTGTGACGGGCTTCACAGATAGCGCTGAGTATTTGAAAAAATTATCGGAGAGTAATAGTTTTATTGTTAACCTGGATCAGGAGGATGAATGGTTCCGCTTCCACCACCTTTTTAGCGATTTTTTACAACAGCGGCTGGCAAAGGAGGACCCGACTCTCCGGCGGGAGCTGTACCGAAGGGCCGGAGAATGGTACCGGGAGAATGGACTGATCCGGGAAGCCATTCAGGCCTTCATAAAGGCCGATGCCTATCAACAGGCTTTCCCGCTGCTGGTGAGAATTTACCTGAGCATGGCCCAAGACGGTGACTATGATGACTGGCTAAAATGGATGGATAACATTCCACCCGAATATTACGAAGGAGAAGTAAGAACCTGTACCGGGTATTCGTGGTTGGCCTCGATGAAAAACCGGACTCATGATGCCCAAATTTGGGCGGACAAGGCCCAATCTTGTTTCGAGCGGATCAAAGACGGACTCGCTGTGGGCGAAAAGGATTATTTGGAAGCGAATGTACTAGTCGCTAAAGCGAACCTGGCTTTCTTTGAAATGGATGTGGAGCAGGTTATTTCCTATTCCAAGCAAGCGGGCAGATTGGAATTATCGCGGTCCATTATCATTGGAGAGATGAATTCCGGGGAAGTCAGCTTATTAAAGACGGCTTACGGCTTTAAGGGCAGGTTGAAAAAGGTGGATCAGCTTGGCGTGCTTTTAGTCGAAGGCTTGCCCCGCCTGATCGGCAATTTTTCGGCCTATTTAACGGTTGGCTTGGCTGAATGCCACTATGAACGGAATCACCTGCAAACAGCTTCTCAAATCTTGAACCAAGGAATGGAAAACATCATTGAGCTCGGGAATCCCGGTGCCATCGTCCCCAGCATGATTACCCTGGCTAAGATCAAAAGGGCGGCCGGCGATATTGAAGGGGCGCTGCGGACTATCGATATGGGCCGCCGGAAATTAGCAGGCAAGAGTAAAACTTTTTGGAATTACTATTTGGA
>DNPP01000491.1:0-2327 GCA_003501365.1 Bacillota bacterium
TCCGGGTCACCAAACCGGACATTGTATTCGATAAGTTTTGGACCTTGTGCGGTGAGCATCAATCCTAAAAAAAGAGTCCCGACAAAAGGAACCCCTTCAGCCGCCATCGCCCGTATAGTTGGATTAAGGATTTCTTGCTGAACCTTTGCAGCGATCTCCTCCGTATATACCGTGGTTGGAGTATAAGTTCCCATTCCTCCGGTATTAGGACCGGTATCCCCGTCCCCTATCCGTTTATGATCCTGAACCGGTAACATCGGCACAGCGGCTTTGCCGTCACAAAAAGCCAGTAACGATACTTCTTCTCCTTCTAAGTACTCTTCAATCACCACCGCCGCTCCGGCATCTCCGAAGATTTTTTGAGTCATAGCTTCATCAACGGCTTCCAGAGCAGTTTCTTGATCAAAAGCCACCACAACACCTTTCCCGGCTGCCAGTCCATCGGCCTTAATGACCAGGGGAACTCCGGCTAGAGCAATATAATCTTTCGCCGAAGCCGGATCAGTAAACGTCTGATATTGAGCGGTAGGAATATTATATTTCTTCATAAAATCCTTGGCATAAACTTTGCTAGCTTCCAATTGAGCGGCATACTTAGTGGGCCCGTAGATTGCCAGACCCCGTTTTTGGAATTCATCAACAATCCCTTGGGCTAAAAACGCTTCCGGACCGACCACTGTGAGATCAATTTGTTGATTTTCCGCGAAATCGGCCATACCCTGTACCGTTAGGGGGGCTAATAAAACATTTTCGGCGACTTGGCCGGTCCCACCATTACCGGGACAGCAAAAGATCTTCGACACTAGCGGACTTGAAGACAATTTCCAACAAATGGCATGCTCCCGCCCACCATTGCCAATCACTAACACTTTCAAAAAAAAACCCCCCTTATTTTACTGAATGCCAAGCGGCTTCCCCACAATTCTTTGATAAGCCTCTAAATATTTCTCACTCGTTTTTTGAATGATATCCTCCGGTAATTTGGGTGCGGGGGGTTGTTTGTCCCAATGAATGCTTTCCAGGTAATCCCGAACATACTGCTTGTCGAAACTGGGTTGCGGCTTTCCGGCAATATACTGATTGTGCGGCCAGAACCGGGAAGAATCCGGTGTAAAGATCTCATCGACCACGGTTAAAACTCCCTCAACCCAAGCAAATTCAAACTTGGTATCGGCAATGATAATGCCGCTGGCTTCGGCTTTTTTGGCTCCGAGCTGATACAACTTTAGCGAATAATCCCGCAACTGCCCGGCTAACTCCCGACCAACTTTGGCTGCTAATTGATTAAAAGTAATCGGCTGATCGTGACCTTCCGATTCTTTGGTGGTTGGAGTAAAAATGGGCTCCGGCAACCTACTGCTTTCCTGTAAACCCTGGGGCAAGCTGATGCCGTTCACCGAACCGCCGGCCTGATATTCTTTTAAACCACTGCCCGCCAGATACCCCCGAACTACACACTCCACCGGAATAACTTGCCCTTTCTTCACCAGCATTGAGCGCCCTTGGAGTATCGTTCTCTCCTCAGCGGTCAAACCCGGAACTTCATTCATATTCCCAGTGATGAAGTGATTAGGCATTGCGGCGGCCGTTTCTTTAAACCAATGGATCGATAATCCATTTAAAACATTCCCTTTTTCCGGAATCGGCTCTGCAAAAACCACATCAAAGGCTGATAAACGATCACTGGCGACAATCAACAAACCATTATTTAGGTCATAGATATCACGCACTTTACCGCGTCCAATCAATGGAAAAGCTTGCAAAGATGTTTTACTCACTACGGCCACGACTGCGCCTCCTTTTAAAATGTTTTTTTACTATTGTGGAACTGCCATACAGGTAAAATTGGCCTCGCTGACCAACTCCCCATCGATTAAAACCTTGCCTTTAAATTTACCGACCTTGGCTTTATACTTAATCAATTCTACTTCAACCCGCAACTGATCACCCGGCTGGATTGCCCTGCGAAACCTGGCCTTTTCCAATGCAGCAAAGAGCGGAACCGATTTTTTATCTTCGGCCAGCTCCATTACAACAAAGCCTGCTACTTGGGCCATAATTTCCACTTGCAAAGAACCGGGGATTAAACAATCACCGTTAAAATACTGTTGCTGGCAATAATAATCACTGGCCGTAATATTCTTTATTCCCACGGCCCGTTTTCCCGTTTCGATCTCAATGATCCGGTCAATCAGCAAAAACGGATAACGGTGCGGTAACAATGCTCTAATTTCATTGATGTCTAACACAGATCCATCTCCCTTCAAGTTTATATTCAGGAGCCAGACGACAGGAGTAAACAATAAAATATCAATACTTATCCGGCT
>DNPP01000491.1:2593-3058 GCA_003501365.1 Bacillota bacterium
TTACCAACACCAACTTATTACTCCTAAATTCTGGATGGTGTATTCTAACTCCTTTATTGTTTTATTAAAATCATGCTAATGTCTAAAATGTCGGATTCCGGTGAAAACCATGGCCATACCGAACCGATCGGCCATATAGATGGATTCTTGGTCTTTGATGGAACCGCCTGGTTGAATAATTGCCGTCACTCCGGCTTTGGCAGCTTCTTCTACCGTATCCGGCATCGGAAAATATGCATCTGAAGCCAAGCAGGCACCCTGGGCGGCTTTTCCAGCTTGAGTAATGGCGATCATTGCCGAACCCACGCGGTTCATCTGTCCCGCCCCCACACCAATGGTGCCGAAATTTTTCGTTAATACAATAGCATTCGATTTAATATACTTCACAACTTTCCAGCCGAATTGCAACTCTTTTAATTCAGCGGCAGTTGGCTGCCGCTTGGTAACCACCTTCAGCTCCGCCGG
>DNPP01000071.1 GCA_003501365.1 Bacillota bacterium
CCCGGGCATTTTGAACTTTCACGTCTGTATAGCCGAGGGCCTCTACTTCTCTGGAAACAACAGCTTCCAAACCAAATGTAGCGGTAGCGATTAATTCAATTTGCGACATCAAGAACCTTCTTTTCTTTATTTGGACATTTGAACATTCCATATTTTTACCTGGATGGTTCATAAAATAACATATCCAATAATTCTTGTCAAATACCGTTCCCTTTACCTTACCGGATAAACCGCCCAAGTCAGACAGATTTCTTCTTCCAAGTTTCTCTGCGCCCCGTCTGGAGCAAAAAAACACGTATTTTCTCGATCCGGGTATAGACTACCGGTACCACCACCAGAGTCATCAGCATCGAACAAGTCAACCCACCAATCAAAACCCAGCCAAGGCCATTCTTAAACTCTGAACCGGTGGCCGAAGAAGTGGCCAAAGGAATCATCCCCAGGATCATGGTCATCGTGGTCATTAATATCGGTCGTAGGCGTTCCCGTCCGGCTTCAATCAAAGCCTCCTCCATCCCAAGTCCTTCCTCCCGGGCCCGATTAGTGAAGTCCACCAGTAAAATGGCATTCTTACTGACCAGCCCGACCAGCATAATGAGGCCCATCACCGAAAAAATGGACAACGTTTTCTTCGTCAATGCCAGAGCCAGTAAAGCTCCGATAACAGCCAGCGGTATTGCAAAAATAACCGAGAAGGGGTAAATAAAAGAGTTATAAAGAGCGGCCATAATTAAATAAACAAAGACGATGGCGGCAATCAAAGCTACCGCCAAACTTTTGAAAGAGTCCGCCTGGTTTTTGATATTCCCTACAAAAGCAATATTGACACTGTCAGGTAATCTTTCTTTCCTCAATGCGTTGGAAATATCTTTACCGATATCCCCTGTGGAACGGCCAAGTGTCTGTGAAGTGACTGACACCGAAAAGCTGCGGTTCCTGCGCTGGATTACGCTTGGACCGGTTGTAGGCCGGATTGTTGTGAATTGATTGAGAGGGATCATCTCGCCCCGGTTATTGACTACAATCAAATTCCCGAGATCTTTAGTATACATACGGCTGGATTTATCAAGCCGTACATTGATGTTATAATCCAGACCATTTTCAGTATAAAAAGACTTGGTATTTCCGGTAAGGCCCAGGGCTAGAGTCTGGCCCACCGTTTTGATGTCCAGACCCAGATCTTTCATTTTTTCACGGTTCACCAGGATACTCATTTCGGGATTCCCGTCATTGGAGGAAAGCTTCACATCCGATGTGCCGGGGATCTGTTCCATAATCTTCCGAATCCGCAAGGCAGTATCCATAACTATATCCCAACTTGGCCCATTAATCGCTACTTGAACCGGTGCACTTCCGCCGCCTCCGATAATATTCGGCTGGGAAATATATACTTTCATACCTACCAGTCCCTGTAGTTGTTGACGAACCTTTTCACCGAATTGGTCCGTACTAAAGCTACGTTGTTCTTTGGCCACTAGAAGCACGTTAACATAGCCGTAATTGTCTCCCAAACTATTACCGCTAGATTTACCGGCCTCCGCATAAATCATTTTCACTCCGGGCATCCGCGAAACGATTCCCTCCACTTTTTGAAGGCCCTCATTGGTTTGAACTAGCTTGGAACCGGATGGGAGCTGAATATCTACAGTGATCTGGGCTTGATCGGCCCCGGCGATGAATTCAGTCCCGATGAACCGTAAGGGGATCAATGCCAAAGTGAGTATAAACAAAATCCCGGCGATGGCCAATACTTTCCTGGGGCTTGCCAGACATATCCTCAGGATTTTTAAATAGCCGCCCGATATTCGATTGTAGATATTTTCAAACCCATTGCCAAATCTCCCCATCAAGCCTTGAGAGGACAATGGTTGCAGTTTACTATAACGCGAAGCCAGCATGGGAGTGACTGTAAAAGAAACAAACAGGCTGGTCAAGGTAGACACTACAATCACCAGTGAAAATTGCCTCAACATTCCGCCGATCATTCCAGTAACCATCATCATCGGCAGGTAAACCGCTACATCAACCAAGGTAATTGAGAGCGCGGTAAAACCGATTTCATTCCTGCCCTCTAGCGCAGCTGCTTTTTGGTCTTCTCCCGCTTCCAAGTGGCGGTAAATATTCTCCAATACTACAATGGCATCATCCACTAAAATGCCGATAACCAGCGACAACGCGAGTAAAGTGATGACATTCAATGTACATCCATAAACCCACATACCGATAAAGGTTGTTACCAACGAAGTAGGTATTGCCACCATAACAATGAGTGAATTGCGAAAACTGTGCAGGAAAAGTAGCATCACCCCGGCTACCAGTAAAATAGCCAGCAGCAGATCTTCCTTAACAGCATTAGCCGAGCTTACGATGAAGGTTGAACTGTCTGAGGCTACTTTGATACCCAGATGATATTGGCGGTAGCGTTCCTCCAACTGGGCGAGTTTCCGCCGCACCAGCCGGCTGACTTCAACCGTATTGGCATCCGACTGTTTGCGAATCATAAGCGCCAACGTATTTTCTCCGTTAACTCGGGCCATGGTGACACCATTACTGGCATCAAAATCTTCTTTACCATCGACAATCTCCGCTACATCGGAAAGGCAAATCATTCCGCCGGCATTTTGCCCGACAATGCACTGTTTTAAATCATCAATGGATTGATATTTTCCGGCCAAGCGGATAGTAAATTCCCGGTCGGTCTCGCTGACCTTGCCGGTGGGATATTCTTCATTGCCCTTTTCAACCGCACTCAGGATTGCTAAAGGTGACAGGCCATAACCTTGCATTTTTTGGGCATCAAGATTGACTTGGATCTCCCGCTCCTGGCCGCCGCTGATCGAAACATCCCCAACTCCGGCTACTTGGGAAACTTGAGGGGCAATGGTATGGTCCATTAAATCATAAAAACGGGTAGCCGGTAAATTACTGGTGAGACCCACCCGCATAATGGGCATATCATCGATGGAAAATTTAGCAAAGGTAGGAGTGGAAATCCCCGAAGGCAAATTTTTTAAAATCGAATTGACTTTTCTTTCAACTTCTTGCAAACAATAGTCAACGTCGGCATCCTGGGTAAATTGAATCGTAATTCGGGAATTACCTTCATTGGAATTGGAACTGACGGTATCAATTTTCCCAATCCCGGCAACTGCATCTTCAATCGGTTTGGTAACCAAGGATTCAACAACCGAGGCGGAAGCGCCCTTATAGGCTGTTGAAATACTGATCGCCTTGACATCGATATCCGGAAATAACTCATATTTCAACTTGCTATAGGCAAAACAGCCCACTAATGCAAGTGCGATAAAGATGACGATAAACAGAATCGGCCTTTTAATCGATAACTCCGTAATTGTCATTGACTGCTCACCCTAACTCTATAAAATATATCTTATTCTCTAATAGCAGACTTTCGATGAGATTTGGCATGAAATTGAAGGATAAACTCCCGAATGATTTCGATCCGGGTATACACCACCGGCACAATCACCAGGGTCATTACCATCGAGCAAGTCAATCCTCCAATTAGCGCCCAGCCCAAACCATTTTTAAATTCGGCTCCCATCGACGAAGATGTAGCCAATGGAATCATCCCCAAAATCATAGTCAGGGTGGTCATCAAAATCGGACGCAAACGCACCTTACCGGCTGCGATTAAAGCCTCTTCCATCGTTAATCCTTCTTCCCGGGCCCGGTTGGCGAAGTCCACCAGGAGAATTGCATTTTTACTGACTAGGCCCACCAACATAATCACCCCCATGAGGGAAAAAACCGATAACGTTTTGGAAGTCAAAGCCAGAGCCAGCAAAGCCCCAATTACTGCCAGCGGTACCGCGAACAAGACTGAAAAAGGATAGATAAAAGAGTTATAAAGAGCGACCATGATTAAATAGACAAAAATAATGGCGGCGATTAAAGCCAGAGCCAGACTGAGAAAGGAATCCGCCTGATCTTTTAAATCCCCTACAAAAGTCGTGCTAACCCCGAAAGGAAGTTTAACATTTTTGAGTCCAGCGGAAATATCTTCACCGATATCACCGGTGGATCGGCCCTTGGCCTGTGAAGTAACGGAAATCGAGAAGGCCCGGTCCCGGCGTTGAATATCTGTAGGGCCTGTAGTGGGTAAAATTCTGGCAAATTGATTTAAGGGAATCATCTGCCCGCTGCTGCAGGGGATGGTTAAATTGCCGATATCGGCAGTATGAATACGGCTGGCTTGGTCCAGCCGGACATCAATATCGTAATCGCTGCCGTTGTCGGTATATTTAGAGTCTGTATTACCGGTCAATTCCAATTTCAATACCTGGCCGACTGTGTCAATATCCAGTCCCAAATTATGCATTTTTTCCCGATTGACTATAATGCTCATTTCCGGATTGCCATTGTTCGACGAAAGCTTAACGTCGGAAGTGCCGGGGATTCGCTCTACCATCTCCCGAACCTCTAACGCCGTATCCATTGCCGTATCCCAACTTGGCCCGGTAACCGCTACTTCGATTGGAGCCGATCCGCTGGTATAGATTAAATTAGGTTGTGAAATATAACATTTCAGACCTACCACATCCCTTAACTCCCGACGGACATTTTCGCCAAATTCTAAAGTACTGATTTTGCGTTGACTTTTAGGCAGCAACGTCACATTCAAATAACCGTAATAATTTTCATAGGTGCCGTTGCTGGAACTGCCGGCCTCAGCATACACCGTTGCCACTCCGGCCATTTGAAATATTTTGTTTTCAACTTGCTGAAGAACCCCATTGGTCTGCTGGATTTTCGATCCCGCCGGAAGCTCGAGGTCGATAAAAAGATGCCCTTGATCAGCCTGGGGTATAAATTCCGAGCCGATGAAACCCAGCGGTATCAGTGACAATGCCAGGACAAATAAAATTCCGGCAGTCAGCAATACTTTCCCGGGATTGTGCAGACAAATCCTTAGGATTGCCAGGTATTTATCGGTAAGCCGGTTGTAAAGATCCTCAAACCAAAGACCAAAAGACCCCATCAGCGTTCCATCCGTCAGGGGCTGTAATTTGCTAAAACGCGATGCCAGCATGGGAGTCACCGTAAAGGAGACAAAAAGGCTGGTTAAAGTGGAAATGACGATCACCAGCGCCAGCTGTTTTAACATGCCGCCGATCATCCCTGAAATCAAAGTCAACGGCAGATAAACCACCACATCCACCAGGGTAATCGACAGCGCTGTGAATCCGATTTCATTCCTGCCCTCCAGCGCCGCAGTTCTTTGGTCTTTCCCCGCTTCCAGATGGCGGTAAATATTCTCCAATACCACAATGGCATCATCCACCAAAATACCGATCACCAGGGATAATGCAAGCAAAGTAATGATATTCAGGGAAGACCCAAAAGCCCACATACCAAGGAATGTCACCACTAACGAAGTGGGTATCGCCACCATCACAATCACTGAATTGCGGAAACTATGCAAAAAAAGCACCATCACCCCGGCTACCAGTAAAATGGCAAACAGTAAATCTTCCTTCACCGCATCCGCTGCGCTGGTTATAAAACCGGAGGTATCGGAGGCGATTTTGGTTTTCAGGTTGTAATTCCGGTACTGGTCTTCCAGCTTCTTCAGACGTTCCCGCACCAGCCGACTGACTTCAACCGAGTTGGCGTCGGATTGTTTATAAATGAGCAGCGCTATCGTACTTTGACCCCCGCCGTTAATCCGGGCGATGGTGACTTGATTTTCAGCATTATAATCTTTTTTCCCATCGTAAAGGTCGGCCACATCTCTCAGGCGGACCATACCCCCATTCGATTCACCCACAATACACAGGCCTAATTCATCCAAGGATTGAAATTTACCAGCCAGCCTGACCGAAAATTCATTATCGGAATCAGTAACTTTTCCGGTAGGATAATCCGCATTGGCAGCTTGTATCGCACTCAGGATTTTCAAAGGCGACAGACCATATCCTTGCATTTTTTGGGGATCCAGATTCACCTGAATCTCCCTTTCCCGGCCGCCACTAATCGTTACCTGACCGACACCCGATACTTGTGAAATGGCTGAAGCAATGCTATCATTCATTAGCTGAAAAAATTGAGTATCAGGCAGATTACTGGTGAATCCCACCGTCAAAATCGGCTGGTCGCTCATGGAAGTTTTATCAAGAGTCGGTTCCCCGACAGAGGCCGGCAGATTTTTCAAAATTGAATACACTTTCCGTTGGACATCGGCTAAAGCATAATCAATATTGGCATCATGAGTGAACTCTATCGTCACTATCGAGGTACCTTCTCTGGAGGTCGAAGTCACCGTACTGATTTTATCGATGCCGGAAACGGCATCTTCAATTTTTTGGGTGACCGAAGATTCAACCACCGAAGCAGATGCTCCATCATAATCCGTGGTGACGGTTACCGTCGGAATATCGATATCCGGAAACAGCTCGTACTTTAACTGAGAATAGGCAAACAATCCCAGCAAACTTAAGGCAATAAAGATTACAATAATAAAAGTAGGGCGTTTGATGGATAACTCGGTAATACTCATTCCTGCTCACCCTTATTCCCGAAGAATTTGAATATCGCCTTCAAAGGTTGGCCATGTTTGGGTTGTGGTTTTGAAGAATTATCCCGCCCTTGCTCTATACTTTGAGAATGGCCTCCGTCATCTGTGATGATCCGGACTCCTATCCCGTCTTTTAAGTTATCCTGACCGTTGGAAACCACCTGGTCCCCTTGGGCCAGACCCTGTTGTACAATGAGATTGGTACCTATCTCAGGCCCCAGAACCAAATCTCTCAAGCGAGCTTGACCCTGTTCCGCCACATAAACTTGAGGAAGTTTCAAGCTGCCGACCAGCGCCGTTCTTGGGATGATCAAGGCATTGATTTGCGGTAAAGTAAAAGTAACCGTACAATACATTCCGGATTTTAGGGGATATTGATCATGACTGGTGCTCGGAATGACAATCTCCACCGGATAAGTATGGACTTCGTCTCCTTTGACACTGATACTGCTGATATGACCGTTAAATTTGACTCCGGGGTAAACATCGCAGGTTATGGATACCGGATCCCCCTTTTTCAATTGGAAAGCATATTCTTCGGCCACGTTCAAGTCCACTTTAAACTGAGAAATATCCACCACATCGGCGACAATGGTCCCGGGATTCAACATGGTTCCCAGATTCACTAGTCGTGAGGTGACAATACCGGTAATTGGAGAAACAATCACCGAATTGTCATAATCGTGTTGTGACGAAATATAATTAGCCCGGGCTGTTTCCATTGCGTTCCGGCTGGCTTCCAAGTCGGAATCCGCCACCAGCCCCTGTTGATGGAGGAAGACTTGCCGTTCCCATTCTTTCTTGGCTGTTTCGTAACTGGTTTTCCTGGCATTGAATGTGGAGTTCGGTACATCGCTCTCTATTTTAACTATAGCTGCACCAGCCGTGACGTAAGAACCTTGAGCCGCCAGCACCGCCGTGACTTTTCCCTGCAATTGTGAAACAACCTGCACATCATTATTGGCATTGATCACCCCAACCTGTGAAATAGACTGGGCAATGTTTTGCCGGGTTGCCGTAACCACGGTCACCGGATAGGAAGTAATCGGCGTCAATTTCGCTTTTGCAGCAATATCAGACTTATTCTTCAATAAAACTAAGATAATCAAAACAAAGATGAGAACAATCCCAATCCAAAGCTTTTTTTTCATTATTTTTACCTTTAACTTTCTACAATAATAAGGTTGAATTGGATACTCTTTTAAAAACTGGCATCCATTCCAAAATAAGCGGCTGAATCATGTTCACTAAATCCCTTATTAAAAAACAACTTGAACGGTCCAGTAAAGTAATAGCGGATTCCAAATCCCCCTATAAACTTATCCATCTGAAGTTCAGCGAAAGAATTGGCCGCATCTCCAATGCCCAAAAAAGTTGCTCCAGTCAAGCGCTGGTAAATCGAAAACCGGTATTCCGTAGAAACTGCCAATAAATCGCGGTTGATATCTTTGTTGACCCGTATTCCCCGCATAATCTCGGGGTCACCCAGAGACGGTAACATTTGAAACGGGATATCGCCATGACTATAAACGATACGGCTTTGCAAAACCAATACTCCCCCGATGGCGGCGGGAATAAATTTATTAAAAATAACGGTACTTTGTGAAAACTTTTGATCACTGCCGTAATCCGGATCATAAAATAACACTTTCAGGTCTAATAACGAGCCTTCAGTGGGAAAAACATGATCATCCCGTTGATCAGACAGAAGGCGCAAGCCGATACCGACGGCATCGGCGCCATCTGAGCCAACAATAGTGCCCCCGGCCAGTTGACCGCCAGTTTCCTTATCCGAGACCGAAAACCGGTTCGCAGCCACAGTCAGCCCAAAATAAAGACCATCCTGTAACCGTAATAAAAAACCACTTGCGAATTGGGCTTTTTTCCCCGTATAATCTTCACCCGGCGATTCAAAATCTTCATTGCCGATCCCGTAAAAAGTACTGGACCAGTTCTCCCAACTTGCTGAAGTAAGTAATAAAAACTGACCATCATCGAAATAACTTCGCTTATTGATAAAAAACTTTGAATGTCCATCATGGTCGAAAATCATGCCGGTGCCGAAAAGATTGCCGAGGTACACACCTCCGTAGGCCAAGCCTGTATTCGGCTGTGATACAATCACCGGGAGCAGAAGGTAACTTTTCCCGAATCCTTCCTCATCTTGACTATATCCGGCAGCATATGTAAGGTGGAATGTTAGGAATAAACCGATTAGAATCCATCCGGCGATTTGATAATTTTTCAAGTCAGGCTTCCCCGCTTTCTATAATTTCCGGTAATCATTCAAACTGATTTGACTATCTACCGTCAGCAAACGGCGTTTTTGGATCTGAGATTTAATTGTTACCAAAGCGGGCAAGGAATAGCCATTGATGCTCTTTTGATACTCCAGATGAATCCGGCTGTTTTTAACTGTATCCGTTGCCTTGGCGATAATATCCATGGTTACCAGATCATAGCTTGCTTTGTCGACTTCAAAGTCAACTTCCTGGAGGGTTTGGGATAAAAACGGGACATATTTCAATCGGTAAACGGCACTACCCTTTGAAATTGCCTCGCCCATGAGGCTAATCTGGCTCTGGAATTGATCATTAACCAGAGCCGTTTGAACTGGGGCCATCTTTTCCTGCCAATTCAATAAACCTTGAAAACGGTCTTGGATTTGGTCCATCTTTTGCTGGGAAATCTCTTTCCCGTTCATAGATGCCTCTAGCAATTCTTGTTCGGTTATTTTCGTTCCATCAGAGCTTACCCTGGTTTTTTTGACGATCGTAATTTCCTGTAGGGCTTGAATATGGGTTTGTTGAGTTTCAATAAACTGAAACTTGCCGATGGCTTGTTGCTTTTCGACAATCCGCCCCGCTATAGACTTGAGTACATTTTCTTTCATCGCCGTCTCTTCCGCTGCCGTTGCAAGCTGTGAAACCAGGCTACAACACAGTAAAGCTGCAAATAAAATAAATTTTTTTTGAATCATCATCCATCTCTCCTTTGAAACAATTCTGTTTGGTAAGTTTATGAAACTATCATAAGGGCTTGGAATAAAATGCCGCTAAAAACAACATAAATATCTATAAAGAAAATCTAAAAAATTATAAAGTCAAAATGCAAAAAATAAGGAGCCTTGCATTAAAGGCCCCTTGCTTTTAAACTATACTCCGGCGACAAATTCCGCGATGACACGGAAAAGTCGGACGGATTTGGTTCAATATCCAGAAAATTAGCGCGCCAGCGGTATTGAAAACCGGATGGCCAGACCTCCGTACTCGGAATGAAAAGCTTCGATTTGCCCGCCGTGATGTTCAACGATGGATTTACAACTGGATAAGCCCAAACCGGTCCCGCCCTTCTTCGTTTGCCTAGACTTGTCAACAGTAAAGAACTTCATAAACAAGGATGCCAGATCTTGATCCGGTACTCCCTGGCCGTTGTCCTCCACTTGGAAATATACCGAATTCCCCTGTATAAAGCCGCTTAGATAAACCTGCAAATCCGGCTTTTCTCCATACCGTACGGCATTGCTGAACAAATTGCCGAAAACCCGCCGGATCATATGCTCGTTGATACATAAATACTGATTGCCCTTGAAAGAATGATTCCAATGCAGCCGGAAATTGAGGCTGGATAATTCGGTTTCGTATTCCGCGGCAATCCTTTCAAACAGTTTTTTGACCTCAACCCTTTCTCTGGGATGAGTTTCCAATTCAAGTTCATCCCGGGTAAAAGCAGAAAAACTGTTAATCAACTCCACCATGTGCCGGGATTTTTTGGCGATTAAATCGTAGTATTCCTGTTTTTCCTTTTCGGAGAGATTTTTTTGCAGGGCCAGCAATTCCACAAACCCGTTAATGCTCGTTAAAGGGGTTTTTAAGTCATGGGCCATGGCGGCGATCATATTAATCTGTTCCTGATGGGCCTGATAAAGCCGTTGTTCCATTTGGTTAAAATATTGATACAACTCCCCGATTTCATCTTTCCTTTTGGAATATAAGGAAACCGAAGAATTCCCGATTTTGACATTTTTCAGTCTGGTACTTAAGAGCTGAAGTGGTTTAGTGATTTTAATATGAAAATGCAGGGTCAAAGTAAAAAAAACCATACAAAAGATAAAAAGCAAAAAATACAGTCCCTTGATAAAAGCAGGACTTAATAATGTGAGATACAATTTTCCTACCCGATTGACTTCCAGCTGAAATAACAGGCGGTGCTTCGCCGCTCTTACGGGGATCCAATTGCCGAATGAAGAACGGCTGCCATTCGGGTTAGGAAAAACCAATAAAGTGTGGGATAAGTCATCATTAAATAATTTAATGCCAATATGGCGCTCCTGGGAAACTTGTTTTAGATAGGTGGCAATCTTCTGCATATCCGGATAGCGCCGAGAAACATTATCGGCAATTTGACGGTTTTCAGCGGCATATTTTTCTCTGAGCCGATCGACATTGACAAATTCATTCCCGAGTATAAATATTCTAAGAAAGAGGCCCGCCGCAACAACCAATAACACAAACATCAACAAAAAAAGAAATGGCAGCTTGATACGGAGTTTCATTTTCATCCCTGCCCTTCGGCATATTTATAGCCTATGCCCCAGATGGTTTTGATGAAGTCGTATTCCGTGCCGAGCTTTTTGCGAATATTGTTGATGTGAACCGTCACCGTATTGAGTTCTCCGTATTCATCCCCCCAAACATTTTGATAAATCTGCTCCCGGGTTAACACCTGATTGGGATGCTGCCTCAAAAAAGCCAAGATTAAAAACTCTTTGGTGGATAAATCCAGCTTCTCTTGATTCAAAAAAGCCTCAAAAGTTTTTTCATTGAGCACCAGCGGTGAATTGGCAGGCTGACAAGGGTCGTTTTCCTGACGCATCCCATTCCATTCTTCATACATACGGTCCACTTTCCGAAAATGGGCTTTGATCCGGGTGGTAAGTTCCTGGATGCTGAAGGGTTTGGTCATATAATCATCAGCGCCGATTTCCAGTCCGATGATTTTATCAATATCCCGGTCCCGGGCACTAAGAAATAAAATCGGAATGTTGTAATTGCTGCGAATATGGCGGCATACTTCCAGCCCGTCCATATCAGGCATCATGATATCCAACACTACAAAATCGATATGGATTTCGTTAATTTTGGCTAAAGCCTCTTTGCCCGAATAGGCAGGAACTACTTCAAATTGTTCATATTTTAGACTCTGAGTAATCAATTTCACAATATCCTGCTCATCATCTACAACCAAAATCGTTTTCGCCATCATCTTCACCAGCTTTGTCCGCTTTTTCTTATTATAACAAAGACAAGTAAAATAAAAATAAACAAATATAAAGAATCCATAAGAAAACCAGAAGTCATAAATAACTTCTGGCGTCTCTCGGAGATCAAAATGTATTTCCATGATAAAAGATGAATAGTCAGTTTATACAGTAACCTAGCCATGCATTCTTGTCAAATATACCCTCCCTTAATCACCTCGGTCGCCTCCAAATAATCCGCCGAGCAGACCGCCGCCAATTCCGCCGATACCTATGGATTCATCTTGCCGCCTGTATGTCCGCCATAGTCATCTCTCCCCGTCAATAAGATTTAGGATATAGTAACGCCTATTTTTATAGGGAGTTCCTAGCTTATCGGAGATGATCAAAATCTTTTTCATTTTTGCCCCCATCATCATCCCCGACCGGGCCATGAATGACCCAGCTACAAGATGAAGCCATCCCTGGCTCATTTGATGATAAACGGTTCATCCCCACAAGCAAAAACCTTCCATTCACAAATTTCAACCCACACCCCGGACAGATCCCATACATCTTGTAGGATTCATCCTCAGGTCGGCAACCAT
>DNPP01000397.1 GCA_003501365.1 Bacillota bacterium
TTGTCAAAGATTTGACTTTGGAAAGCGATATCATCCGAACTCAAGTTGAAGGATTAATCAAAGGCGCTCAGGTTGAGTCATCCACATATTCGGACGGCATCTGCACGGTGACCTTAGTGGTGCCGGTTGGCAGTCTGACTTCCCTCATGTTGGAACCAATGAACCAAAATTCATCACTTACTCCCGCAATATCCGTTGCGCCGGATATCACTCCGGAAGATAATGAATCCAACACTGCTTATACTTATACCGGGCTAATCATCGACGCCCGTAATTTAGGTGTTAAAGGGGCCCTCTCCCCCCAAGTATTTGAAGCGGATACCAATCTTTTGGTATATAGCGCCAGCATGGTTAAGGTTCATAAATCGATTGTGGTATATGCAAGGTCGGTAGAGAAAGTCAAAGAAGATAACATCGAACGACTGGGTAATAATCCTTTAGTTGTCAAAGCGGTCGGTGCGATAAAAATAAGAGGCGAAGCCACCGATGTGATTATCAGCTCCGAAGATTCTAAAATTTTCCGCCAGGCCCAAACGCGGGATCAAATCTGCGCTAATGCAGCTGTAGCAATTATTATCAATTAAATATACCATCAAAAGGAGGCAAGTTAACCATATAAGCGGGTTAACGACAAGATGAAATATTTTAAGACTTTGAAGATCAGATTACTACTTTTTCTGATTATCACACTGTTGTTATTTACAGCCACCCCCAGTTTTGCATCCAAGGGCAAGGCGGAGCAATATTATAACCAAGCTGAGTCCTATGCCGCCGAAGGACGCTGGGATTTGGCAGCCGATGCTTATGCCCAGGCCAGTAAAGAATATCCTAAATACAAAGATGTCCAGAATAAGTTAAGCGACGCCAAGCTGCAGACTTGTTCAATGCTTATGCAGATGGGCGATGATTCTAAAGCCAAGGAGAAATATGAGGAAGCACTAGCATTGTACAAAAAGGCGCTTTACTATAATCCGACCTCGGTTGAGGCCAAGTCCCGCTTGGACAACCTTTCTCAGGATATGGTGGCTCGCTATTATAACCTGGGGAGAACTTATGAAAGCCAGAATCAATTCGATTCGGCCTACCAAGCCTATGGAAAAGCCTATGCTTATAATCCCAATTATCAGGATGTAACCGATCGTTATACCCGGATCAGGGCTCAACTTAATGGAAATATCCCATTACAGGCAGTCTTGTTTTTTGTGAACCGAAGTTCCCAGTTAGGGATGGAGACCCCTCTGATTCAGTCTTTACAATCGGATTTGGTCCAAAAATCCGCTTCCGGAAAATTTGCGATGATTGATTACCGAAAAGTACAGGCTGTAATCAATGAACAAGCTAAAGGCCTTAGCGATAGTCTCAATGATGGCCTGGCAATGGATCTGGGACGTATCCTCGGTGCAGATCAAGTAGTGGTTGGCGAAATTGTTTCGGAGGGCCAAAAATCCAATAAATTTAGGATCACGGCCAGGGTCCTAAAGGTCCCTCAAGGAGATGTATTGAAAGAGATCAAAATTTCACACAGCTTTAACGGTAAAGAAATGGCTGATTTTCAAAGGGAAGTTCCGGAACTGGCTGACGATCTCGCCAATAAAATCGTGAAGGACGGCTGGTTTTAAAGCATTTATCAAATATCAACACTGATACTGATACTGATAAGGTTCAATCGAAATAAACTCTTCAGCAATTTCAACGCTCGGGGTTAAAAACCCAAGTTAAAGAATAGTAGGGCATAAGATATAATGGATTCAAAAAATGATATTTTCTCTTCTTCGACACTCTGCTGATAGGGGCTGCCCTAAAAACTCAATGAGACAGCCCCTTTTGAAATCTACAAAAAACGGGTTATTGCAAAAGAAAATTTATTGATGGTTGAAAAAGATATACAATATATAGAATATAGACTTTCACATATTTATTGACGCAATAGATATATTGCATATCTCAATCATTTAAGATATTTTTGCAACAGCCCCCGCGCAGTTTGCTTACAATGTCTGCCCGTACATATACTCCTCAAGATAGCGGTTTTTAACCTGGATTTCCTCCAATTGAAACTTAACAATGTCGCCGATTGAGATCATGCCCACAATCGTTTCTCTGGTAACAATCGGTAGATGCCGGATCCGGTTTTGAGTCATGATTCCCATAATGTAGTCAATGTCGTCATCAGGGATCGCCACAATGATATTAGTACTCATCAACTGCGACACCTTCTTGGTTTTTAACAAATCATAATCGGAGTAAGCCGCGCGCATGATATCCCGTTCCGAGATAATACCGACGATTTTGTTCTCTACGTCTGTCACCAACAATGAACCAATCTTGTTGTCGATCAGTTTCCCCATTGCTTGAAAAACAGGTTCATCCGGACTTACGGTAATGACAGTCTGACCTTTACTTTTCAGTAAATCAGCAACCTTCATTGGGCATTCCTCCTTTGATCCTGATGTTATTATTATTGGACAGATTCGGAAAAATACCTCTCATATTTTCTTAAGTTCATTTTTTCACAATCACACCGCAAATTCAAAAAACCAACCGCCCGAAAAAAATATAAAACAGCAACTAATGATTTTCCAGCCTTAAAATCTCCTTCACTAAAAAATCATAAATATCATTTTGCAAATAATAATAAACTCTGGTTATAACAAATTTAGGGTGTTTAGCATGGGACATAAGATAATCCAGCAGTTGTTTCTGATGGCACAGATTGGGGTAGATAAAATTATCGATGCCGGTAGCCAGCCGGAGCCAGCCAAAGTTAGAGTAATCATCCACAGTTACCACTTTGGAATGCATGGTGTATCCGATAGCAAACTTAACCGGCAACTCATCCGCAACTAATCGGGTCCGTAAGATAAAGGTGCCGTAATAATCACGGTATAATTTAACGGGGTTAGGGCCATGGCGGTTGACCTGGGACTGCTTAGGATGGTCCAATTGGCCGGCATATTTCTGATCTTCCTTGGTGGCAATTAATTGAAAGCCCGTAACCTGAGGTTTGGAGAAATCATACCATTCTTTGGGCCGAACTATGCTATCGGTCAGTTTTAAAATTACGGTTTCAGTCATGGGATTCATCCGCCCGGAAGCATTTGGCGTAATGTTCATTACTACTGTAATAAGTCGGTGGTTCTTCGCGATGACAAATATCCATCACCGCCGGACAACGCGATGCGAAGCAGCAGCCTTTACTGTAGTCGATTGTATTATCCACTTCGCCATGCAGCACCATCCGCTTGCGGCGAAGTTCCGGATTGGGTATGGGAATCGCTGATAACAGCGCTTTTGTGTATGGATGGCCAGGATGGTCAAATAATTCGACGGACGGCGCCGATTCCACAATCTGCCCCAGGTACATGACGGCGATCCGTTGGGAAATATGTTTGACCACTGCCAGATCATGGGCGATAAATAAATAGGCCATCCCCAATTCATTGCGCAGTTCAATCAAGAGGTTGATAATCTGGGCTTGAATCGATACATCCA
>DNPP01000104.1 GCA_003501365.1 Bacillota bacterium
ACGGCAATTTAATGAGTTGCGACGCTCCCACGAGATTGCTGGCGGAAGAGTTAACAAGGCGTTTAGCCGATTTACCCGATGTAATGCTTTGCGGGGACGGTGCTAAATGTTATACTGATATCTGGAATTCTTATTCCAATCTCCAGATCGCCCCGCTTGAATGGGATCGACCTTCGGGAACAGTTGCAGCTCGTATTGGCGCTAAAGAATTATCTTTACAAAGCGATGCACAAGTAAGCTTCGATTTCTCGCATCTGACCCCTTGTTACTTGCGTAAAGTAGAAGCTGAAGTACATCTAGAGGAGAATTTAAATGCCACTCAAAATCGAATCGATGGGAATCGAGGATCTTGAGGATGTTTTGGAAATTGAAGGCTTATCCTTTGCAACCCCTTGGTCCAGAAATTCATTTCTTTATGAATTACTAGAGAACGAACGGGCTATTTACCTGGTAGCCAGGAATGAATTTAATAAGGTGATCGGGTATATCGGGATGTGGGTGGTCTTCGATGAAGGACATATTACCAATTTAGCCGCTCATCCGCTGTATCGGCGCCAAGGTGTTGGGAAAAAGTTAATGGAACATTTGATTACGGTTGCCCGGGAAAATGATGTCAAAAATCTTACTTTGGAGGTTCGGCGTTCCAACCTATCCGCCCAAGAACTTTATCAGAAGTTTGGTTTTGTGCATATGGGAGTTAGAAGAAAATATTATCTGGACAATAAAGAAGATGCGCTAATTATGTGGAAAGGTCCCATATAAGAAATTTCTGGGACCGCAAATCAATGAAGGACGTGCCGTTTTTGAATCAAGATAAACCATTATTACCAATACTTGCCGGTATTTTAATCGCTTTTTTATTTGGTTTTTCTTTTCTCTTCTCTAAACAATCCCTTAATACAATGGCCCCTATGGAATTGCTCGCGCATCGTTTTACTTTGGCTTCATTGTTATTAATCCTATTAATTGCGGTTAAATTCATTCAGATTCGATGGAATTGGCATTTGTTGTTTGATTTATTGCCATTGGCAGTATTTCAACCATTGTTATATTTTTTGGGGGAGACCTATGGCATCAAATATACCTCAGCCTCAGAGTCAGGGATTATTATTTCTTTGACTCCGGTTGCGGTTACTTTATTGGAAGTTATTTTTTTAAAAGAACGCGTAAAGCTTCAACAGTGGTTTTTGATTATGATGACGGTCTTGGGAGTGGTTCTAATTGTATTGGCTGGTTCCGCTCATGTATTTCAAAGACATCTTTGGGGGATACTTGCACTACTGATAGCGGTAATTGCCGCATCAGTGTTTAACATCCTATCCCGTAAATCCTCCCGTTTCTATACTCCAATCGAGATTACCGTTGTGAGGATGGTTACTGCCGCTGTATTTTTTAATTGCCTCCGCCTGGTAACAATGAGCCCCACCGAACATTATTTTGGCGCTTTTTTGCAACGCGATTCACTGTTTGGCTTGTTATATTTGGGTCTTGCTTGTTCAGTAGGGGCCTTCTTTTTGATGAATTATATGCTCAATAAAATGCCGGCTTTTCAAGTTGCTACTTTTGTTAATTTAACAACCGTAATTTCAGTGATGGCGGGCGTGATTTTTCGCAAAGAAAGCTTCGGCGGCTATCATATTATCGGGACAATTTTAATTTTGGGCGGAGTCGGCGGCTTAAATTTGACGGTATATAAAAGGCCAAACAAATTAAAAATAAAATGATATCTTATTCAAGTAAAATATATTTAATTGAATAGTAGGATAAAAGGATTTTTTGTACAATTATTTAGTAACGATTAATTTCTAAAGGAGTGACAAGATGACTGAAACGACAAACCATACAATGGATCGGGTAGAACAAGATTTATTAAAAATGGGCGCAATGGTTGAAGAAACAATGCGTATGGCTATCCAGGCCTTACGTGATCAAGATGCGGAATTAGCTTTGAAAGTTATTGAACGCGATGATTTGATCGACAATTTGCAAATCGTTATTGAGGAAGAAATTGAAAGAGCCGCATTGAATGCTCCATTAAAAGGCCTTGAACTTCGGCGCGATTTTGCTACGGTTAAAATTGTCACTGATTTAGAACGCATTGGTGATTATGCTTCTAATATTGCCGAAGTAGTTTTAGAATTGAAAAATCAAACGTATATTAAGCCATTGGTACATATACCCCAAATTGCCGCACTGACTATGAGTATGGTCTCCACAGTCTTAAAGGCTTTTGTTGAGAGAAATGCCGATTTGGCAGAGGCTGTATGTAAAAGAGATGATGAAGCCGATGATATGTATGAACAGATCTGTGATGAATTGGTCTCGATCATCAGTCATGATTCCGATCATAATAAAGCCTATCAAGCCTCTCAATTTCTATTAATTGCTGAATGGTTGGAACGGGCTGGCGATCACGCCACCAACATCGGTGAAGAAACGATTCATATCCTTACCGGGAAACGAGTCAAGTATTAAGAAAGCGATTTCTTTTTATGACAACGTATTTCCGGGCATTTAAATAAATTGACAATGATCCTAATCAATCAAATGATTAGGATTTTTTTATTTTGCGGCGACAAAGCCGTGACACTTTAGACATCTTGGATTTAATGATCCCCGAACCCATATCCGTCAGACCTGACCCCCAATAAGTTGAAACATAATCCAGGCCTTTTGAACATACAAATTTAGCAATATGGAGGGCTTTAATTATGAAACGATGGATTTGTCCATTATTGATCGTTATGGGTGGTTTGTTTTTTGGGGGGGTTCCCTTGATGGCCCAGGAGTTACCAAATCCCTCCATAATTACTTGCGAAGATGGGATTGAATTTGTGATTCAAGAAAAAGGTGCAATTCAGACAGGCCATTTTGGGAATTTGAAAGGCGACTATATCATCGTGAACATTAAACAGCGCAGGCTGGTATTTTATCACCAAGGGCAACCGATACGCTCCTATCCGGTGGCTATCGGAGAAACGAAAACTCCAACTCCGATTGGTGAATGGAAAGTGATTCATAAAGGCGGAAAATGGGGTAATGGCTTCGGGGATCGTTGGATTGGCTTGAACGTTCCTTGGGGAATTTATGGCATCCATGGCACCAATAAACCTTGGTTAATCGGATCATATGCCAGTCATGGTTGTATCCGACTTTTTAATAGCCATGTATTGGAATTATATAATCTAGTTAAGCTTGGAACTTCGGTCCACATCATTGGCGATTTACCGAAAGTTGTTCCTCGCAAGGAAGTCGCCCGTAATAATACTGGACGCGATATTATCGCATTTCAATTTGCTTTGCGAAAAGCCGGATTTGATCCGGGTACTGTTGACGGTAGATTCGGAGCCGAAATGGAACAAGCGGTTTTAGGAATGCAATTTTTTTATGGATTAGCGCCTACCGGAAAGCTATCCCTCAATGAACAAATGATCTTGGGATTTCGTTAGTGAAAGGGGTTGCTTCGATTGATTATTATTAAAAAAAGCCGCCTAACAATAATCTTTTTTGTATTTATATTTGGAATTAGCTTTTTGCTTACACTTTTACTCCGCGAACCCCGGGTTAAACTTGGGGAAAACTATATATATTGTAATCCGCGAGCCAAAATCAATTTAAAAAAACATTATCAAATTAATTTATGGGATTATAAATGGCCGATTTCGGAAACCAGTATCAGTTATTCGGAATATTTAAAACGTGCCATTCGTGGGTTTCAAAAATTATATCCCAATGTTGAAGTCAAATTTCAATTATTGGATTTTCTAAGCGGTCCGGCCGAATTAGATCAGGCATTAAAGAGTAATAATGCCCCGGATATTTATTGCTCGGCATTTCGGATTCCTTCCTTTAACTTTGCCAGGCAGATCCCAGTTGGCTTTTATTTGAGTAAGGCAGATTGTTCGATTTATTTACCGAATGCAATCAATAACTCAAAGTATCAAGGGACATTATGCTATTTTCCCCGTTGGATTGCGCCGGGATTTTGGATTGGGAATCAGAGTTTAGTTGAATCTGCGGGTTTATCGATAACAAAAATTCAAAATAATGGCTGGAGTTGGCAAGATTTAAAAGAAACCGGGAAATTAATTGGTAAGGATAAATATTTGTTGGTGGGTAACTTAGGTATAAATGGTCTTTTACCGCAATTAATGGCCAATTCGGGTAAAGATTTCACTTTATCAAAAGTGGATGATATAAAAAAATTAAATCTTTCCATTGATTTTATGGATCAGCTTGTTCAGGCACATTTGATTCCACCGGATTGTGATCAGAAGATGTATGAACGATTTTTAAGGGGCCAAGTAATGTTTTTAGGCGGAATTAGACCGGCTTCCAACCGAATGATTTATAAAAGACTTCGTAATTGCCGGGCGGATTGGCAACCGGTCTTATTACCCATACCAACCCGTGTGCCGGGAGAAAAAACTTTGATTACCGAGGATAGCGTGATTGCAATTTATCGTAATAAAAGAACGAATGGTGACGATCACTTAGCGGTGGCAGTTAAACTGGGACAATTTTTAAGTTGTTATCCGGAAATAACTCCGTGGGAAAATCTGATGGTTTGTCCCGCCAATAAGGCGCTCTTCTATCAATGGATACAAAATCAGGGGCCAAATCGTAATTTATATAATGGGCTGCCCAAATGGGACCGTTTTCATAATTTAAGACCGTTGCCGGTTGAACCATTCAAATTGTATTCAGTCGTAAATGATTTCGTCGCCCAAAAAATATCGGCTGCGGAAGTTAAAATTCAACTAAGCCAGAAATAAAATTATAGTGAGTTCAACAAATCGGTAATCCATATTATCAAAATAGGGTATTTTTATCCCCTATTCCCTATTCCATATCTCCCCCCCCATCAAATATCTCCGATCCAGCGATTGGAGATATTAATTTGTATAATATTATACATGTATAATATTTGACAAGGTATATATTAATTTATATAATAAAAACAAGTATAATATTATAGGAGTTAAGTAATGAATAATTCAGAGTTGTTTTTGTTATGTCTAATTAACCAAAATCCCCGTTATGGATATGAAATAGCTCATTTCCTGGAAGAAAGTAACGCCGGTCTATGGATTAATATCAGTATGCCCTATGTATACAGGCTGCTTAAAAACTTTGAAATGGAAGGCTGGGTGGCGGCAAATCAGGTTGAATCCGGGAACCGGCCCAATAAAAATGTATATCAAATTACGGAGAAAGGGCGAGATGCTTTGTTCTCAGCCATTCAAAAGAATGATTTCGGTACGGACCGTATTTTTTTCGGGATGGATGTAGCGTTGGCCGCGCATACTCTAATTGAAGAAAAGTTGGATTTGATGCCTTTGATAGAGTGGAAAATAAAAAAGTTGAATCAAGAATTAGGCCAATTTAACCTGGAAGGGATTCGCCATTCCGAACTGACCGATGATGAAGTTATGGCAATTTTAATTATGGAACACCGAGTCGGTTTTATAAACTCCGAGCTGGAATGGCTGAAAAAAGTCGAATTAACCTTAAGCAAGAGGAATAATAAGCAGTCATTATCGGTAGAAGATAACTCGAATTGATAATTCACAAATAAATGGAAGGAAAAGAACGGGAATCGTCGAATCATAAAAAATAATTTGCTTTAATCTAGTTGCTTTAACAATCCGTAAGGTAACGGAGGTAATGTGATGGACGGCGAGCGTATTTTGATCGTTGAACCCGATTCCCGATTGGTTGAATTGGCTGTAATAAAACTGTCTAGTTCCGGTTGGCTGGTGGCGGTTGCAAATGACGGCGAGGAAGCATTGGAGAAAATTGTTAATAATCCGCCGAATGTTTTGATCATCAATCCTAATTTACAGAAGAAAGACGGTTATGAGTTATGCGCGGAGTTACAAGAAAATGAAGCCTTGAGAAATATCCCCATAATCATTCTGGCTGATCAAAATTTTGACGAAGCGCGTTTTGACGCCTTAAATCTTCGCCTGTGTGAAATCTTGGCCAAACCGTTTAGTCCCAAGACTTTATTGGGACGGGTCAATGCAATTGCGCTGCGGGCGAAGTTGTTCAAAAAGATGAATCCGTTAACAGAGCTTCCGGGCAGACAATATTTGGAAGAGGAAGTCAAGCAACTTATTCAAAGCGACCAACAATTTGATTTGCTTTTTTGCGATATGAAAGGCTTTCGGACCTATAACAAAGTTTACGGCTTTGCCCAAGGTAATGAAGTTATTAAACAAATGGTTACTATCTTGCAAGAAGAACTCAATAAAATACATAATGCCGAAGGGCAATTGTATCATTTCGGCGGGGATGATTTTTGCATTTTGATTAGACCGGGCTACGCCGACGACTTCAGTAAACGAATCATTGAACGGGTTGATTCAGAAATACCGCAGTTATATCAAGAGAGTGATCGGACCCGGGGCGGCCTGGTGATAACTAACCGCCGGGGACTGGTGGAACAGTCGCCCATTATGACGATAGCAATCGCATTGGTCAGTAACTGTTCGCGTAAGATTAGCAATTGGCTGGAAGCTGAAACGATTGGGATTGAAATGCTGAAATATACCAAATCGATGCCTGGGAGCCAATTTGCGAAGGATCGCCGAAACTCATAAGTTTTTAATACCGGGATAAAATATTAGTGGATGTGGAGCATGCCTGGAAAGCCAACTTCAATACGGACCATTAAACAGACGCTTTCCGAAAAGAAATTTGCCCCTCGCAAGAGTCTTGGGCAAAATTTTTTAACGGACGAGAATATTATCAACAAAATCGGCCGCGCTGGTAATTTGGCAGCCGATGATTTGGTCTTGGAAGTGGGTCCGGGTCTGGGCGCCCTTACCGAGAATTTGCTCAAATCAGTTGCTCAAGTGGTAGCCGTAGAATATGACCGGGGTTTGTGTTCGATATTGAATGAAAGATTAGCCGATTTCAAGAATTTGCTCCTGCTTAATCAAGATATCTTGGCCCTGGATATACCCCAGACACTAAAAAACTATTCGAGCGCTGCTTATCATTTTAAAGTTTTGGCTAATCTGCCGTATTACATCACTACTCCAGTAATTTTTAAACTGATTGAATCAGGACTTCCCTGGGAGTTGATGGTTTTCTTAGTTCAAAATGAAGTGGCCGAGCGGCTGGTTGCCAGCCCTGCCGCCAAAGAATATGGGGCTTTAACCGTAATGATCGGATTTTTGGGTACGGTTGAAAAAATCGGCTTTGTTCCCAAAACGGTTTTTTATCCCGCGCCCAAAGTGGACTCGGCAATTGTCAGAATTACGTTTAATAAACAACGAGAGCGGCTTGAACTTTATCCTTATTTGCGTCAGGTTGTTCAAGCGGCATTTGGTCAACGACGTAAGACCATCTTGAATGCTTTGACTTCTTTGGAACCGTTTTTTAGTCATAAGAGTATATTGACAGACCGGCTATGGGGGCTTGGAATTGATCCCCAGCGGCGAGGAGAGACATTATCGCTTGAGGAGTTTCTCGGCATAGCTAAAGAACTACAATCTGCAATTACTAAAAAGGTGTAATCATGGTATTTATCAGCCCAACGAAGGGACGGCTTTCATTTGACCAGGTTTTTAGGGATATAGTCGAATATATCCATACCGATTCGAAATTTAAATATAAATTAATCGTGGGGACTGACTCGCAGCTTCGGGAGGAAGTTTGTTATGTAACTGCCATTATTATTTTAAGGGCAGGCAAGGGCGGTCGTTTTTATTATGTTAAAGAACGTGAAAAGAATAAGCTTGGCTTAAAACAACGAATTTTTTACGAAACATCTAAAAGTTTAAGTGTGGCGGCGAAATTGGCCGAAAAGATGACTATTAGCGGTTTAGCAAACTTGGATATTGAAATTCATCTGGACGTTGGGGAACAGGGACAAACCAAAGAAATTATTCGGGAAGTTGTCGGAATGGTCGTAGGTAGCGGATTTGACGCTAGAATCAAGCCGGACTCCTATGGCGCATCGAAAGTTGCTGATAAATATACAAAATAACGAGAAAATGTATTGACAAACAGGCTCATCTTCCAGTATAATATTTAATTTGACAATTGTGGACAACCGTGTTATAATAAGATTCGATATAGTAAAGGAAGGTGAACTCTTTGAGGGAGGTTGGAATTTTAGATCGGATTCGCGAAGATTTAAACGTATTCGTAGGGAAACCTATTAGAATAAGAGCCAACCGCGGCAGGAAAAGGGTTTTTGAGGTTGATGGAATTCTTGAACAAACCTATCCGAAAGTCTTCGTTATCAGTTTTAAAGAACGTCAAGTCGAAAGAAGAATATCATACAGTTATGCCGATTTATTAACCCAAGCGGTGGAGTTGTCAGTAGGAAATGACCGTATCGGGACATTAAATGAAATTGCAACCGGTTAAATCGGGCCCGTCATTGACGGGCTTTTTTTCTGGGCATTATTAAGTGAAATATTCGATAGGCGAAGCAGGGAAGAAACGCCCTAATAGAGAAATGATATTTTCCTTAAGCCGAACATATGCCATTTCAGGGTAGACGTATTTTACTAGGCCATATTTGCCATATTTTCGGCGCCGGCTGGTCTCATCAAGGTCTAAAGCGCTACCGGGAAACCGCTCGCTAATGATTTTTTTGGCGCTGCCGGTAAAACGATGACTGATAAGTTCAAAGGTCATATCGGCCGGGATATTTTTTAATGATTGCGACAACTGGCGGAAGAGATCGGCATATCCCTCTTCATAACCCGGATAAATAAAAAGTGGGGCGATGATAAAGCCTAAAGGATAACCGGCCGCTGCAATTTTATTGGCCGCCTGGATCCTTTCTTGGAGGGAAGCGGTATTATGTTCAAATTTATGGATGATTTCGGCGGAATTTAAACTAAAGCGGAATCGGGTATGTCCTAGATGTTTTAATTGCAATAATGATTCTACATTGGTAAATTTAGTGACTGTCCGCATCCGGGCATTTTCCAAAGTGCCGAAAAATTCGATTGATTTTGCTAAAGCGCCGGTGATGTGTTCCACCGATAATGGGTCCGAGGCGCTGGCTGCTTCAAAGACGGTAATATCGGAATTTGCCGAAGCAACTTCTTTGATTTTGGCGAAGATTTCATCGATGTTTACATAAACTTTAATATACGGCTTTTTTCCCATATGGGTTTGCAGGTAACAGTATTGACATTTTCCCGGACACCCGCTGGCAAAGGAAAATTCAAAATCAGCGGATGGTTTGCAGGAATCAAAATGAATATTTTTTTTAACTCCCACGACTAAAGTTTGTTTACCCTCAAGAAAACTTTGTTGGGGACCTTTCCCCGGAATACCGGTAACCCGGTTGGTTGAATTAAGCATTTGAATCTCTGCTTCAGTACCGGCTAATCGGTTTAAGATTTCATTTCCCAGCGGATAATCTAGGGCTGCCGTTTCAAAGAAAACTCTTTTGGGTTGAAATAGTTTCATGATCCTTCCCCTTTGTTGGGATATATTTTATTATTATGTTCTCCCGGATGGCGGAAATATACTTCATTTCGGCCGACTTTATTTCAGTAAGCTGACTAAACTATATAAAGAATAGAAAAATATATTTTCATTACTCAGATGGAGGAAGATGGATGGAAGCTTGGCAAAAAAAGGCAGAGCTCGCTTTGTCAGAAATTAGGCCACAATTTCAAGTTTTAATGTCGGAATTAACAACTTTTAAAATTGGCGGGCCATTGGATATGTTGGTAGAACCGCGGGACATTAAAGAATTGGGAAGCGTGCTTCAATTTTGCAGAGATGAAAAATTAGCTTGGATGGTTCTGGGATTGGGTTCAAATCTGCTGGTGAGGGATAAAGGAATTCGCGGAGTGGGTATCCGATTGGCCGGAGAATTTGAGTCTTGTGAAATTAATGAAGGTAGAGTATATGCCGGCGCCGGGATGAAATTGGCCGACTTGGCCAAGCAGACAGCCGGTCAAGGGTTATCCGGTTTGGAGTTTGCGTGCGGCATCCCGGGGACGGTAGGCGGCGCAGTTTATATGAATGCCGGAGCCTATGACGGAGAGATGGCCGGTGTATTGGAAAAAGTGCAATCCTTTGATGCGGATCAAGGTTCGGTTTGGTATGATCAGCCGGATTTGAATATGGGATATCGTTTGAGCAGGTTTCAAAAGAGCTCACAAGTTATTACAGCTGTTTGCTTGGATTTGAAACCAACCGAAAAAGAAAGCGCTGAAGCCAAGATTGCCCAATTGACATGTCAACGCGAGAGTAAGCAACCCTTGGAGATGCCTAGTGCCGGGAGCGTCTTCCGGCGCCCTGCCGGATATTATGTAGGACCCTTGATCGAGCAAGCCGGGTTAAAAGGGTTTACTATTGGGGGCGCCCAGGTATCTACAAAACACGCAGGTTTTATCGTAAATGTCGGAGGCGCTACATCCCAAGATGTTTTAGAGCTGATTCGATATATTCAAAAAGATGTGAAGCAGAAGTTCGAGGTCGAGTTAATCCCGGAGATTAAAATCATAGGGGAGGAATAATTGCTCCATGATATTTTTCTGAATAAGGTAACCTGAGGGAATTTATTCCAATAATATTAACCGCCGGATCACGCAGGATCTACTCCTGAGGCGTCGAAATTATGAGACGAAAGAAATTCATAGATAGGAAGGTCTACCCATGGTACGTTTGCACCGCCTGATATTGGGTTTTTTAGTTTTCTGCCTAATTGCGAGTGCAGCGGTATTTGCTGATAGCAGTGAGCAGAATAATTCCCAGTTGTTAACCCAAATACCGCCGCTAACCCCGAATCTATCCGGTAGTGAGCAGCAATTACTGCCGAAAAATTTTGATGTTTGGTCTTGCGATTGGGCTCCCGATAGTAAGGCTTTGATCTTTTCCGGTAAAATGCAGGGTGAGGATAGCTCAAAAATGCGTATTTGGTATTGGTCTTTGGACCCGGTAAGTGAACCGGCTCCTTTAACCAATACCGATCAATTTATTGATTTTTCACCGCGCTGGTCGCCGAGTGGTACTAAAATCGTGATGTCCCGTCGCAGTTTTCAACTGAAATTCACTAATTCAAATACCAACTCCACGATTTGGCTAAAAGAACTTCCGGGTGGAGCGGGAAAGCAATTGAGTTCAGGAACGGAAGATCGGGATCCTTTTTGGTCACCCGATGGAACTCAGTTGGTTTTCAGTCGCGGTCAGGGACCTTATCGTGGTCAGCTGTATATCGTTCGTATCACGGATGGGGTTACCAGATTGTTAGCCGGTCAAGAGGGAGAATTGCTGATGTCGCCATGGTGGGGCAGGGACGGGAATATTTATTATACGAAATTGACACCCGTTCCGAAGACAGTTGTCGTATCGGGCCAGAATTATCAAGTAATGGATTTCGGAAAGGGGAGTATTTGGTCGATCAATCCGGTCACCAATATGAGTAGTCCGGTGATTAAAGATGAGTTTGATAACCGATTGCCGTCTTTATCGCCCGATGGTCAAAAATTAGCATTTGTTTCAAACCGGATTGCCACCAAAGACGGTAATGGCAAGTTCGACCGCGGCAGCCTGTTTATTAAAAAAATAAGTACCGGTGAGATTTATTTTGTTACCAGTAAGGTAGGATTAAACGGCGGCTCGCTCAGCTGGAGCCCGGACGGGAAAAAGTTGGCTTTTTTTACTTTTCGAAGTATCCGGCCGGCGATTTGGGTTATAAATATGCCGTGATCCGATTTAGCGATTTAATTATTTCAAAATATAGGTGAAACAGTGAAGAATAAAACCGGCTTGCTTTCTTAGCCGGTTTTCTGCTTTACGGCAGTAAAGGTGAACTCCCGGGACTTTGGAATATTAATTAGGGGAAAGTCAAAACTATGGCTTATATGTTTTGAAATAAAATTATGATATCAGGCAACTATCAGTATTGTATTGGGATCGAGGAGGAAAATAGTGATTGTCAGCGAAATTATTTATAGAAGCAATGAGAACCATCGGCTTTTATTTCTGGGTGATGTACAAATGGCAAAAAATGTAAGCGTTGTTTTATGAATACCTAGAATCAAATCTAAGAAGATTTGAAGGTGTTGACTTCGATATGAGGTGAAAGATTTGTTTCAACCGATACAATCTAGTACGGTGGTACAGCAGATTATTGATAAAATCAGCCAGTCTTTAATTAATGGAGAATTAAAACCAGGCGATAGACTACCGCCGGAGCCCGAATTAGCCGCACAACTTGGCGTCAGTCGAACCTCGCTTCGGGAGGCCCTAAAGACTTTGGGCGGTCTGGGTGTATTGGTGGCCCGCAAACGAGGCGGTACCTTCATCGCTACTTCCGGCTCTCAGTCAATGATTGATCCGTTGATCTTTAATTTAATCATTGAAAAGGGATCAAAAGAGGATTTATTTGAACTACGGGTGATGCTTGAGGTGGATGCTATTGAATTAGTGATAAAAAAGGCCACAATTGAGGATTTAAACCAACTTGAACTGGAACTGGTTAATTATGAAAAGATGATCCCCAGTAATAATGTGGAATTATTGGCGGAATTGGATCTCCAATTTCATCTGCAGTTATTGAAGATCACCAAAAACTCCTCATTTATTCGGATTAGCCAAGTAGTTATGCAACTTTATGCCAATCCCATCAAAAAGACCTTGCGGATGATTGGCCCGAAGCAAGTATTGGCCAATCACCGGGCTTTATTTCAAGCCATCTCCGATCGCGATCTTTTAAGGGCCAAAGATCATGTAGTCAAGTCTTTTGAGAGTTCCAAACAATTTTTATAATCAATTATATTTGGAAATATCATAACGGCAGCTGGGATTCCAGAAAATCCATTCTTTAACTCCGGCATCTTTGACTGCTTGGATTTGTTTTTGGATTTGGTTTCGGCCGTAATGATTACCCAAACTAAAGTCCTGAAGCCAGGGCCGAAGTTGGGTAGTGGTATTGCCCAATTTCTCCAGGCGCTTTTTGGCATCGCTGACTCCATGGAATACGGTTTCATAGGGATTGAGGTCGGGATTTCTTAAACCAAATGTTCCTAAAGCATAATGGGATGGGTAGACCATTGGACAGACGACATCGACACTGGTGACGATTTTCTCAAACTTTTGTCCAATACCCATGTCATCTGTGGTCGAGGTTGTTAAACCGAAAATATCGGCGGATATGGGTACGTGATAGTCTTTTAGTCTAAATCGGGCATAATCAAGAAATTCTTTAATTACATCCTGACGCAACTTACCGCTACTATAAGGGTAAACGCAACGTTTGAGGTCACCGTCGCTGGTAAAGCGGACATAGTCGAATTGGATCTCTTGAAAGCCTAATCCAATCGCTTCTTTGGCAATGTCTACAATGTAATCCCAGACTTGGCGGTTATTGGGGTCAACCCAATTCAAGCCTCTGCGGTCCTTCCAAAGACCGCCGTTAATATCTCTGACAGCCCAGTCCGGTCGTTTTCCGGCTAAAAAGGGATCTTTAAAAACTACAATCCGGGCAATCGGATAAATTTGGTGTTCGCGGAGGAGAGCGATCATTTTGGCGGGATTGGAGATTTTATTGAGCGAGGCGCCCTCCTCATTGACCAAAGGGACTTTGGAACGGTAACTCAGAGTACCGGTATCGTCTTTTACATCAATTACCAGGGCATTGAATTCGGTTTTATCGATGAAATCCACCAGTTGGGGAAACCATTTGGAGGAACCGGCCATCCAGCCGGTGGTGTAAATCCCTTTAATAACACTGGGTTTGTGCCACGACTCTTTTTCCACATTGGTTGATGGAGGCGACTGAGCTTGTTGTTCTAGTAGCCCGGTTTGCAGAAGAGCTTTGGCCGGAATATCTTCGGCAATTGGATTGATATCGACGTCGGCAGGAGTAGAAACGGTCAGACATAAAAAGGCGATCAGTAAAATAAATGGTAATGAAAATAATGTAAGGATTCGTTTTAGCATGGGGTCCATCCTCTGAAGATTTTTACCGATGAGTTCGTCGTGACTCACGGTATCCCTCTGTTAACATGAAGGTAAATGAAGGATTGACGATGGATGGCAGCAAACAAAGTAGAGTGGTAGGCTAATTTGCGGTCATAAAAAATTGATCCTCATTTTAGAAAGGGCTTGATAAACTGAAAAAAATTCTAATTGTTTATGCCAATAGTGGGGCGGGGCACCGCCGGGCGGCAGAGGCATTATTTGCGGTAGCGGAGAAAAATTTTCCGTCGGTTCAGGTAAAGCTGCTGGATGTTTTAGACTATACCAGCGCGGCTTTTAGAAGAAGTTATCCGGCAACTTATTTATTTATGGTCAATCATTGTCCGAAATTGTGGGGCTTCTGTTTTTATTTGTTGGACAACCGGCAAGTTGATAAGATAGCCCGAGTTTTCCGGCGCAAAACAAATTCTGTTCATGGGCAACCATTTATGAAGTTTTTATTGGAAGAGGACCCGGATTTAATTTTGACGACCCATTTTCTCCCCAATGAATTAATCTCTTGCCTTAAAAAACGCCATAAATTTCGAGCTTCTTTGATTACTTGTATCACAGACTATTATCCTCATGCCTGGTGGCGGGATAGCGGGGTGGATTTATATATTGCGCCAAATCAGGATTTGGTGCCGCAATTATTGAGGTTGGGAATTGCGGAAACAAACATCGCTACGCTGGGGATTCCTATTCATCCCAATTTTGCGGTGAGCATTGAACAAACGATTATTCGCTGGAAATTGGGGCTTGTTGAAGACCAATTCACGGTTCTTATTACAAGTGGCGGGTTTGGCGTTGGGCCGATTAGAAAACTAGTCGCCCATCTCAATCGGATCTCCACTCCTTTACAGTTTGTGGTAATCTGCGGTAATAATTTAAAGTTACAAGATGAATTGATTGCAGTAACCAAAAAAACGATTCATAGTATCCGGATATTCGGTTTTGTGCAGAACATGCAAGAGTTCATGGCTGTCAGCGATTTAATGATTTCCAAATCGGGCGGTTTGACTTCAACCGAAGCAATGGCTAAGGGGTTGCCGCTTATTGCATTACGACCGATCCCGGGTCAAGAATCCAGTAATTGCGCATTTTTATTGAAACAAAAGGCGGGTATCCGAGTAAAGAATGAACGGCAGGCCTGCAATGCAGTTGAGGATTTGTTGCATAATCCCGATAAATTACAGGAATTGCGCCGCAATATGACCCGGATTGGTCGGCCCCATGCGGCTGAAGAGATTATCAGTTATGTTAAAAAGTTTTTTAAAATCGATGAAGCGGGCTAACAAGTCTTAGAATATATTTACTAAGTTAAACCTTTCCCGCTCCGGGATGTGTTGAATAAAGTGACGTAGAGTATCTAATTCCATCAATGCTTCAGAGTAGTTTTTACTTTGAA
>DNPP01000120.1 GCA_003501365.1 Bacillota bacterium
GCCGCGCTTTTTAATATGGTGATGTATTCATTGGTGCTCCTGAGCAAGCTTTTGGCATAAGTAAGGTGCTTATTTTTATAACCGTTCCGGTTCACGGTGACATATCTTTCGAGCAGGACGGCCATCGGTTCCAGCTCGTCAATAAAGGTCCTGGCATAGCCCTCCTTGCTCCCGAGGGCAAGGGCCTGTTCCAGGATCTCCAATGCGCTTTGATAATCTCCTTTCATCCCGTAGCCTACCGCCATCAGGCAAAGGAGCTCAATTTTACTGCCCAGCCGGCTTTCCTTAGCGGCAAAATTCTCGAGACGCCTTAAGAGGATCAGGGCATCATCCAGACGGCTTATCCGCATCAGATATCTTGTGTAAACGATATATTCCGACTCTCTTATGCAAGATAAAGCATCAAAAATCCCCATTTTTCCCGTATCCAAAAACTTTAAAGCGCTGCCGGCATCGCCGATGGCATCGCCGGTGCCCAGATAAAGCTTTGCCATAAAGATATCCAAATGATATCGCCATACGCTTCCGGCCCCTCCGTCAAGCAGCTTTTTCGCTTCCGCCACGGTCCTAAAGGCTCCCGCAATATCGCCCTTGGCCAACTTCCCTTTGGCCAGAACGGTAAAGCAAGGGACGAGCAGCCCCGGATTCTTCATTGCGGTGATGGTCGCGATATTGTTCATCAGTGTCGCGTTGAGCTCTCTCAGCTTGTTCTGTTCATAATAGAATTCCGCAACAATCACCGCAAAATATGCCGAAAAATCCCCGAACAGACCGGGCAATAAGTTAACGGCGGGCAAATAGAACTTTACTGTTCCCAGCCTTCCCTTGAAGCCGTAAACCGTTTTCAGCAAACTCGGCTCGTTCCAATTCATCTCGCCCAACCGGACCGGGACATGGATCTTTAGATTACATAACTTGCAAAAAAGCAGCAACGCCTGGGGTATGTCCATTTTAAGCACAGCCACATTCAGTTCGGCGGAAATGACATAAGCCTCCATCTGATTTCTTTCCATTTTTTCCAGACTGCCGTTAACCCGCTTGTAGCAAGCCCGCGCCTTCTCCGCCCAAGCCTGGGCAACGTCAAGCTTATTATCCATTGACGCAACCCAGGAATAGCTGGTATATACCGAGGCATCGTTTTCATAAAGCATTTCCGGTATTCGGTCGATCCACTGATTCCACTGCAAAAATTCATAGTCTTGGAGGACGGTTTGAAATCGGTAATCCAGAATAAAAGGAAGGGCTTTTTCATATTCCCCGGCCTCAAGCAGCCAGTTGATTCCCTCAGCCTGAAGCCCTTGCTCCAGATACCACTCTCCGGCCAGGCTGTATAGGCGACGCAAAACCGTTTCGCCCTCCAACTCCAGCCGGTTTAATAAAAACTCCTGAAACAAATGATGGTATCGGAACCATTGATTTTGCGTATCCAGCGGGATGATGAAACTATTGTTGTCGGAGAGCATCTTCAGCAACCCGGCGCTGTTCCCGTTCCCTGTCACCGCACTACAGAGGGAGCCGGAAAGCTTGTCCAAAAAAGAGGTATGGATTAAAAAATCCCTGACTTCGCCGGGCCAATGGGCAAGAATCTCATTTTCCAAAATCAAGCCGATATTTTTGTTCTTCCCGGAAAATGCGCTTACGGTATTGGCAATACCTTCGCATTCCCTCAGGGAGAAAGACGCGGCAACAAGGCCGGCAGCCCACCCCTCCGTGCACTTTTCGATCTTATCGACTTCCTCTTCCGTCAGGTGAATCCCTCGCTGAACAAAGAATTCGGTGGTTTCATCGTAATCGAAAGAGATATCTTTGATCCCCAGACTAATCACCATGCCCCTGGCACGCAGAACGGAAAGTGTATGTTCCGGTTCTTTCCGGCTCAAAATAATCTGATTGACATTTTGCGGCATAAATCTGACAAAATGCTCGACACTGTTTAAAACAATGCCGTTATCGATCAAATGGTAATCGTCAAGTACCATGACGAATTTTTCGGAAAGGGTTTCGAGCGTACTGATTAACAGATCAACAGTTATATTGGATAAAACCAAATCCAGATCCAGTGATATCCGGTTAATTTCATCGTTTCCGACGCACTGGGATACCGAAGATAAAAGATAGCGCCAGAACCTTAAAGGATCATTATCAGCCTTATCGATAGAAAGCCATGCAAATTTTAAATTTTCTCCCGTCAGATAGTCGACAACCGCCGTAGTCTTGCCGTAACCGGCGGGAGCGGATATCAAGGCCAGCTTATAGTCGGGCAGCAGACGGAGCTTTTCCGCAATCTTTTTTCTTTTGACGATATTCCTGCCGATGTACGGCATGCAAAGCTTTGCTTGAAGCATGGATTCCATCTCACCCAATCCTCACTTTAGCATATGGATGTACATTGACGATGAGCTTCCACGCCGGGGCCGGCCCAAGAAACGGGGAAAAAACCCTTGGCAAAACTCTTGCTAAAGCTTTCGGCCAAAGCCGAGGGTTTTTTCTCCTAAGTTTAATTTAATAATCTTGAGGGGTTGGTTGATGGTATTTGGCTCATTGTTTTACTCAATTGCTAAATAAATATTTACTTTTGGATATTTTGAACTTAATTATATTATAATTCATTTTAATAATCAAAAAAATTAAATGATCGTAATTCTTTAACAATAAAAGGGACTTTTCCCCTTCCCTGAAATTCATTGACTAAAAATATCAAATGATTCCTAATTGGGAAAAATAAAAATGCCCTTCCCGATATAAAAAAGGCATTTTCCGACTGAAACAAGATGGAAGATTCATTACCGGCGCACCATATCCTTGGTAATTTCACTCAGGCTGAAAGCGCCGCACATCATCATCGTATCTTTTAACTCTTCAACCAATTTTTCAATATATAGCTTCACACCTTCCTTTTCACCGCCGTTACACACCGTCCGCCCCAAGCGCCAAAGCCTTGAAAATATCGGTGCCGAAACGGATCCCGCCATCAACTAAAACCTTTATCCCGCATCCAACAGCCGCGGCAATTTCCGGAAGCACCTCCGCAGTGGACGGACATTGATCCAACACCCTGCCGCCGTGATTGGAAACAACGATTGCTCGGGCTCCCGCTTCCTTTGCCTTCAGAGCGCCCTTTACATTCATGATCCCTTTCACAATAAACGGAACCCCGGCGATTTCGAAAATACGCCGAAGTTCATCAACGGATTTGCCGCCGGCCGGAGAAATCATATTTTTAAAAAGGGCAATCCGGCCCATCGATATCCATGGCAACCGCAAAAACACCCGCCTTATGCACCAGATCCATTTTTGCTTTGATAGTCTCCCTATTCCACGGTTTAATTGTAGGAATACCCTGGCCATTCTCTTTCGCTATCGCCGCTGTTGCATTCTCCATGACTTGCGGATTGGTACCGTCACCGGTAAACGCGACGATTCTATTTTCCATCCAGGCGGAAACCAGAATATCCTTATAAGTCATATCGGTAAATTTATCGCTGTAATGCATATTTACCGCCCCCACCGGT
This sequence comes from Bacillota bacterium, assembly GCA_003501365.1. Classification (GTDB taxonomy): domain Bacteria; phylum Bacillota; class UBA4882; order UBA8346; family UBA8346; genus UBA8346. Next base: position 3,513 of record DNPP01000120.1, read on the forward strand.
CCCACGAAGAACGGGTGCAATATATAAAGAGAGTAGTAAATGTCGAAAATAAAAAATCGCCCAGACATCAATCTAGGCGAACAGATTGGATAATTATGAATGTTCTCTAAAAGTCTATAAGCCTTGTACAAAATTAATCTTCCCGCTTGTCCCCTAAGAAAAAAAGCGCCACGGTTCCGGGTCCGGTATGGGATCCAATTACGGTGCCGACACTATTGATCATGACAGTGCCGCTTAGTAAAGGAAATTTTGCTTCGACCAAATCCGCCACCTTCCGGGCATCGTCATAGCATACTGAATTCGATATAAAACATTTCCCGGAATAATTGATACCGTCTCTCGCATGGACTTCCATCATATTCACAATCTCCTCCATCACATGCTTTTTGCCGCGAATCTTTTTGCGAGGAGTGAGTTTTCCCTCATCATTCATATTGAGCAGGGGGCAAATATTGAGCAATTCCCCCACAGCCGCCGATGTCGCTGATATACGACCGCCCCGTTTATAATGGGTAAGATCGCTGGAAAAAAACCAATGATGTACGGCAAGCTTGTTTTGCTCCACCCAGTGATATACCTCTTCAAGTGTCGCTCCATTATCCCGCATATCCGCTGCCATGTCCACAAGCAGTCCATAGCCTGAGGATGCGCCCAAGGAATCGACAATCATAATTTTTCGTTCCGGATATCGCACTAAAAGTTCCGCTCGGGCAAGAGTAGCAGAATTGTAGGCCCCTGATAAACCGGAAGAAAAGGAAATGTGGAGAATGTCTTTCCCTGCTTTCAAAAAAGGTTCGAAAAAATTTATAAATTGCCCCACATTGACTTGCGCGGTTGTAGGCATTGCTCCTGCCGCAATCCTACCATAAAATTCCTCAAAGGGGATAGTTTGACCTAAATCATCCGGATATTCCTTGCCATCCAAAATGTAATGAAAACACACAAATGGAATATTCCTTTTTTGGAAGTAATCCAAAGGCAGATCCGCCGTCGAACAACAAGTTAAAACATAATTTACCATATTCAGTTCTCCTTTTTGCCCGATTCATTTGCAATAAATAATATACCAAGCGTGTTGGGACCACAGTGGGAGGAAATTGTGCACCCGGCCCGGGTGACTAAGATTTCTTTAAAATCAAAGATCTGCTCGATAGTTTCTCGAACCATGTTAATATTCTCAGCAGAAACCCCTGAGTGGGTTATAAAAATCCGGTCCAGTTTTAAATCAGTCTATTCATTTAGTTTATCCATGGTATATTGTTGCAAAACCTTCGATAAACCACCCCTGTATTTTTTCCCTACTCTCATTTTCCCGCTGGAATTGTCAACTTCAATACAGGGTTTAATATTTAATAAATTAGCGCCTAACGCGGCAAGTGCCGAACATCGCCCACCCTCATACAGATAAATAAGATTATCAATTACAAAACTTGCGTGAACTTTTGGCTTTAATTCGTTGACTTCTTGATCGATACGGGCGGCTGTCATTCCTTTGGCTATGCGTTCAGCAGCTTCGATGACCAACAGTCCAATTCCTGTACTGAGATTGCCCGAATCGATCGGATAAATATTCCCAAGCTCTTGTGCTGCTATACAGCAATTTTTATATGAAGAAGAAATCCCGGAACCAAGGCTTACATGGATAACTTCATAGCCCTTTTCGGTCCACTTTTTAAAATAATCGATATATTCTAAAGGGTTAGGAGCGGATGTTTTCGGTAAAATACGTTGCTTTTGATAGGTATCGTAAATGCTATCCGGGGTTATATCGATTCCATCCTGATATTGCTTATCGCCTAAGATAATATGCAGTGGATGACAATTGACTTTATAGCGTTCTTTTAATGCATCATCAAGGTCGCAAGTACTATCGGCACTTAAAATAATTTTTTTCATTTTAGTCACGTATACGCGCTCCCTCCCTTATGATCATAAAAGTTGATTATTATAGAACATCGAACAATAATGTGGCATTGCGTTTGATTCATCATTTGACTTCATTGCTAATCATGGCAATTGAATAAACATTTCCCTTGGATATTTTAAGTTTAATTATATTATAATCCATTTCAATGATCAAAAAAATTAAAAGATAGTAATTTTCAACAATCGAATAGGGTTTCCCTCTTCCCCTAAAATTCATTAGTCAAGAGTATCGAATGATCTTTATATTAGAAAAAATAAAAAAAACCTTCCACCGATGGGAAGGGCATTTTCTGTATTCATATTCATTGGATAGCCAACACGCAAGCCGAATAGCTCAATTTCTTAATTGGTTCTCCGTTTTGGATAAAAATTGATCCAAGGCTTCATTGATATCAATATTCTTATTTGTTCGGAACGTTCAATCACTTCGCTAAGGTTCATATTTTCCATTTCATTCCCTTTCTTTCCATTATCCATCATTTCCATTTACGCATTCGGTAATTCATTATCGGCGAACCATATCCTTAGTAATTTCACTCAAGCTAAATGCACCGCACATCGCCATCGTATCTTTTAATTCTGCAGCCAATTTTTCGATATATAACTTCACGCCTTCCTTTTCGCCGCCGTAAACCGCCGTTACAAACGGGCGGCAGATTAGCACCCCGTCCGCCCCAAACGCCAAGGCCTTAAAAATATCGGTGCCGAAACGAATACCGCCATCAATTAAAATTTTGA
>DNPP01000422.1:0-579 GCA_003501365.1 Bacillota bacterium
CCGGATCGGACAGTTGCCGGAAGAGAATTGTGATCGGCTCATTTCCGCCGCAGGGCAGGTGGTCGCGCCTGGATTTATAGACACCCACGGCCATTCCGATCTGGAGGCCTTTGTCGATCCCTACCTGGAACCCAAAGTCAGACAGGGCATCACCACCGAAATCATCGGCCAGGATGGTGTTGCGGCGGCTCCGGTTGGGGCGGGAAATGTTGATTGTTTTAAGGAAAATCTGGCCCGGATTACCGGGGATTATCAGGGGATAAACTGGAACTGGCAGACGGTGGATGATTATTTCCGGTTGCTTGAGGCGCAGGGAATCGGCCCGAATTTGATGGCACTGGTTCCTCATGGCAATATTCGCATGGAGGTTCTGGGGCTTACCAACCGTAAACCTGATCCGGTTGAGCTCCGGAAAATGCAGGAGGTTTTGAGACGGGATTTGCAGTCGGGAGCGGCCGGGTTATCCACCGGTTTGATCTATCCGCCGTGTAGTTATGCGGATACACAGGAGTTAGTCTCTCTCTGTAAAGTTGTGGCGGAACAGGGGAAACTCTTTGTCGTTCATCAGCGCAGCGAAGC
>DNPP01000422.1:949-7796 GCA_003501365.1 Bacillota bacterium
CAGATGGAAGTTTTGTTGGATCAGGCGAGGCAGGAGGGCATTAAAGTCTCTTATGATATGTATCCTTATACTGCGGGAAGTACCACTTTAAGTGTGACTTTACCGCCATGGGTCCTCGAAGGAGGGGTAACGGCAGCGCTTGAGCGCTTGAGAGATGCCAAGGTCCGGGTATCCATGGCCCGTGACATTCAAAACGGCATTCCGGGTTGGGATAATATAATCAAGTTCGCCGGTTTTGATCAGATTATTATCACATCGGTCAGGACGGGGCCCAATCAGGAATGCATCGGTAAGACTTTAACCGAGATTGCCGCTGCGCGAAGGCAAGATCCTTTTGAGACAGTCTTCGACCTGCTTTTGGCCGAAGAATTGAAGGTGGGCATGATTGATTATTACGGTAACGAGGAGCATATTATCCGTTTACTGCAGCGGCCGGAGGCCAATCTCTGTACGGACGGGTTGCCGGGCGGTAGGCCGCATCCGCGCATTTACGGAGCTTTTCCACGCCTCCTGGGACGGTTTGTGCGATCACTCAAGGCCTTGAGCTTGGAAGAAGCCATTTATAAAATGACCGGTAAAGCGGCATCAGTGTTTCAGTTATCCGATCGCGGAGTTATTAAGGAAGGAAACCGGGCGGACCTGGTAATCTTTAATCCGGAGATGATAACCGATACGGGGACTTATGACGACCCTCGCCACTTCCCGGAAGGAATCAGTCAGGTTTTGATCAACGGGGCGGTGGTTTTGGACAACGGTGAGCGGGGGAAGGAACTGAGCGGTCAAGTACTACGGTGGATTTAAAATTAGGCTTTCCGCTTATGGTATCATTACTAATACGCTTATTTGGAAGCTATTTAACTCTCCAGCTCCTCAAAAAACATCACCAAATTCCTGCCGGCGTTTTTTGCTTTATATAAAGCAATATCTGCCGATTTCAAAAGTTCCTCCTCAGTAACGCCATTTTGGGGGTAGACGGCCACTCCAACGCTGATCGAAAGCGAAATTTCAATTTGACTTTTGGGAAGTTGCAGTGGCGCTTCGGCAATCAATTGTTGTAGCCGTTTCAATACCTTACCTGCTTCCAATTGTGAAGTCCCCGGCATTATGACCACGAATTCTTCACCGCCATACCGGCAGACCACATCGGAGCTCCTTAAATTAGCCACTATTTTTTCGACCAAACATTGGAGGGTCTCATCACCAATGATATGACCATACTGATCGTTGATTTTTTTAAAATAATCCAAATCAATCATAGCGACAGAAAAATTTATATGGGTCTGTTGCGCTTTGGCTATCTCCGCGGATAAACATATCTGCAAATAGCGTCGGTTATATACTTTGGTAAGTTCATCCTGTAAAACCAATTCCCGGCTATTGGCTACCCGGTTTAAGATTGCCTGGATCCGGGCGATCAATTCTTCGATTTTAAATGGTTTGCATAAGTAATCGTCGGCTCCGGTGGAAAATCCGGCCAATTTATCCTGAAGCTTATCTTTGACTGTCAAGAATATTACCGGGACAATTTGCCATTGCATATTTGAACGTATTTTTCGACAAAAATCGATCCCGTCTCCGCTCGGGAAAAGAATATCCAAAACGATAAGATCGGGTTGCTCCGATTGAATTAACCGTTCAGCCGAATCAAGATCGTAGCATATACTTACTGAAAAGCCATATAACTTTAAATTGTCTTTGATTAGCTCCGTAACGGTGGGATCATCGTCGATTATCAAAATCTTATTGCTTCCATCTTTTGAATTCTCCGGAATCTCTTTGCTTTGTGAATGGAAATAAGTTAATTGCTTGCCAATCTCCGCCATTCTTTCCTTAAGAAAGCACAGTATACCTTCGTTCAATTCCACCTTGTAATCTTTCATCAATAATAAAATTGTCGTCATTTCAAAGGCGGGATCGGCAATATCCCATAATTCAACCATTTGACCCGAACCTTTCAGCGTATGAGCAAATTTATAAAGAATCTCACATGCTTCCCGATTAAATCCATTTGCTTCAAGAGTAGACAATGCCTTTTGACTTTGAGGCAATCGTTGCTCAATTTCCCGGAAAAAAATTGTTTGGGCTTTACTCAGAATACCGTCTTGAAAAAATTTTTGGGTCATTTATTCGATTCACTCCCTATATGAACTGCCGAATTATCCAATACTACCACTAACAAATCGGGCTCCTTAATGATTTCCTTGACAACAAAACCTTTAGCCTTCAGCAGATCAGTGATTGGTCCTTCAATATCGGGTCGACGTTGCCCCGGCAAACCAATTACGCCGGAAGCAATCGTGAGTACTTTGTTGACACTTTCAACCAGCTTGTTCGAAGAAAATGGTTTAACCAGATAATCCGCAGCGCCTAATTCAAGGCCCTGTCTTTTTTGATCAAGCGAGCTGGAAATGATAATCGGAATATCGGCGGTGGATTTATCTTTCTTAAGCCGGCGCATAATTTCCCACCCATCGTAGGGGCCGGGCAGAATCAAATCTAAAATGATAGCTTCCGGAGACTGCCGTTCGATCAAAGCCAGCGCCTCCGGCCCATTATCGGTAAATTGAGTCCGGTAACCGGCAGAATTTAAAGATTCCTCCATTAACTCGGCCATTGCCGGATCATCTTCCACTACGACGATCAATTTATCCCCGGGAGAAGTTGCAGTGGTTTCCTCCCCTCCGGCAGTTCGCTCCCGAATGGCCGAAGCATTATTGATCGGCAGTAAGAAAGTAAAAACACTACCCTTACCATGCTCCGAACGGACCCCGATATCTCCGCCGAGCACCCGGATCATTTTGTGGCAAATCGCCAGTCCCAGTCCGGTCCCACCGATTTGACGCCGATCGGAATTATCAACCCGGAAAAAGGGGTGGAATATATTGGGGATAGCATCCGCCGGAATTCCCAATCCATGATCTTTTACTGCCACCGCTACCTCTTTTACAGAAGAACGGTATACCGTAATCTCAATCAGGCCGCCGGCAGGAGAATATTTAATCGCATTGGATAGGAGATTTCCAAGCACTTGGGCAACCCGATCGGAATCGGTGTTAATTTGAGGAAGATCCGGCTCGCAATTTATTTTAAAGTCATGCAGGCTGCTTTGTCCTTGATAGATTTCAACACTGCTTTTTACGAGGGCACATAGATCAACAAGAGTAGTATTAATTTCCAGGTGCCTGTTCTCAATTCGCTGTAAATCAAGAAAATTATTGATTAGTCCGCTAAGGCGGAGCGACTCATTGTAAATCGTAGTAATATACTTTTGGGCTTTTGTTTCCCCAGGGTGCTTTTGAAGTAATAGTTCAGCGAATCCATAGATGCTGGCCAAAGGAGTCCGCAGTTCATGGCTCACCGTGTTAATCAATTCCGACTTAAGTTGGTCCACCTCCTGAATACGTTCCAGTGACCGGCGGATTTCTAAATGAGCTAGCGAGTTGTGCAGAGCTACCGCTATTTGGTCCGCTAAAGACGATAGGCGTTTCTGTTCTTCCACTGAAAATTCTTTCTTTCCTGTGCATCCCAAGGCAATCACACCGAGTAATTCTCCATGAAATAAGGGCAAATAGATCTCGCTCGCCATGGCAAGCTCACCGCGTAGTCCAATTGAGCGCAATTGGCCTTCCGGAAAACTGACTGCCAGCACTTTTTTTTGCAATCCGGCCCGCCCTGTCAGACTATTATTCAGACTAATGTTGGATAATTTTTCGGGATGCAATAAACCGATTCTATTTTTCATTTCCAACATTCCGGATTCCGAATTATAGAGGAAAAAAGCTCCTATTTGGGCTTCGGCCTCATTGAGTATTCCATTGAAAGCTATTTCCATTAAATCGTCCAGTTCAATCGTTTGTGTCAAAGTCTGGCTAAATTTATAAAGCCCGCTTAATAATTCTTCATGTTTGGTCAGGCTGGCAATCGCTTGTTGTAATTCTTCCTGCTGTGCCAGTATTTCTTCATTTTGGGCTGTCAGTTCTTCATCTTGGGCCTGCAATTCTTCGTTTTTATGTTGCAATACTGTTTCATTGGTTTGGACCGTTGTCACCAAATGGTTAAAAGCAATGACTAAGTCTTTAACCTCATCGCTAGTTTGAATTTCTTCAATTAATACGTATTTCCCGGTGCTGGCCGACCGGATGCCTTTTGTCAGAATCCGTAATGAAGCGGTTGTGCTTTTTGTAATCAAGTGGCCTACGATTATAGACAATAATGCAATTGCCAGGATGAGCATAAAAGTAATTTTAAAAATCCGTCGGGAAAGGTTAATATAGGAATTCATGGTCTGACTGTTCATGGCGCCAAGTTGATCAAAAAATAGGCTTTCAGCTTTAATTGAAGAATTGATGCGTCTTCTTAAATTTTTAGTCAGTTGTTGGTTGCCTTTTCCTTTACTTACAACGCTATCCAGATAATCCAAATATGGCTCAATTGAATCATTAATTATTGCAGCAGCTTTGGTATCCTTAGTCAGTAATTCTTTAAGCTGTCCTAAATACCGACGCGATTTTTGGAGGCTATTTCTAAACGCAACCAGCCTTAGGTTATCGCCTTCAGCCCAAAAATCCTTTACCGCTGTTTCAGCGGAACGTATCTCCACTATAAGTTTGGCATCCAGGTTTACTGCATCGGAATAACGGTTAGCAGCCGTCCGGGCTTGAGTGGTTATGATATTGGTATAAATCTGTCCGCCAATAATCAATAATGCCATGGCTGTTATCACAGAGAAGAAACCTAAGCTTATCTTAGTTTGAATTTTGAGTTTCATGTAAATTTTGCCTATCCTTTATCATTACTTTCACATATAAGTATTTATAATACTCAACAATTCCATTGGACTAAATGGCTTCCGTAAATAGTGATCGGCTCCTGCCTGCCGACTCTGGAGCTTATCCTGTTCTTGGCCTTTAGCAGTCAACATGATGATGATAATACTCTGTGTAGCGGGATTTTGTTTTAGTTTAGCACAGAGTTCATAACCGGTTAAACCGGGCATCATGACATCAAGAATGATTAAATCGGGTTTGATGCTCCCGACCAAATCATAGGCCTCTTTACCATCGGCGGCTTCAAAAAGCTCATAACTTTCATCTTCCAACGCGGAACTGATTAAAAAGCGAATTGCAGGTTCATCGTCAACAATTAAAATTTTAGCCACAGTAACACCTCGCTAATCATCATCTTTAGTATAAATTTGTTTGGGAATTTATTTTCGGTAATTCCCGTTAAAAACTTTTAAAATTCAACATTACAACTGCATTTTAGGTATCGGAATTTATCAGTTATTTGTTTAGGGAATTATGTCTGTATAAATTAAAGATTGACTTTTTTGGAAAGCGGCGAGATACTTACACCATATATAATAAGACGTAAAGGGAGATTTATTAGCGAATGGGAAGAGCATTGGTGTTGGCGGAAAAGCCCTCGGTCGGCCGTGAGCTTGCAAAGGTGTTGAATTGTAATCAGAAGGGCAACGGCTGTCTGATGGGGGCAAAATATATTGTGACATGGGCGTTGGGGCATTTGGTGACTTTGGCGGATCCGGAAGTGTACGGTGAAAAATATAAGACCTGGCGGAATGAAGATCTGCCGATGCTTCCGGCTAAAATGGAGTTGGTGGTGATCCGGGAGACCGCCAAGCAGTTTGGAGTCGTTAAAGGCTTGTTGAAGATGCCGGAGATTGATGAATTAATCATCGCCACCGATGCCGGACGCGAAGGCGAACTGGTGGCCCGCTGGATCATTCAAAAAGCGGGTTGGCGCAAACCGATTAAACGACTGTGGATCTCTTCCCAGACTGAGCGGGCGATTAAAGAGGGATTCGCAAACTTAAAACCCGGCAAGGATTACGAACGTCTATACGCTGCCGCCGAATGCCGCGCCGAAGCCGACTGGCTGGTTGGTCTCAACGTAACGCGGGCACTGACCTGTAAATATAATGCCCAACTTTCGGCCGGGCGGGTTCAGACTCCCACACTGGCATTAGTTGTGGAACGGGAAGAAGAGATTAAGCGGTTTGTTCCCAAGGACTACTGGACGGTTAATGTCACGACGAGCGGGTTTACCTTGCAGTGGCAGGATAAGGCCAGCGGCCAGACGCGGATCTTTGATAAACACAAAGCGGATGAATTAGTATCCAAAGTTAGCGGCCAAAACGGTACCATTATCGAAGTAAAAAAGGAAGCTAAAAAGGAACTACCGCCGCTGGCGTATGACCTTACTGAATTGCAACGGGATGCCAATCGAAAATACGGCTTTTCAGCCAAAATGACCTCCTCGATCATGCAGCAACTTTACGAAAATCACAAATTAGTATCCTACCCGCGAACTGATTCCCGGTATATCAGCGAAGATATCGTAGCGACTTTGCCGGAGCGTTTAAAAAGCATTGCGATCGGGCCGTACGCGGAATTGGCGCGAAATATCTTGAAAAACAAAATCATCGTCACCAAAAGGTTGGTTGATAACTCGAAAGTTACCGATCATCATGCCATTATTCCGACGGAAGAACCGGTGTATTTGTCGAAACTTAGCGCCGAAGAATTAAAGATTTATGATTTGATCGTAAAACGGTTTATCGCCGTCCTATCCCCTGCCTTTGAATATGAACAAACAATTGTTAGGCTTGAGATTAAGGGTGAAACTTTTTCTGCCAAAGGTAAAATTGTTAAATCCAAGGGCTGGCGGGTTGTCTACGCCGGACCGGATAACATCGATGATGAGGCCGAGGGCGAAGAGGCGGATCAATCTCTCCCGGCTATTACTAAGGGGGATAATCTGAAAGCAGGCGCGGTTAAATTACTGGCCGGCAAAACCAAGCCTCCGGCCAGGTATACTGAAGCTACTC
>DNPP01000287.1:0-5366 GCA_003501365.1 Bacillota bacterium
ACTATTGGCAATTAAATTAATCAACACCTGGCTAATCTTGTCCTTATCAGCCCAAATCGGTAAAGGCCCACTGTCAACAATAAGCTGAACCCCTTTATTACGGGCTTCCGTCTCGAAGTTTACCTGTAACTGCTGGAAGAGTTCCATTAGGTCAAACTCTATTGGATGCAGAATCAGTTGATCGCTCTCGAATTTAGTGAGCTTTTCCAAGTCTTTTACCAGCCGGCTGATTCGCAAAATCTCTTCATGGCATCCTTTAAGCCGCTCGCGATCCATTTCCCAAATACCGTCGATCATCGCTTCCAAGTGACTTTGTAAAGTCGCTAGGGGAGTACGTAACTCATGAGCCACATCCGCCGTTAATTGTTTTCGTAAGCTCTCTTGCTTTTTTAAATCCTTAGCCAAATCAGTAATTGCAGCATTGAGTTGATTAATCTCTTTAATATTATTTGGAAGGTAATCCTTTGTTTGATAGTTGCCGTCTGCGATCTGCTGTGCAGTGCTGATGACCCGGGCAATCGGCGTACTAATCCTTTTAGCGGTCAAAGCCCCGATTACTAATGCCACCAGCAAGGCCAAAACAGCTACTCCAAAAAGTAACCGGTTTAGGGTGTTAATGAAAGCCAAATCATTATCGGTAAAATAAAATGGCCCATAATACCCGACTTGCACATTGCCCACCTTTTTAAAATTATAGACTACGTCATACTTTCGCTCTGTATAACCGCCCTTCCAATTGGGATAACGGCTTTGCATATTCTGGGCCATGTGGACGATCATTTGCTGACACATGCCTTGATTATGGACCATGGCATCCCAGATTACCCGTTGGGTATTATCTTCAATACGCAGGATTAATCCCCGTTCGAGTGCAGCCATGCCAATCTGATTGACGGCGCTATAACCCCACCCGCCATTATCAGAATACTGTTGAGTAAGAGATGCTACTATCTGGTGATTGTTACGCTCTTGATTTTCCAGGATGTATTTGCGGAACTGCTGCTCCAAGAGAAGATTAGCCAATACCCCGATCAGGGTGACGCCGGTCAAAGCAACTAATATATAAGATAATGACAACCGGCTACGTAAGCTGAGTATCATCTAATCACCGCCGAACCGATATCCTACCCCATGGATGGTCAGGATATATTGAGGAATTTTGGGGTCGGTCTCAATCTTTTGCCGCAGATTTTTAATATGCGTATCAATGGTACGATCAAACCCTTGATAGTCATCACCTAGCGCAATGGTTACCAACTCTTCTCGGGTAAAGGCTTTTTGGGGAAATTTAACCAGCGACATCAAGATCTTATACTCGCTCAAGGTCAGGTTCACAATCTTGTCCGTTTTACGGACTTCATGTTTGAAAGCATCAATAACCAGGTCCCCCTGATGAAATGAGAGAAACTTAGCCAAAGGGACCACTTCATCCATGGTTCTGCGAAGTAAGACCTCCACTCTGGCCACTAATTCCCTAGGACTGAACGGCTTGGTAAGGTAATCATCCGCCCCCAGATGCAAACCGTTTAAGAGATCTTCTTCATCCACCTTGGCGGTGAGCATAATGATGGGGACTCGGGAGATTCGGCGTAATTTTTGGCAGATCTCCTCACCCATCATGTCCGGCAACATCAGGTCCAAGATAACGAGATCGGGATGGATTTTCTGAAAAATTTCTAGGGCCTGGTTACCACTGAAAGCAGCATAAACCTGATACCCGTTGTTTTCCAGGTACGAAGAGACCACTTCCACGATCTTCGATTCGTCATCTACCACCAATATCTTAGGGGCTTCCGCCAAGATTTCACTCCTCTGCTTTCTTTAACCATTCTTCGACTTCCAAATATGGGACATCGGCCATATCCGGATCATCCTTGATACGTTCCAACGCGGTTTTTAAATGTGTGGCGGCGGCCTCTTTTTCACCCAGCTCTAGTTCAGAGCGGCCTAGCCAATAGTATGACTCCACTGGCCAGGACATATGGCCGATTGACCATTCATAATCATCTTTAGCCTTTTGAAATTCACCCAGCTCAAAATGGGCCCGTCCCATCAATAAAACCGGCTGATTGGACTTTAGATCGAAAGAACGCGCCTTTTCCGCTGCTGCCTTCATCTCCTCCCACCGTCCCAATTTCATATAGGCGGAAGCCAAATTCAGATAAATGATAAAACTTTTAGTGCCACTCTCAATAAGTCCGGTTAATATTTCAAGTGCTTTATCGGAACTGCCTGATTCACGGCAGGCTATAGCCAATAAATTTTTCAATTCCGCGCTGGATTGAAGATTGGTATACCCAATTGCCTGTTCTAAAAGGGGAACGGCTTCCAGCCAACGTTTTTGACGGGCATAGATTATCGCCAGTACTGCATATGGCTGAGAAATATAGGGCTTATAACTCACCGCCTTGACCAACCAACGCTCTTTCTTTTGCCGATTAAAGATGAAATGGCTCAGATAATTCCAAAATACTCCCGGGGCTGTAAGAAAAACCACAATTACCCAAACCATCACACCCGCTATTATCACAATCACGCTGCTGTGATATATTAGGGCTAAAATACACCAAAACAACAGAAGCCATATCAGACTTTTCTGCCAAAATTGTTTCAACTTCACGAACAAGACCTCCGTATGTCCCTCTGATAATGAAAGGGATGATCAATTGAATACCCCTATAGTATCATTTCCGGCAGGGAATTTTAAGATCCTATTTAGAAATACTTTTTGGCCCAAGATTTTAGATTGAACATTCGCCATCGCTTTGCCGGGGTGGATGACTATCTAGAAAATACCTTATACTCAGATTCCGGATAGAACAGTCGTCCCGGCTTTGCCGGGATGAATGCCTATCTTTATTTTACCAATAAGATATGAAGATATGATGAAGAGGTTTTAATATAGTTATTCTAGTTGTTCAACCAAACTTTACGTTGTGGATCCCGGGGTATGGGAATGACTTGAAAGTAAAAAATAATTATGGTAGAATTTATTAAAACCTATCTATTTACTTGGCTTTTATTGAAAGGGGTATTTTCTGTGCAAATTTCAACACGGGGTCGTTATGGATTGCGCGCAATGGTCGACATGGCTTTACACACAACCGAAGGTCCTTTGGCCCTCCGGGTTATCGCTGAACGTCAAGGTATCTCCGAATCTTATCTGGAACAGGTCTTTACCGGCTTGCGGAAAGCCGGATTGGTCAAGGCCTCCCGCGGTGCGCAAGGTGGTTATGAACTCGGTCATCCGACCCCCGAAATTACCGTCGGGCAAATCTTACGGGCTTTGGAAGGGCCGATCATTCCGGTTCATTGTGTGGGAGAAGACAGCAGTAGTGCTGCGTATTGTGAACGCGAAAAGATTTGCTCTACCCGTTCTTTTTGGGAAGAGCTCCGGGATAAGATCAATGAGTTCCTGGATAGCGTGACCTTGCAAGATTTGGCGGAACGAGCCAAGTCGGTACTGCCGGAAGAACCGATGTATTTTATATAGAGATTTAAGCGATATAAAGCGATTTTTTCGGACATGTTTCAATACAAGTTCCACATTTGAGGCAGTCGGGGTCTGTTACTCTGCCCTCCTGTTTATAACGATGGACCTCAATATGAATTGGACAACTTTTAGTGCATACCTTACAATCCACACATTTACCCTTTATAAAGCGAATGTCCTTCCGTTTTCCATTTAAATGCCCCATCTTGGCTGCAAAATGGGCCAAGGTCCCCATGGGGCAGATTAGGCACCAAGCTCTTTGGTTATAAATAATGCCCAGAAGAATAGCAACCAACGTGGTAATGACTATCATCCTAACAAATACTTCTCCAACCATTATCAAGTTTCCCCATACCAAAGTCAATTGAATGGCGAAGGCGCTCATCAAAACTATTAGAAACACAATCCTGAACCAAGTCTGTTTAAAAACAGCCGGCATTCTTCGCTTTAAAGTCAATTTGGATAGTACTATATCATTAAAGCTGCCCCGGGGGCAAAAATTGCCGCACCACATTCGGCCTTTAAAAAAGGCCACCAATATCGGCGCCAACATACATATCAACGCCGCTCCGCCAATTACCGGGTAAATCAGCCCCACAATACAAAAAAATATTAATACTAACCAAACCCATTGATGAATAAATTGACGCAGTTTAATAGTCACTCGGTAACCTCCTTGATAAATGTCATACCATAGGGGGTATGGTATATGAATTATAATAATTGAATTTTCTATTTCTGTCAATCGTAATATTTTATTTATACTATGCCTTTTTCATTGAGTAAGTATCATAAAAGGCCGCACACAGAGGCCATAAACCTATAGTAAAAAACTAACGAACCGTTCCCAAAAGGCCCGGTTCGTTAGAATCAATAGGAGGTTTGTGAATATCATTGAGAAATTTTGCTGGTTTGAACTTTTCCGTAATTATTGGATGGTCGTATATTTATCAAATTCCCTTGGCACAGGAACATCAATTATTCTCAGGTAGCTTTACTTTTTATTATACTATTTTAACTTTATTTATAATAAATTATACTATATTATACCCTGTTGTCAATTCAAATCTATTATAATAAAATATAAACGATGCTAATAGAATCGAAAGGTAATCTGAGATTAATCGGGAATATTATTCAAATAATTCGAGAGGTGAATTGGATGGTAAATGAGAGTAACGAAATTTGGACCGTCAATGAAGTGGCGGAATACTTAAGAATGAATCCGATGACTATATACCGGCTGGCACAACAGGGCAGACTTCCGGCCAGCAAAGTTTTGGGTTGCTGGCGTTTTAAAAGGCAAGAGATAGAGTCTTGGCTAAAGGATCAGGAATTTCAACCATCCAAAGTATTGGTCATCGATGATGACCCGCTTATTGGAGATACCATTAAAAATGCCTTGGCGAAAAAGCATACGGTAGTCGCAGTGGAAACCGGCAAGGAAGCCCTCGAGGCATTGGAACGTCAAAAATTCAACTTAATCTATCTGGCCCTTAGTTTACCCGATATTGACGGTCTATCCTTATACAAAAGGATTATCGGCTTGGGAAGGAATATCCCGGTAGTGGTTATCACCGCTTCAACCGATGGTGACTTATTATCCAGGATGGTTAACCAAGGGGTTCAGTTTGTATTAAACAAACCGTTTACCATTGACGAAGTACAACAAATGTTAAGTTTCATTAAGGTGTGAGACAGATGTTTGGCCTTTCGAAAAAAGTCTTAATTTTAACCTCGTTACCACTGTTATTAATCATCATGGTCGGTTTTATTTATATCTTCAGCCCTATTCCCGTTAAACCAAAACGGATCGGAGTCCTTTTTTATCAAAACAATCCTACTACCCTTCCAAGACACCTCTCCGGACAAT
>DNPP01000287.1:5514-6376 GCA_003501365.1 Bacillota bacterium
CTACCCTTATCCTCCATTATCCTCATTTTGGTATAAGGGATTTAATACTCAATAATCAATGAATATATGAACAGATATTCAAATATTTCTTGACAAACTTTACGCTATGACAAATAAAATATAACGTATAATATATGAGCAAGTGTTCAAGTGTTCCGATTATCAAATAAAGAAGGGCAGAGCATGAACGAGTCAATTGACATTTTTAAGTGTAACTGTAATGTAATTCATCAAGACATTATCAGCCAAGTGATGGAGAAAATGCCTGATGAGGAAAACTTGTATGATTTGGCCGAACTATTCAAAGTATTTGGTGATACCACCCGGATCAAGATTCTTTGGGCCTTAGCCGAGGCAGAGATGTGTGTCTGCGACATTGCGGCGCTGCTAAATATGACCCAATCAGCCATCTCCCATCAGCTCCGGGTACTCAAGCAAGCTAGATTAGTAAAATATCGCAAGGACGGTAAGGTAGTATATTATTCCCTGGATGACGAACACGTCAAGCAGATATTTGATCAAGGCTTAATTCATATTAACGAACAATAGACAACATCACAAGAAAGAAGGCTAACCATGTCAACCAAACTGGAGGACCAATTAACTCCGGAATGCACCGGTTGTTCCTGCTGCGCCGGCAGAGAAAGTGAGCATGCAGTATCCGAGAACTCTGATCGATTAAAATTTATCAGCATCGGAACAGGTACAGTTATTTTTCTGATTGCAGTTATCTTCAAATTTTCCGCTGCAATTGAACTTACCTTATTTCTTTTGAGTTATCTACTGATTGGCGGTGAAGTTTTACTCAGTGCTATTCGTCATATCGCCAAAGGGCGAATCTTTGATGAAAACTTTTTAATGG
>DNPP01000059.1 GCA_003501365.1 Bacillota bacterium
TAAATGGAATCAACAGACCGGAGAGCCTTGCCGGAAGATAGTTAGCCAGGTCGTCGAGCTTGGCGGAAGCCCATCCCCAGTGCAGATAACGATCGTTTTTAAAGCCCACCATCGAGTCTAAGGTACTGATGGCTTTGAATGTAAAAGCGAGCGGCGCAGCGAGTCCAAAACAAGAACCAATGATTATGTAAAAAAGAGGGGATATTACTCCATCCACGGTATTTTCGGCGGTAGTTCTCCACAACGGCTCGAATGACTTCTTTTTCATTCAAATGGGCTGTTTCTCTGCCAACTAACATGCCGACCCGTTCACGCGCTTGCGGAAGATTTTTTTGGACAAGCAAGGTATGAACTTTTAAAGCCTCGTCCGCCAGACAGCGGGTTGCTAATGCCGAATATAAAAAATAAATATTGAGGATGTGGAACAATATGGGATGAATAGCGGCCCCGATTTTGAGAATGAACCCAATCCCTGTGCAGGTGATCCCAACTGTTAAAACAGCTAAAATAATACCAAAAAATCGTTCCCATACAACCGGGGAAGTTAGGGAAAATTGATGGGAAGGAATTTTGGCTTGCAATCGCCGTAAAAAAGTCTCTATTGTATGTATCAAATGTCCGATGATCCGTACCGGGTGATATAACCAGCAAAGGTCCCCAATCAACCAATCAAGAACAATGGCCAATCCATAATCCATCACCAGGTCTATCATCAATTTTGCCATACCTCCGGTAGTCGTAGAATCTTTTGACCTAGCAGATTGATATTCGGTATTACCCATTCAGCATTGTTAAATAAGCATATCCGACTTCATCCACTTCCACGTGGGCAATACTGCCGGTATCTACTTTGAAACGCCAACACTCCTCGGTTTTGAACCTCAAAAGATGGGTGATCATGGTGCGGATACAACCGCCATGGGTTACGAGTAAGATTCGGCTATTTGGATAACTTGAGATCAAACCATCAATAAAAGATATTATCCGTTGGTGAAATTGTTTATCATTTTCCGCTCCGGGAATAGGGTGGGCGGGATTTGTTAACCATCGTCCGGCTTCTGCCGGGTGATTGGCCTTGATATCGGCTAATGTAAGATTATCCCATAGGCCGAAGTCCCTTTCTTTAAGAGAATCCGAAATTTGTATATCTAAACCGTAGGCCGTATTAATGATTTCCGCCGTTTGATAAGCCCTTTTTAATGGGCTGGCGAAAACCACATCGGGCGTTTGGTGGACTAACTTATCTTTGATGATATAGGCTTGTGCCGTTCCCGTCGCATTTAATTCCAGATCAGTCCATCCGACAAAAGTCCCTTTTCGATTGCCGTCTGTTTCGCCATGACGTACTAAAATAAGTTCTAACATGAGCAGCCTTTCTGTTATAGTAAAGTCTGGGGGCGCAAATAAATAAGATAGCCCACAATTAAATAAAGTAGTTGAGCTAATTCGCAAACTGCGCCCAAAATATCGCCGGTGATTCCGTCAATTTTGGCGGCAAAAAATTTTATAATCAGGGATATTAAAATTCCTACTAAAAAAACGATTAAAAGTCCTTTGATTCCAAGGATCAAAATAAATAAAATGCTGGTAATGGCTATGCCAATGAGGATTTCTTTTAGTCCGCAAAAATTGATAAAATGAAGTCCCAGCCCATTTTGACGGGCATATTTTTCAAGTCCGGCCCCAAGGGGGAGAGCCATTCTTCCGATCACCGGCATTAGTACAATTAACCCTAGAGCCTTGGTTGGGATTTCCATGAATAAAAAAACATAACCGAGGACAATGAGGATAATGGCTAAAACAGCATTGGTTCCCACCCGGCTATCCTTCATGATTTCCAGAATGCGTTCCTTGGGCCGGTGCGAGAATAATCCGTCCGCGGTATCGCCAAGTCCGTCAAGGTGCAGTCCGCCTGTGAGGAAGACGTAGATCATACATAAGAATAAACTGCTGATCATGGCGGGAAAAAGCAATCGCAGCAGATAAAGGCTACCCGCCAGAATTCCACCCAGCAGTAAACCAATCAAAGGAGCGTATGCCAGCGAGCGGCCTAAATCCTCCGGTTCCATAGAGATAGTAAGCCCTAGTGGAATGGTGGTCAAAAATTGGACTAACCATAATATTTGCTTGATAATTCGCAAAGGGGATTGGCTCCTTCCTATTCATTGAGTATAAATAGTATGAAATCGGTTGTCTTTAAACCGGATATTATTTAATTCGCAGGGGAATTCCTGATACGCACAAAAAAACTTCATGAGCAGCTGAAGCCAATAGCTGGTTAATCCGGCCATGGATATCCATAAAAATCCGGGAAAGACGGTTCTCGGGTATAAGTCCCATCCCAAGTTCATTGGTAACCAGGATAATGGGAATATCCAACTTGTCCACGCAATAAATCAATTTTTGAAATTCTTTCCGGAATTGTGCTTCAAGATCGGCAATCACCCGGTGGTCGGCGGTTTCCCAGTCAACTTCGGCGTCAAATACCAAATTATTAAGCATCACCGTAACACAATCCAATAAAACAGCCGATTTTCCCGGAGCATTTTTTAAAATCAGCGTATCTAAATCCCGATAAGCCTCAATTGTTTGCCAATGAGACGGCCGGTGTTCACGGTGCTTAGCAATCCGTTCCTCCATTTCGGAATCAATTGGAAGAGCAGTTGCAATATATAGGACATTTGAACCGGCCTTGGAAGCAACTTTTTCGGCATAGGTGCTTTTACCGCTGCGTGCTCCGCCGGTGATTAAGATCAATCGTGCCATCTCTCTGTGATGCCTTTCTCTTTTTTATCGATAGCCTCATCTCGACTCATTGCCGGTTATTTCGCCATGTTATTGGTACCCTAAGATTCACTAGTGCTTCATCTTTTAATAGGATAATTTTTTGGAAAATAAAAAAAGGCGTCCCTCAAAGCAAGAGCCCTTATAAACAAAAAATTAATCCTGGAGACTAATTGTTGTCAAAATATAAAAGCCTTCCCTCCGAAGGTGGTAAAGTGACGAAGGTATAGGCAGGTCTCCTGACTCATGATTCATTTGCAACCGTGGCCTTCCCAAGGGTTCTCAGTGGCACAATTCACAGTGCATCATCATTTACAGTAGCGGGGGCTGTAACGGATTTTAACCGTTTTCCCTTTTCAATCCGTTTTGCGGATACCTAATACGTATTTAGTTTTAAGCAAAATTTATCATGAATTCACGGAATAGTCAATCCTGATCGGGTACAAAAAAACTTTAATTTGTTAAACCGGTTGGTATGGGTTGGGCATATTGTCCGATTTTTGCCGGAAATCATTATCCAGTTCTTGAAGGCGCGACATCAGTCGCAAGGGAATTGTAACAATCTTTATGGATATTGGGCTAGGAATTAACCGCTTGCAGAAATCCCGCGATTTATTCAAGCAGCGTTGGAGGGATTCCCAAATATAATCTACAAGTACGCTTAATTCATGCTTGGTCCAATCTTCGAAGACTGCAAATGTAATCATAATATCGGCATTAGGAAGCAGGGACGTTTCAGAAGTTGTCATGGTATTCTCCTTTATATTTTCAAAAATTACAAAAGCAATTATATTTCGTTCAAAAGGGGCTGTCTCATTTAGCGGGACAGCCCTTGTTCTAGGTTGTTATGCCGTTACAACAGTTCTTGTGCAGCGATAATCAGGATTTGGAACGGCAGTTTCTTTTCAAGGAAGAAAGTATGTTTATTGAGAGTAACGAACTTCTCGACATCGATGAAGCCGGTTATTGCAGTGCCGGGGAATTTTCCGACACAGAATTTTTGATCTTCACTGATGATTTTGACACTCGCTTCAGTGAATTTATTTTCCTTGTTATCATACGGGATAGAATCCATTCAAGTCACCTCTTTCGCATCCGACTTGTTTGGGCTATGCCCGTTAATAAAATATGTATTTATAAACATAAAAGTTCGGGTCTTGAAACAAATTATAATAAATTCATGTATTTTTGTGATTGTTATACGTAGTCAATTAAATTTAAGACCCAAAGAAATATTCTAAAATAAAATAATCATACATAGACTCTTGCAGGAGAGATAATTGTATGATGAATGATTCTAAAAATCAAACCACCCCAAGGGGAACCCGGTTGCGACCAATAGTGATTACATTGGGGATTCTGTTAATGTTAGCGGGTATATTTATTGCGCATATTATTCATACTGAGAGCATTATGCCTTCCAATTCCGTTGCATTGGTAAGCGGCACAATCCGTTTAGATACGCAGACCAGTAAGTATATTTTAAAAAACGGGATGCCGTTTCTTGAAAAAATGGTGGACGAGGATGATCCGTTAACCTTTTTAAATATCAATTGGACGGACATTTATTGGAGTTTGGCGGCTAACATTAAAAATACCAGTCCGCTTGAGATTATTCGGACTCAATTGCCTTTGTTGGCGCTAGTAAAGGTACAGCCTAAATTAGCACCCAAACCGGTACCTTTAGTTATCCAAAGGCCGATTGAAGACAATCCGCAATTGCCGTTACCGGAGCCGGAAAGAAGACCCGAACCCCCATCACTTGTGCTTGGTAAACCGGTAGTATTTATTTATCATACCCATACCACGGAGTCTTATATTCCGGCGAGCGGCAAAGATCATCTAGTCAATCAGAAAGGCGACATAGTGAAAGTCGGTAGCTACTTGCAAAAAGTGCTCGAGGAAAAGTACCATCTCCAATGTATGCATTCGGAGACCATTCATGATCAATTTCCATTTCGGGATTCTTATAAAAGATCGCAATTGACGGTGATTAGTTACCTCAAACAATATCCATCTACGAAGGTAGTTTTAGACCTTCATCGCGACGCGACCCCGGGCTTAGAGAACGGCCGGATGATTAAAGGGGTAAGAGCGGCTACGATCGTGACGGTTGTCGGCAGTGATAAAATGGGATTACCGCATCCTCATTGGAAAGATAATTTAGAATTCGCCAAGAAACTCAATGAAAACATGGAACTGCTTTATCCGGGGTTAAGTAACGGGATCATCATATCGGATGCCCGTTATAATCAACATCTGCACACTCATGCAATATTGATTGAATTCGGAGACCAATATACCACCTTAGAAGAAGCTTATCGCGCGGCGGATTTCTTTGCCGATGTTTTGGCATTGACGCTCAATAAAGATAATTCACCGGGAGTAACCACTCTAGATGGGATAAAATGATTGAGAATAAATAAAAACAGAGCAGTCATCGTAAATATTTCGGAGCCGCTCTGCTTTTAGAACCGGTATTAATAGTTAACCGGCATGGATAAGAAATTCCGCTGGGACTTAGTAATTTTCAACGAAAACTTCAAAATAGGCCTGCGGATGCAAACAGGCGGGACATTTCTCCGGCGCGGAATTTCCCTCATGAATATATCCGCAATTACCGCATTTCCAAAAAATTTTGCCATCTTTTTCAAATACTTGATGGTTGCTGATATTTGCCGCTAGTTTCTGATATCGGAGTTCATGCCTTTTCTCCACAGTGGCAATCATTTTAAACGCTCCCGCTACTTCGGGAAATCCTTCGGTTTGGGCAGTCTCTGCAAAAGCAGGGTAAAGATCCGACCATTCTTCGTTCTCGCCGGCAGCGGCGGCTTTAAGATTATCCAGTGTTGTTCCCTGAGCCACCGGATATCCGGCATTAATCTCAATTGCGGTTGGGAGCTCGCCGGTTAGTCCTTCTAAAAGAAGCTTATAAAATCTCTTGGCATGTTCTTTCTCATT
>DNPP01000025.1 GCA_003501365.1 Bacillota bacterium
TTTTTATGTATTATCCGATTGAACAAACATTTCATTTATCCCTAATGCGCGCCACAGGTCTTGGTGATGCGACTTTCACCGGATTTGACAATTATATACGATTATTTGCCAATGAAGAGTTCCAAGCCGGTTTGATTCATGTTTTTGCCTGGGCGTTCTGGAGCGTGGTCATTCAGATCCCGTTGGCTTTTTTTATCGCCTTTTCTTTGTCCGCTTATCGGAATAAGATTACCAATCCGTTACGCGCCGTTTATTATCTGGCGTCGATTTTGCCGTCGGCGATTACGGCAATGCTGGGACGGTTTATGTTTGCGCCGAATTTCGGTATCATTGCCTCGCTTTCAGCTAAATTACACTGGACTTGGCTGGCAAAAATCGATTTTCTAGGTAACCCAGATCTTGCTTTTTGGTCGGTTTTTACTGTCGCTACCTGGGCTTACTCCGGGTTTAATATTATCTATCTGATGGCCAATATCGAGCAGATACCGATGGAGATTCGCGAAGCATCGCAATTGGACGGCGCTAACCGGTGGCAATACGCGAGATTTATCGTGCTGCCGATGGTTTCCTATTCTATCCGCATTTGTGCCATTTTGTGCATTGTCGGCAGTTTGAAAATTTTTGATTTACCCTATCTGCTCACCAAAGGCGGTCCGGGCTATGCTACGACAACGTTGGGAATTATACTGTACAAGCAGGGTTTCGTCAATTGGCAGTATGGTAAAGCGGCCGCAGTAGGCGTGGTTATCTTTTTACTCTCCTTAATTTTTACCGTAGCCCAATTTGCTTGGCAAAGAAAAGAAGGTGACGTTTGATGAACAATGGATCAGTTGAAGCAAACGAGCAAGATAAATACATCACCACTCGGGCGACAGTTCCCGGAATTATTATTACGGTTATTTTAATTTTACTGGCTTTGACGGTTATTATACCACTCCTTATACCATGGCTTTTTGTTTTTAAGACCCGTTTAGAATGTTCTTACAATCCGTGGAGCTTGCCCACTCAAATCCGTTGGAATAATTTTGTCGAGGCCTGGGTAGCCGTACGGATTGATCAAGGTTTATTGAATACCCTGATCGTATGTTTGGGTGCGGTTGCTTGTACGGTGCCGTCAGCGGCAATGGCTGGATATGTTTTTGCCCGTTACCGGAGTAAAGTTACGGAAGTCGTATTTTACTGTATTTTGGCAGGCTATTTTGTACCGATGCAAAT
Organism: Bacillota bacterium; assembly: GCA_003501365.1. Classification (GTDB taxonomy): domain Bacteria; phylum Bacillota; class UBA4882; order UBA8346; family UBA8346; genus UBA8346. The sequence goes on from DNPP01000025.1 coordinate 1,216, forward strand.
GATTTTAATTCCGCTCTATAAACTATGCTCGCAAATGAACCTGACCGATACGCTGCCCGGACTTTTTTTGCCTTTGACCGCCTTCGGTATTCCATTTTGGACCATCATTTATCGTTCTTTCTTTCAGGGATTACCCGGCGAATTGGCGGAAGCGGCCCGGATCGACGGCGCCGGGCATGCGGGCACTTTTTTTCGAATCATGTTGCCGCTCGCGAAGCCGGCGACTGTTCTGGCCACCCTTCTCGTTTTCATAGGGGCTTGGAGCGATTATCTACTGAGTTTAATCCTGATTAACAATCAAAATCTATTTACTATGCAGTTACGAATTGCCCAGTTTCTTAATGCATATGGAGTAGACCATATGCCAAGGTATGCCGCAGCTGCACTCATTGCTGTCGCGCCGACTGTTTTGTTATATATCTTGGGCCACCGTTGGATTCTCAAGGGGACTTTGGCCGGGGCCTTGAAAGGGTAATGGTAAGCAATGGTAAAATATGGATATTCCAAATATTGATCGACAGTCTGTTACTAACCCTATTTTACCCGGTTTTTATCCCGATCCGTCCATTTGCCGGGTGGGAATTGATTATTATCTCGTAACATCGAGTTTTGCGTACTTTCCCGGGATACCTATTTTTAATAGTCGGGATCTGGTTCATTGGGAACAGATCGGGCATGTGTTGGATCGCCCTTCGCAACTTGATTTGGATGGGGTGGGTTTTTCAGAGGGAATCTTTGCCCCAACGATTCGCTATCACCAAGGGATCTTTTATGTGATAACCACCAACATCAGCAAAGGCGGGAATTTTATCGTTACCGCTACCGATCCCGCCGGACCATGGTCGGAGCCGCACTGGCTTAAAGAAGCACCGGGGATTGATCCTTCTTTGTTTTTTGATGATGACCGAGTTTACTATGTCGGGACTCGTCCGGTACTTGAAGGTGAAAAATACTTTGGCAACTGGGAGATTTGGCTGCAAGAAATTAACTCTAAAACCTTGACCTTGAAAGGGAAGTCCTTTCCCCCCTTATGGAGAGGGGCTTTAAAAGATGCTATTTGGCCGGAAGGGCCCCATATTTATAAGATAAAAGGGATTTATTATTTGATGATCGCCGAGGGCGGCACCGATTATTATCATGCAGTGACCATTGCGCGCAGTTCAAATATTTTAGGACCTTATGAGGGAAATCCCGCTAATCCGATCTTAACTCACCGAAATTTGGGACGCTCCTATCCGATTGTCAATACTGGCCATGGGGATATGATTGAGACCCAAAATAGGGAATGGTGGATGGTTGTCTTGGCATCGCGTCCTTATGGCGGTTATTATCGTAACTTAGGCCGGGAGACATTCTTAGTACCGGTACTTTGGGAAGACGGTTGGCCTATCGTAAGTCCGAGAAGCGGTAGGGTCGAGTATCGTTTTAAAGGGCCTAACCTTCCCCCGGCCCCAATTGCCAAATTGAACCGGCGTGATCATTTTGAGGGCAATGAACTTGCCTATGTTTGGAACTTTATCCGTACTCCGCGGGAAAGGTTTTGGAGCCTTACGGACCGTAATAGTTACCTAAGGTTGATGCTCAGAGCGGAAAAGATCACTGATGTAGGAAATCCGAGCTTCATCGGACGGCGTCAACAACATATCAATTTCACGGCAGATACGGTGCTGGAATTTCAACCTAAAAATCAAGCGGAAGCAGCCGGAATGGTGTTATTACAAAATAATCGCTATCATTTCCGCTTTGAATATACGATGCAGAATCAACAGACCCTCTGTCGTTTGGTTCAATGTGTCAATGGTGTAAATCAGGAGATTGCGACGAAACCTTTTTTTGCGGACCGTATTTATCTTAAAGTAGTAGCCTTGAGACAAAATTATTCTTTTTATATCGGATCTAACGAAAAGACTGCCGAAATAGTTGCGGAAAATGTAGACGGACGAATCCTAAGCACTGATATAGCCGGCGGATTTGTCGGCGCTTATATCGGAATCTTTGCCAGCAGTAATGGTGAGCCCAGTAACAATTACGCCGATTTTGATTGGTTTGAATATCAAGAAGGCAGTCAATTTTATGCAAAATTAGACTAGACTTCTGGTTTTATGATCGGAAGATATACCGTAAAAGTACTTCCCTCCCCCGGCTTGCTGGTAGCCGAGATTCTTCCGCCGAGCGCCGTTACGGTTTCCTTGACAATCGTCAATCCCAATCCAAAACCGCCGCTATCCCGATTACGCGATTGGTCGGTACGGTAGAAACGTTCAAAAATAAACGGCAAGTCTTTTTCGGATATTCCGATTCCTTCATCTTTGATTTGAATTATGGCGTTCGTATCACTTTTCCTTAATTGTAAAAGGACTTTTTTGCCGGATGGCGTGAATTTTAAAGCATTACTCAATAGGTTATCCAGTATTTTCGCCAATGCATCGCGATCCGAAAAGATGTGCACGGAGAGAGGGGCCGCCAATTCTAACCGGACTCCTTTTTTTGCAAAAAGGGGTTCTATTTTTTTGAACATATCGTGTAAGAAAAATTTCAAGTCAATCGGTGCTTGGTTAAATTTTTGAATCGCGCTATCGGCGATTGCGATAGCCTGTAAATCGTTAACGAGCGCGGTTAAACGGTTGACTTCCTCTAATAACGATTCCAAATTCTCGGGGGAAGGCGGAATTACGGAATCAATCATCCCTTCTAGGTGGCTTTGGACTGTGGCTAAAGGAGTTCTTAAATCATGGGCCACATCTGCGGTCATTTTTTTTCGTAGTTCTTGGACTTGTTGAAGCGTTTCCGCTAATTGATTGATGCTACCGCCCAATTCCCCCAATTCATCCTGAGGCAGGTTATTCACCCTGGTTTCCAGATTGCCGCCGGTCATATTACGGGCTAATTGATTCATTTCTGTAATGGGTTTCGCCAACTGTTTGGCAAAGAGGTAGGCCACAAGCATGGAGACGATACTTGTAATCAGTATGGACAAAGAAATGGAGTGATTAATGGTCTTCCGGAATAATTGGTCCTGGTTGGATAAGAGGTTTTGGACTCTGGTTTGCCCAAAGTAGGCAGTGCCTATCTGGCGGTTATTGAGCTTAATTGGGTAGGAATGGAGGTTATTCCATCGGCGCGGTATCCTGCCAAAGCGAAAAACAAGTACAATTCGGCCATTGGAATCCGTAATGCAACGCAAGGCTCCGAAGAAGATCCGGCGACTCCCGTTTAGCCGGACAGCTAAATTATTCCAGCTGCCGGCATCTTGATACATTTCGGCTAGGATTTGAACTATCTGGTGCTCGCGATTTACTTGAGACTGCGTTACGTAATTTTGGAATTGACGATTCAAGGCAAAATTGATAAATAAACCGGAAATTAAAATACTACCGAGGGAGATGGATAATATGATCAAGGTTATTTTTTTGAGAATGGGCAGCCTTAATTGCAATCAGGATCACCCCCGAATTTATAGCCAAGTCCGAAGACGGTTAATATAAACTGCGGCTCCTCCGGATTGAGTTCAATTTTTTGGCGTAGGTTTTTAATATGGCTGTCGATGGTGCGATCAAAACCGTTATAATTATAACCCTGGACCTGCTCAACCAGCTGGGAGCGGCTGAAAACCTGACCGGGGGCTTGACTTAATAATTTTAAAACCTTAAATTCGGTAGGAGTTAAATTGATTGGATTATTCTCCAGATAAACCTGGTGTTTTGCCAGATCAATCCGGAGTTTTTGTTTATTATAGGAAAAAGAAGTCATAGTAGGGGTGGGGTTTGACTTTAGCCGACGTAGATGAGCATTGACTCGCGCTACCAATTCTCTCGGGCTGAAAGGTTTTACTAAATAATCGTCGGCTCCGATATTTAAACCGAAGATCCGTTCATCTTCCGTTCCTTTTGCCGAAAGGATGATCACCGGGGTTTCGGAATTTTGCCTTACCGAAGTAAGAACCTGTTCGCCGGGGACCTGTGGCAACATTAGATCCAGGACTATTAAATCCGGTTGATTTTCTTTGAACGATTGCAATCCTTGAGCGCCGTCGGATGCGGTTAATACTTCATAACCTTCTTTGGTCAAATAGGCTTTAATGATTTGCTGGATCTTTAGCTCATCTTCAATCACCAAAATTGTAGCCACCTTGATCACCTATTTCCTAATTTATCGGTTTGGTTGAAAGAAAAACACCGGATGTCGCTTACCTGATTTTTAGTTAAGTATAGCTCTTTTCGACCAATAAGGGTAGATATCCTTAGAAATCTCCACAAAATCTCCATAGCTCCTTCATTAGGATACCATAATTTTTGTTTACGATAAATTCAGACCATAAGTTGAGTTGGAGGTGAGGAGGAAACTTTTTTAAAGTTGGGATTTTTAGGTTAATTCAATAAAAAAGGATGGTGGATTGAACAATGAAGAAAATAATGTTGATGATAACTTTAGTCTGTCTGCTGATGGGGATATTTACGGTAAGTGCCTGGGCTCAACCTGGTAATAGGCTGGGGCCTGAAGGTTTGAGGAGCGAGTATACCGCCAGATTAAGCCATAAATTAGGTCTTACATTTGATCAGCGGCAGAAAATGTTGGCCATTCGGCAGGACTTCGAAAAGGATACGCTTGATTCGCGCATCGATATGCGTAACAAACGGCTGGAATTGCGAAATTTGTGGACGGCCGATCTGCTGGATCAAAAGGCGATCGATGGTAAGACAAGAGAGCTAAATGGCATAAGGATTCAGATGATTAATAAGGGTAGACTTTTTAGGAGTAAGCTGAAAGCAATTTTAACTCCCATCCAGCTTAAAAAGCTTAATGATATAGAACAGGAGCGGTCAGACCGGATGAAAGGTCCCGGGAGACGAGGCTACTGTGGGAATAGAAATTGGGAATAACCATAACTTATTTATCGGGGGGCTGTCTAAATCTTCTTTTGGGACAGTCCCTTAACTTTGTGATTTTATACTACGTTACCGGTAAAGGTCAGGATTAATAAGATTACATTCAGCGTAATGATAATGCCTGCAATCAACCAGCCCATAAAAGTAGTCAAGGGTCTATTTACAAAGGCGCCCATCAGTTCTTTTTTTGAAGTAATCATCATCATTGGGATGATTGCCACCGGGAGCGCGAAGCTGAGGATTACTTGGCTGATGATCAGGGCTTTCATTGGATTGATACCGATTAAGATGATGAATACGGCCGGGGACATGACCAGAATTCGGATTAAATTGATATTAATTTTTAGATGAATAAATCCCCGCATGACCGTCTGCCCGGCCATGGTTCCGACAGCCGACGATGAGAGGCCCGACGCCAGCAAGGCAATACCAAAAGCGCCGCTGGATAAGGAACCAAGCAAGGGTGCCAAAGAACGATGCGCTTGTTCGATGGTTTCCACGATTAAACCGTTATGATAAAATACCGCTCCCGAGACAATGACCATTGCCGCATTGACGATAAAAGCAATATTCATGGCCATGACAATATCAATTTTTTCCATCATTAAATGGCGCTGCTTTTTCCTAATACTGCAATCTCCATTTCGGCATTGGACCAGTTGCGAATGAAGATATATTACATGGGGCATAACGGTGGCGCCCAGCATACCGACGGCGATCAATAGCGCTTGACCGTTGGGTAATGAAGGGATCAGGGTATGGATACCCACCTGCGACCAATCCGGTTTTGCCAGTAAAAGCTCGATGAAATATGCCAGAGTGATGATGGCAACCAAGGCGGTGATAATGTATTCGATGAGCCGTTGCCCGTACTTCTCCATGGAAACGATAAAAAAAGTTAATACGGCGGTAAGCAGAGCCGCATAGATCAAAGGCATCTTAAATAAAAGATATAAACCCAGCGTTCCTCCAATAAATTCTGCGAGATTGGTGGCCATGGCGGCAAGTTCTGCAACAACCCAGAAACACCAATTGGTTTTGACCGAGAATACTTTGGCGCACATTTCCGGTAGATTATGTTCAGTGGCAATACCGAGTTTGGCGGAGATGGTCTGGCAGAAAATAGCCATCAGGTTACTCCAGAGAATAACCCAGAGCAGAGTATAATTGAAAATGGAACCCCCGCTGATATTGGTTGCAAAATTGCCGGGATCAATATAAGCCACGCTCACAATAAAAGCCGGGCCAAGATAAGCCGATAGCGAACGCCATTTGTTACGGGCGGTTGCGAGTAAAGAGGTTTGAAATGGTTGGGGGAATAGGGGGTCGGATATTTTTTCTTTATCATCATACATAATGCGCTGCTCCAAGTTTTTTTCACGCGGCTAACAATGGTGCGTCTCGCAATTATACTATGACTTTTGATAGTATCTTGACCCTGGATGCCAAACAGAACTTTTGATTCGATGGATATCGGTAAAGTGAGAGGCAGTTTGTTTACTTCAAAGGAATAAGGAGAGCGATCTTAATGCTAATCATTCATTATTAAGAAAGATCGGCAATCAAGATTTCTCTTGATAGCTGGATTAAAGCAGTTAAAGCGGGTGAAAGCCATTTGCCTTTATGATAAATCATTTGGGTATAGATATTAAAATCCGAACCGGTCCAACCTAAATCTTCCAATTGTCCGGCGGCGATTTCCTGCTCCACTGTCATTTGGGGCAACATAGAAATACCCAGGCCACTCATAACGCATTTTTTGGTCGTCTCAACACTTCCAAATTCAAAGACTGATCCCGGCTGAATTCCCGCTTCCCTTAACTGAGCTTCAAAAATCAACCGGTAACAACAGTCCGGCTCTTCAATTTGAATTAGGTCTTCGCCCATCAGATTTTCCGGTGCGCAAGTGCCCTTATTGGCCAAAGGATGGGATCTTGAAGCCACTAAGGTCATTACTTCATGGGAAAGTTTCTCCATGTTTATATCACCGGCCGAAATAGGAGGGCTTAACATAAATCCGATATCCACTGTATTATCTCGTATCCATCCATAAATATCGCAGCATTTACCAAGCTTCAATATTAATTTTACTTTGGGATAGCTTTCTTTGTATGCTTGCAACAAAGCGGGCAGTTTGAAAATACTGAGCGACTCCGGTGCGCCGATAGTCAGCGTTCCTTGCGGTAAATTGTCTCCCATCAGGGACTCTTTTGCCTCTGCTGCTAAATCGATTAACTGCTTTGCATAAATCAGTAACCGTTTTCCTTCCTGGGTAGGACAAATCCCCCGCCCAATTCTTTCAAAAAGTTTAATTCCCAATTCATCCTCTAGTGAGCGAACTTGAGCGCTGATACTCGATTGCGCATAATCGAGCAACTGAGCGGCTTTCGTAAAACTGTTGACTTCAGCAACGGCCATAAAGGTCTTTAATTGTTGCAATTCCAATCTTTTCACCTACTTCGCTTAACCTACTAGCCGGGGGCGAATAATTTATTATCGGAAAAAACGATAGATCATATCGAAACAATCGCCAATAATAGGTCTACCTTTATGATACAATAAATCCATAAATTGGTCCAGCGAAAATTATAAACTGTCGGGTGAATGATGGGTTTTATGATTGGCGCTTCTTGGTCTCAGAATTTAGGCCGGTAAGGAGATGGATGGTTTGGTTACAAATGAGCAAACAATCGTGATTCGCCGGGCGCAAGCGGAGGATAGTAAAGAAATCTGGCATATCCTGCATGCGAATTGCCGAACTTGGAGAACGGAACAAATTTTTGACCATATTGATGAGATGTTTGTTCTGATCAAGGGCCGTAAACTGTTGGGGGTTTTATTGAAAAGAGCTGATTCGACGAAAGACTTTGAGTGGGTTGAAATTCATCCGCGCTATCCGGAAATCCTAAAAGATCTAATGATGCAGGGCTTATACGGAACGATAGCGGCGAATAACAAAGCGGAAGCAGGCAAGCGAATTGCTTTTGATAAAGACTTCGTAGCGGGTTGACGGTTAGGGAAGAAAAGGGGGTGTGATGGCAGTGAAAAAAGTCTTACTGCTCTTGGCAAATGGTTTCGAAACCTATGAAGCCAGTGCATTTATTGATGTAATGGGATGGAATTTAATCGACGGAGATCATACAACCAGGTTGTATTCATGCGGTTTGACCAGGGAAGTAAAGAGTTCTTTTGATCAGAAGGTTGTCGTTGATTATTTAATTGATGAAATCAGTGTTGAAGAGTACGATGCATTGGCTATTCCAGGAGGATTTGAGAAGTGCGGTTTTTATCAAGATGCATATGATCCCGTATTCTTGGAACTAATTCGGCGGTTTCATTCGCATAATAAGATGATTGCCACGATTTGTGTAGCGGCTTTAGCTTTGGGCAAAAGCGGGCTGTTAACCGGAAAACCGGCAACAACTTACAATATGGATGAAGGTTTGCGTCAGAAAACTTTGGCCGGGTTTGGCGCCCAAGTCATCAATCAGCCGATTGTCAATGAAAATCTGTTGATTACTTCCTGGAATCCGGCCACTGCGATGGATGTGGCCTTTTTATTGTTGGAAACACTGACGAGTCCTGTAAATACCAATCACATCAAAAAGATCATGGGTTTTTGTTAAAAATGTTATAAAAGAAAGCAAGGGATTGATTCGATATGGGAAGTACAGAGTATTTTGAACAAGTAGCTTCAAATTGGGACCAAATGCGTCAATCATTCTTTGATACCTCAGTAAGAGAAAAAGCTTATCAAATTGCCGGTCTTTCCGAAGGAAAGACTGCTGCCGACATTGGGGCGGGTACCGGATTTATTACGGAGGGCTTGATTGCAAAAGGGCTGAAAGTTATCGCGGTTGATCGATCAGCAGCGATGCTGGAACAAATGAAGGCTAAATTTATAGACTCCAATCTTATTGTTTATCGAACCGGTCAATCCACGGCACTGTCTATCACTGATAAAGCCGTTGATTACACTTTTGCAAATATGTATCTTCATCATGTCGAATTTCCAATTTTGGCGATTCAAGAGATGACCCGGATTTTAAAACCCAATGGCAAATTAATTATAACCGACCTGGACGAGCATGATTTTGATTTTCTAGTTATCGAGCAGCATGACCGTTGGAAGGGTTTTAAGCGGGCGGATATCAAGCGTTGGTTGACTGAGGCCGGGTTGAAAAATGTAACTGTCGATTGCATGGGGGAGAACTGTTGTGCCGATTCCTGCTGCGGCAAAGAAAAGGCCGAAATTAGTATTTTTATCGCTTCGGGAATTAAGTAAACGATAGGAGGGTTTACTATGCTAAATGTCGGTATTTTCTTGTTTGATGATGTTGAATTGTTGGATTTTGCAGGACCTTATGAAGTATTTTCAGTCACAGCCGAACTCAATGATTACCAGTTATTTAAGGCTTTTACAATTACCCGGAATGGCAATGCAATAAAAGCGGTCAATGGACTACAGGTTATACCGGAGTATAGTTTCGAAAACCATCCTCCCGTCGACATTCTAATCGTCCCCGGAGGAGTAGGTACTAAAGTAGAAATGACTCAGCCGGAAGTTTTGAAATGGCTTTGGCAGAATTATGAAACATCGAAAATTACTTTCTCAGTATGCTCCGGGGCACGATTATTGGGGAAAATGGGTCTGCTCGACAACCGAGAATCGATCACCCATCACGAAGTGATTTCCCATTTACAGGAGATTGCCCCCAAAACGATTATCAACCGGGATCAGAGATTTGTCGATAACGGCAAAGTAATGACCTCGTCCGGGATTTCAGCGGGGATTGACTTATCTTTGCATGTCGTAGAAAAGCTTTGCGGAATAGAAGTAAAAAATAAGACCATGGTCTATATGGAATACGGAGATTGGGAGCAACTTCAATAACAGAGAAACGAGTAGAATTAATTCTATGACTGAACTTAAAAAAACAATTACTTTATGGAAAGGGATCGCCCTGGCGGTATCTATTGTTATCGGCTCGGGCCTGCTTGGTTTGCCGGGAATGACTCTGGAAATCGGTAGTGTACATAGCGTGGCAGGCGGATGGTTGCTGATCACTCTGGCGGTAATCCCATTAATCTATATTTTCTCACGATTGGGACTACGGTTTACTTCTGCGGCAGGTCTCTCAAAATATGCTGAGGCGGCAGTGGGTCCCTGGGGTGGTTATGCTGTTTCAATGGTATTGTGCGGTACTTTTACGGTTGGTATTCCGGCTATCGCTTGGATTGGCGGGGCCTATGTCCAGAAACTGTTCGGGCTGCCTGAGCATTCAATTTGCTTAGTAGCGATAGGCATATTATTATTGGCCACTGCCATCAATTTACTGGGCGTGCGGGTGGTTAACTTAATCAATACTTCTTCGCTTATTGCACTTGTTGTTATGATGATGATCATCATTTTTGCGAATTTTTCATTTTTTGATAAAGGATTGCAGGTTTTCGGGCAGACCTTATTTTCGGGAAGCGGGGTTAATTTTTATGATTTGTGGAGGATTGCCACCCTGCTGTTTTGGGCTTTCATGGGCTGGGAGAACCTCTCTTTTAGTCTGGAAGAGTTTAAACGGCCTGAGAAAAACATTCCAAGGGTTTATTGGTTTAGTTTTCTAGCAGTAATTATCTTATATTTTGGATTGACGATCACCAGTTTAGGTGCTGAAGTTTCTGGGGTATCTGTCAAAGGGACGGCAGGTTTGGCTGCATTGGTAGGCAATTCACCGTTTGGAATGATTCAGTTATTGGTCATGGTACTGGTGATTCCGGCAAATGCTAACGCTTGGATCTTCGGGGCTAGCCGATTATATTTTTCATCCGGGAGAAGCGGTATTTTGCCAGGTTATTTAGGGCGCTTGGCTAAAGACAATCTCCCGTTAAACGCCATGATCTCTTCATTAGGGGTGTATATCCTGGTTACTATGATAACCTATTTTCTGAAGATCCCAGTAGTACGGCTAGTCTTATTGGTGACTCAGAATTGGTTGGTATTGTATGTTTTCAGTATCTTTGCCTATTGGAAAACGGAGATGCGAGGCCGTCGGTGGGTGATTGCCGGCTTGGCTTCAATATCTTGCGGTTTTCTTTTGGCTGGGTTCAACTGGTGGATAATATATCCCCTTGGTCTTCTGACGATTGGATATATACGATATCAATATATTAAAGAACAGTTAGCGTAGCTATCTTTTGGCGAGTATTTGTTTTATGATTGCTCTTTTTTAACGGGAATTTGAAGTTCACAAAAATCAACACTTTTATCGTCTTTGTAAAAAGTAGTATCTAACAGGCATGAATCCACGACATTTCCACAAATCCGATAATTATTAGTTTTGACCCACTTTATTAGGCCTTCCAAATACGTAGTCTCATAAGGCATTGCATATTTATACATACAAGCGTATTCACCCTCCGGCAATATGAAAGCGTTTGTTATTTCAACGTCGGAAGCGGGGAAAGTTATGTATATTCCCGCACCTTCAAATAAATTCTTTTTATCCAGTTGACTTTCCCTAATAATGGTTCCAAAATTGCCCGCAATTAACGATTTGTTTTCATTTAACAATTTCATCGTTGTAAGATGCAACTCTTCACGACTAATCTTATTTTGAAAAGATTGAAATGCCACTTTTCTTTCAGGGATTTTTTTTATTATGGGTTTATATAAATTATCTTTTGGGCTAATTGCATCGGCATAGATTTGCAATCGATTATAAATGGCATTACGCATTTGGATTAACTTTTCGATTTTTTGATTTACATTTTTTTCTTGGCGTCTAAACAAGGATATTGCATTAGAAAGGTTCCGGTTTTGGATTTGATTTTTTATATTTTTTAAATTGATACCAAGGGATTTTAGGAAACAAATTTCTCGTAAAGATGGAATTTGATTCAGGCTATAATATCGATAACTATTTTCATCGGTATAAATGGGCTTAAAAAGTCCGATTTTATCATAATAAATTAGCGTTTGCCGAGAAATACAATGTATTTTGGCCATTTCACCAATTGTTAGATATTTTTTCACTATTCGGTCCTCTTTTTCTGGTTATTTTTAATCATTATTTTTTTGGTTGATTATAAAGAACGCTCAGGTATGCTGTTTAGCCTATCAACTTACCTCGCCGGTTAACCTAGAGTTTCAGATAGCTAGTTGTTGCTCCCCCCTCTTTCGCTTTCAATCTTTAATTTTCTAATTAAAAAGAGCTATTGAAAAATAGACTCATTATAAATAATGTTTTTATACCAAATCCAATACATATAATTATTATACTATCAATAATTTATTTTTAAATAGAAAAGATTTCTTAAAATCACTTGACCATATAGTTAGTATACAATTCATAATAATATTATGGCAATATTGAAATGAATGTTTTAAATTATGAATTTAAGGGGGGGGAATAAAATAATGCCATGAATCATTGATCAGAGCATATTTTATTATTGGTGCTGACGAAGTTTTTGAAACTAGTTTTTGATTGTACAATTCCATATGCCTTAAAAGACAGATTTGATTCATGAATTTACAAGGAGGCTTTATTATGTCTAGAATCCGTTTGACTATGGCTTGTTGGAATTATGATCGCACAAGGGCGTTAATGGAAGGGAGAATTCAGCCGGATGGGGTTGATTTGACCTATCTTAATTTTCCGGTGGAAGAGACTTTTTTCAGAATGTTGCGGCATAAAGAATTTGATATGGCAGAAATGTCGTTGTCCTCGTATGTAGTAACTTTGTTTAAAGAAGAACGGCCCTTTATTGCTATCCCAATATTCCCCTCCAGGTTTTTCCGCCATTCGTGCATTTACATCAATTCTTCCAGTGGGATAAAATCCCCAAAAGATCTCATTGGGAAACGTGTTGGCACACCGGAATACCAGATGACCGCACCCGTATGGATCCGTGGTATTTTACAAGATGAATATAATGTACCTGTGACAAGTGTAAAATACTTCACCGGCGGAGAAGAAGAACCCAACAGGCCTGAGAAGCTAAAATTGGATTTACCTCCGGAAATTAGCTTGCAACCCATCGGCCCGACTCAAACCCTATCCAGAATGCTTGAGGAGGGCGAAATCGATGCATTGTATACCGCCCGGATGCCATCCACCTATAAAAGCGGTACCCATGTGAAAAGGTTATTCGAAAATTATCCCCAAGTTGAACAAGAATATTATAAAAAAACGCATATATTCCCGATTATGCATACGGTTGTAATCCGCCGTGATATTTATAAACAGTATCCTTGGGTTGCGCAATCCATGTATAAGGCATTAGTTGCATCCCAGCAGGAAACTTACAAAGACCTCTATGAAACCGCCGCGCTTAAATGCATGCTCCCATGGACCATCAATTATGTTGATGAAACGCGGAAGATTATGGGAGATGACTACTGGCCTTACGGGTTTGACAAAAATAAGGATGTTTTGAATACCTTCCTGCGTTATTCGTATGAACA
>DNPP01000344.1:0-2159 GCA_003501365.1 Bacillota bacterium
TATCCGGCTTATCCGCTAATACCAAGTTGCTTCTTGATTTATTATCCAACTGAAAGCAACTTAGTATAAAAGGTTTTTGGGTATCGGTGGCGAAATATATTTAAGCAGTCAATACAGGTAATTGTTGCCGTCGAGATGTTTTTAATATTATCCATTTTGGGCTTGCATTTTAAGTTCAAGTTTTGGCTAAAGGGGAAGGGAAAATGGATGCCTCCTTACTACTATTTAACATTATTATTGATAGCTAGTGATCAAATAACCAAATTTTTAGTCCAAACAAAAATGCTTCCGATGCAATCCATCCCGATCATTAAGGGGTGGTTTTCATTAACCTATGCCACCAACTATGGAGCGGCTTTCGGTATTCTGCAATCACAAACCCTACTATTAGTCGCCATTACTTTGGGTGTTTTGATCATGATTTGGGTCAATCGCAAAAAAATGTCGGATTATCCCCGGCTTTTGCAGATCGGATTGGCGGTAGCCCTCGGGGGAGCCGTCGGTAATCTGCTGGATCGGGTTAGACTTGGATATGTGGTTGATTTTTTAAATTTTTATATGTGGCCGATCTTTAATGTTGCTGATATGACGATTGTGATAGGGGTCGGTTTAATTATTAGCGGGATGTTTTGGAAGGATCATCAGCAGAAAATCGGTGTTGACCGGGATAGAGAGCAAGGACTACAAAGTACGGAGCAAATGGTCTCCAGAGAGGGGAAACAATGAGGCCGGTTTTATTTAGTATTTTCGGTTGGCCGATTCATTCGTATGGTTTGATGTTGGCCATCGCTTTCGTAGTAGCCATTTTTGGCGTGGGGAGAGCGGCTAAGAAGCAAGATATCAAATTTGAAATAATTGTCGATTTCGCCACTTGGGTGTTGATCGGGGCGGTGGTTGGAGCCAGATTGGCTTATGTCATCACCGAGTATCGTTATTTTATTCAGGTTCCCTGGTGGGAAGTATTGAAAGTCAATTCGGGAGGATTGGCTTTTCATGGCGGATTATTGGGCGGCTTTTTGGCCGGGTATATTTTTATCCGGCATAAGCGCATATTCCCCTGGAAGTTAGCGGATATTGTTACTCCCTATATTGCATTAGGTTACTCCATTGTACGGATCGGTTGTTTCTTAAATGGTTGCTGTTATGGAAAAGTCACCACGGTGCCATGGGCGCTGCGTTGTGCCGCCAATGACATCTCTTTGCGGCACCCCACGCAATTGTATTCAATGCTGGGTAGTCTGATTTTATTTGTGATTTTATGGCGGCTTCGTAACCACAAACGTTTTGCCGGATTTCTATTTTTGCTGTATATCGGATTGTATTCGATCATGCGTTTTATCGTGGAAATCTTCCGGGAGAGCCCGATGGTATTCCCGTGGTTAAGTCTGGCGCAGCTCGTGTGCATTATTTTAGGTATCGTTGCTTTCGGTTTGATTGGCATCTTTACATGGCATTACCGGGATGCGAAATTGGCTTCAAAAAACAGCCAAGTAAGTTGAATGAAGTAATTTGGTATCCGGACAAGGAGGGCCCGCATGGATGCAGCTTCAGAAGTTTATTATTGATAATGAATTTCAAGGGGAACGTTTGGATCTATTTCTTAGCCAAACCAGCCTTTGGCCTTCACGGTCGTTTATCCAGAAGATTATCAATTCCGGCGGTGTGTCCAAAGAGGGTAGGCTTTTACGGGCCAGCTACCGGCTAGAAGCCAACGATGCGATTGAGGTCGCCTGGAATGCTCCCGAACCGTTAATGGTGAAACCGGAGGCGATTCCACTTGAGATATTATATGAAGATAGGGATCTAGTGGTAGTGAACAAGCCCCGCGGTATGGTGGTCCATCCGGCGGTCGGCAACTATCAGGGGACGTTGGTCAATGCTCTGCTGGAACATTGTAAAGACTTATCCGGCATCGGCGGGGTAATCCGGCCGGGGATCGTTCACCGGTTGGACAAAGACACCTCCGGAGTGTTGGTGGTGGCCAAGAATGATATGGCCCATTTGGAGTTGGCAGCTCAGATTAAAGCCCGGACGATGAAACGGATCTATAAAACTATCGTCCATGGCAATCCGCAGCCGGAGGGACGGATTGAAGCTCCCATCGGGCGCCACCCGGTAGAACGGAAAAAGATGGCGGTGGTGGCTACCGGCAGGCCTGC
>DNPP01000344.1:2454-2968 GCA_003501365.1 Bacillota bacterium
CTTGAGTATTTTAAAAGGTATGCCTATTTGGAAGTGCGGTTGGAATCCGGCCGTACGCATCAGATTCGGGTTCATTTGAGTTATCTGGGTTATCCGGTTGTGGGCGACCCGGTCTATGGCCGCAAAAAGGATGGTGCTCCTATTGCCGGTCAGGCATTACATGCGGCTATGCTTGGGTTTGTTCATCCCCGGACCAAAGAATATATAGAGTTCACCACGGAAATCCCGGAGGTTATGATAAAGGCCTTGGAGTGGTGTCGGAAAAATGGGTAGGGATCTCAAACAGCGCAGCATTCAGATTATTAAAGGAAATCAAATGAATAATGGCGCCTACGTCGCCTGCCCTAATTTTGACAATTATAAATTCTGTTGGTTGCGGGACGGTAGTTTTATCGCCAATGCCATGGACCGGGTTGGTGAATTTCAATCAGCGGAAAAATTTTTGGAATGGGTGCACCATACTATCAAAAAGTGTTTGCTAAAGAACAAAAATGCGTCGAGTATTATTTATCTA
>DNPP01000138.1 GCA_003501365.1 Bacillota bacterium
TCTTTCACTGTGTCAGTAGCTAATATATATGTTGAATTAAAATTCAAGGATCATTGCTGAAAAATCGAGCCCCTATTTGACCTAACCCGCGTGTCCCTTGGGACACGGGCCCTTCCCCTTAGAAGCCATAAGTATCTGATTCAAGTGGAAGGGTAACCTTAATCATTACCGTCTAAGAGCTATTAGGCTCCAAAGGCAGCACGCACTAGTGCGTGGGGTTACTCTCCCACTGAATCAACATTCTTGAAATGCTTCGTTGGGGGAGAGCAAGAGAGATATCAACAGTTGGCCTATACAAAGTCTTGATTTTTTCAAATTATTTAATTCAACTTATATAGTAAAACAAAAATAATTAAACCCCTTCATATCGATTTAAACTAATGCCAACCAAATGATGTTCTGCCTTATCGCAACACTTTTTATTTTATATTCCGCGCCATCCGGAGCGATCAGCGTTTTCCGAAAAAACGATTGATTCACAGACTTCCCGATCGGCGGCCGCATGATAAATCCCATATCGTCGATACCGATACATTGTAAGACTACTTTTTGATCTTCATTTTTTATGCTAAATGTAACAGCCTCATAAGTCAGTGCTATCCCTTCCTATCTCGAAGAATTCAATCCTCCCGTTTTACCATCTCCTCGATACCTTGGGAAAGTTCCTTTTCGTCTACACCAAAATGTTCGGCAATTTCTTTCATGCTATTAACCCCTTTTTTACGGATCTCCCAAGCTTTTTTCAAAATTTCTTTCCCGATCATCATGACATACCCCGCTTCACTTTTTTTACCGGCTCATCAAAAATTACGATTTCCCCGGCTTTCGCGCACTAAGTCTACCCAATGGATAAATCCCCGTCGTCCAATCGACAACGGGGCAAAAAAAGGAGATAATGAAGCTTACTTATTGGAACGATATTTTATGACTTAGGTTCCTGCGTTTATAAATTATACCATAGAAATTTCCCGGTGAACAATAACAATAGTAATATGCACCTTTCCCCGCTAAAAATACCCTTCTTGGAAACACTTCGTCGGGGAAAGGCCAATATTTCCCCCCGGCAATCTCTTACTTAATTCTCATTCCCATCGAATCATTTTTGGCAATAATTTGCCATGATAATTTTCCCCTTCATAGGCAGCCCTTTTGAAAAGCACCGGCTTAGCGGGTGGTTTTCAAAGACATAAAAATAGCTCCACTACCTGAAGGCAGCGGAGCAATTGGTGAGGAGGATGTTTTTGTCGAATGAAAAAGTGTTGATGATTAATATAACGGCAATGCTTTTATAAAGTTCCTGATTCAAAAATTAAATATGCGCTACCTATCTATATATGTTTCAAGGTAACGATGAGCCTGCCGCCATGGTGCAGGTGAACATTTTCGGTACTGCGCCCGATAAAGAGTATAGGGGTTAACCAAGCAAATTTGTGCTATTTTAAACTCGGAACTGCAGATTCCTCAAAATAGGATTTATGTTAAGTATTCGGAGAATAC
Source organism: Bacillota bacterium (assembly GCA_003501365.1). Lineage (GTDB taxonomy): Bacteria > Bacillota > UBA4882 > UBA8346 > UBA8346 > UBA8346. The sequence goes on from DNPP01000138.1 coordinate 1,498, forward strand.
TCACTGGGGATGGAATGGGAATAATTTTTAACGGGTTATTAATAAAGAGAACGCTTCGATTTCGGAGTCAATAAACAGGCAAAACTATTTAGTCCATTTATTTACGCCAATTATCGGACAATGCTCCGCTGCCGGCAGGAGATGGTAGAAATTGTTCGTATCGTTCTCCCTCGTATAAGTAAGTTGAAAGTAGCTGCCGAAACAACAGCAATCGGAAGTTACCCTGCTGGTGGAGGCCATGGGTCACAACAATCGGTCATTTATTGATGCCAATATGAATATGTCTTCGAACTCGTCAGGAGACGCCACCCAATGTCATCAAGCTAAGCATCCAAATGGTTAAAAATCCTTTATGTTCATTCTGTCCGCCCAGACCTGAAGTTCTGGGCTAGGCTTTAAAAATCATTCTAAACCCCGGACAAGCCGGGCTGGGTTGTGCTTTGAAGCTGCGCGTATAAAATACTACCCAACAAAAAAGAGAGCCTTAGGCTCTTAAATACTGCTTCAATATAATTAAATCTCATCAACGGCTTTAAAGCTAAAGCTCGTCCCGGGCTACAATAATTTCGGGTTAATCATTTCAGTATTAAAACATCATAAATAATGCTTCTCCGCCGGCCGGAGGCGTCACCCACCATTCTGCATTCCAGAGAACTACCCCACCGCGCTCCAGGACCTACCGATAAGTATGCAATAAACCAAATTAATTTTTTTATTCTTGAATTTTAGGCGGATCGGCAATCTTTCTTTTACTCCAGAAACGATAAATCAGGAATGCAATTATACCTGCTAAAACCAAAATAATCCCAACCCAGGAAGTCACTTTTCCCCATATCCGCATAAATACTTGCCACTGTTCCCCCACATAGCGCCCGAGCACTACCAACAATCCCAAAAATACCAGATTGGATATACAGATCGCCGGATAAACCTTCAAACGTCTTATTTTGAGAATCCCACAACAAAAGACTATCGCAAAACTCATTCCGGGAATAACCCTTCCCGCATAGATTGTCCACGCTCCGTAACGCTGAAACCAGCTCCGGGCTTTCTCCAAATATTCCGGAGTGATCTGTCGCTTGATTATTTTCCAGCGTAACAACGACTCGCCATTATGACGGACCCAGGTGTAAAAAATCAGGTTTCCGATGGACATCCCGATAGCAGACGCCAACCATATTGATACCGGATGACCATGCCCGACTCCGCTCAGATAGCCGCCCAAAACAGCCATTGCTTCCAAAGGAACCGGCGGGATAAAAACATTAAGAACACCAACTAAAAGTACTAAAAGAAACAAGATCATTGGATGATCGGCAATAGAGAAAATCAGGTTGATCACTTCATTCATCCGTTAGGCTCCCTTAGCAATTTTCTGGTAATCTCGATTAAGTTGTTAAGTGCATTAAACTTGGTCAATGCCATTATCTTGTTCGCTTATTCCCTCCCCAATTCCTTCTCGGTGTCGATAATACTTTTTCCAACTTATCCTGTATTGCTCACATAGTACAGATTTAGGAAAAGCAAAATGCAAGCACTCTGAATTATATTGATTGCTGCAAATATTTTTGTAGCATGCCCGGTGTATGCCCGGTGTAGGAAATGGTATCAGTAAGAGACGAGTCCCAACAGTAAGTCCAGCACAATGAAAAAAGGTTTCAGGTGGAAGCCCTGAAACCTTTGATATAATTGGTGCCGGAGACCGGAATCGAACCGGTACGGTCTTTAGGACCGAGGGATTTGTTATCCCTCCACATTTAACGTAAAAGGCAAATGCTGGCCTTCTTTCAAGCCGTAGCAAAAGTCGTAAGTTTCGCTCACATATCTTCTTTAAAAGTAAAGATAGTTCCTGGAATCTAATCCATATTTGACTCCTTGGGTAGATTAAAAGGAGATGTTTAATTCTATCTGTGATCAAAGTACATCTCCAAACATATGATATTATCAGTATTTATGAAGGGAATGAACAACATGTATAATGAATATGAAGCTTACCCTGTCCTTATATTAACATACCAGCGTACTGTCCAATGCATAGATATCCTCAATCAGTTAATCCGCCAATGCATATCAAATTAAGAGATTATGGGCCAGAACCGTTTGTAGTAAATATTAACAGCGCTACTAAGCAAAACAATACTTATCATACGGCTTTATGGACAGGATGTCATTTACACTTACCTTAATGAGCATTAATGTTGGAGACGACATAGGTTTAGAGGTCCACCCCAACGTAGATCAATTCATACGGATTGAAAAAGGTCAAGGACTTGTGAAAATGGGAGACACTAAACATAACTTGGATTTCCAAAGAAATGTCTGCGATGATTTTGCAATCTTTATACCTGCCGGTAAATGGCACAATATCATCAACACAGGGAATAAACCGATTAAGTTATACTCCATTTATGCACCGCCTAACCATCCACACGGTATTGTTCAGCAAACTAAACCAATTGAACATACTGTTGAAAAGGGCTTCAACTATTAATTTACTGGATTTAAAGCCCCCACCAACTAACCAGGCGATGGGGTTTTTAAATGACTGAAAAAACAGCTGGACGGCCAACAAGATATAGCCGGACCCAAGGCCCCATATTTTGACCACCAACCTCCCTAGGACGGGTAGACAAATGCTGTTGAGCATACGCAACCATAAGTTGACTCAATGCCTGCCCTTCGTTAGGGATCGGCGCCAGGGCGATCCTCATTGGCTCAACTAATTACTCAAGGTTTTTATCATCCAGGGATCCGGTAGAACTTAAAGTTCAATACTCATTCCTAATGCTACAGTCTCCTCCATGGAAAACACTCCTTAATATTCCATATTTTTATGTGAAACTCCTGAGTAATTTTCTGTATGTCACCGTTGCCGTTAATGTCCCGGCTGACAATAATTTGAAAGCCGAGATAATTAAAAGCGGAATGACCATGAGTGAGGTAGTTGATAAACTGAATAAAAAGCACGACCGGCAAGATACCTTACAAAATTTTAGTGGCAAACTTCGGCGGGAAAGTTTTAAATATACAGAAGTTGAAGAAATTCTCGATGTTATCAGGTGTAGAATTGAATGGAACAAAAAATAAAACCAAGGCATTAATCCTCGGCTTATCTCTTTATTTATTGCTCTTTTATTTGATTATTTTTGCTCAGGATTATTTACTCCCAAATAAGTTTTAAGCGCATCCTGCAAAACATGGGAGAAGTTGACGCCATTCTCTACGGCCAAATCATCCAACCATTTTGGAATGGTGAGGGTTTTATTTACAGCCTTATTTCTCATTTTATCCCGAAAGGGAATCATACTAACTTCAATCATCACAATATATTGGCCTGGCTCTAATTTTAAATCGAGTATCTTGGATGACGACGGTATCTCATAGCCTTCTTCTTCCATGCCGTAAAGGTGTAACGCCATCGCTTCCTTAGCACTTTTAAATAATTCTTCTTCGGTATCCCCGCAAGCTATACATCCCGGTAAATCCGGAAAATCTCCAACGAGTTTATTCTCTTTCTGTGTTAATACAAATGGGAAAATATATTTATCCATCTTATTTCCTCCTAAAATTATATCTATTTTTGTCAGGAAAGGCTAAAACTTCAACCCCGACTGCTTTTCTATCGATTTAATGTTTATGATATCCAAATCTTTTACTGGATGCTGAATCGTTACCAAACCTTTTATTGCCGGATGTTTAAATTGGTAATGATCACCATTGGTTCTTACAAGGTACCAACCGTTTTCTTCAAGAATTTTAATAATTTCTCTTGACGAATACGACTTCATTTATTTAATCCCTCCCAATAATTAAATCATAACACGTGTAAATACATGGGTCAATCTAATCTACAAATATTTTCACACGTGTTATGATTTCAATGCCCTACCACCTAACTAGGCAGTGGGGCTTTTTATTTCCAATTTATTTAGCGGATATACCCATTATTGCTATTAATACAG
>DNPP01000493.1 GCA_003501365.1 Bacillota bacterium
AAATTCCAAATTTCAGCTCTGCAAAAGCGAAATTTGGAATTTTTCCTGTTAAAATGCTCCTTTATAACAGCGTTTTCAGTGCTTCCCACAGTACATCGGCCAGTTCTTCCCCGGAATATTCTTCACCGTTCACATAGCAGATTACTTCATCCGGAGTAAAACTGATATTCGGTGCTCCCTTGTGTTGATTCAATATTTCCATCATTTGGCCGATGGTCAGTAACGGCAGACAATTCTCTTTATCTAAAAAGTGATCCTCAAACGCTCCATCCTGAATGGTCTTGACCAATTCATTCTCTCCAGTTTCGCTGGTTTCTCCCGGATCACCGTAATCCTTTACTTCACCACCATCCCCATTCTCACTTTCATTTTCTTCTTCCCCGCTACTATTATCTAAACATTCGTAGTCCGGCAGTCCATCCGGATACCAAACCTTCAATATCAATTCACAATACCGATGGGGATTGGCAATAGCCCGTGCATCTGCGACCATGATTACCACGCCGTCACAGATATCATTCTCTACATCTTTCCAAACAAGCTCTAAAGCTAAATCATATTTACACGGCTGCCAAAAATTTCGCAACGCATTTTTCTGGGCTTCACTAAGTTCCAATAATTCATTGGGAGAGAGACATTTTTTCATTACAAACAGCTCCCCGGAATTAATGTAAAAAATTCTTATTAAGAAGCATTTATTACTGAGTTTAACTTCATTTCATTCATAAAACAGGGAATTATTTAATATTATTAAGATCCCAGAACTTAATGGTGCCATCGCCCAAACCGGTAATAAAATGTTTTCCATCCGGCATCATGATAATATCGCATACTCCACCCGCGTGACTAGGAAATGTTTTTAAAAGGCTTCCGGTATTCAAATCCCAAACTTTGATAGTACTGTCCCAGGAACCTGATATTAATCGACTACTATCAGGTGTTATGGCCAATGAGATAACAGTTTGGGTATGCCCGGTTAAAGTGTAAAGCAAATCACCAGTTTCTAGGTTCCAGACCTTAATGGTTTTGTCAAAGGAAGCAGAAATAATTTTTTTCCCATCTGGCGTAAGTGATATCTTAAATACGTTATAGGTATGCCCGCTCAAAGTTTTAATTAAATGATTACTTTCCATGTCCCATATTTTGATGGTATTATCATTTGAACCGGAAATTAGTTTTGTGCCATCTTTGGTAATCAGCAGAGAACGCACTCCACTACAATGACCCTCATAAGTCCGTAACAATTTTCCGGTTTCAATCGCCCAAATTTTAATTTTTCCATTGCTCGTACCGCCTGCAAATTCTTTACCATCCGGCAAGAATACCAATGACTCAACTTCATTTGAATCCTTCAATGTACACAGTTTCTTCCCGGATTCCAGATCCCAAATAATAATCTTTTTATCTTCTGCCGCTGAAATAAGCTGTTGCCCGTCAGGAGATATTGCCAAAGCATTAATATGCTTTGAATGTCCCTTAAGGGTGTTAAGAAGATCACCGGTCTCGATGTCCCAAATTTTAATCGTTTTATCGTATGAACCGGAGACAAGCTTTTTAAAATCAGGAGTTGATTTAATAACCCAAACTGTATCGGAATGCCCGGTGAATGTATGGATGGGTTCATTAATATCAGGCTCCGGATTTGGAATTAATTCGGCCGGAACAGGTTGGGCTCTCCAATTGATCTTAGCTGAATCAAACCCTTTTTTAAAAGAAGCGGTCCCGGAAGCCATATGATCAGAGTCGAAATGACCGCTGATGCTGAAACGGTAATCCTCATTTTTCTCTTCATATGAAAAAACTCCGTCGCTAATAGGGATATTTGCCGTAAAACTCATTGTAACAGTAGCTGAACTGTATTTCATGTTGACTATTAAAGAATAATCTACTTGATTGAGATCCGCATTATCGGTTGAACTAGGAATATTCACCTTAAGCGTACTATTGATTGCAGTTAGTTTGGTACCATCTTTTGAAACAAAAAAACTAATATTATCACCGACCCAAGCACCTGCAACAGGAACAGCTGTTTCCTTACCAATACTCAATGAAGGTGTGATTAATAAAATGCCTCCCAACAATGATAAAAAAAATATTTTCTTTAACGTGATAATCTCTTCTTTCTAACATAATTCCTACCATATTAACTCATATTCTATAAATCTTCTAAATTTTCCTGCTTTTGCCTTTGCCTTTACAAGGAATAACTTAAAGTAATTCGCATAAGAATAACATAAATATTAACAGTTATTAGTTAACAAAGGAGGTATTTTATGGCCGAGTTTTATCAGAAAGTCAAACAAGAGATCGAAAAAGGGATCTCAACAGTAAGTATCCGTTCCAAAGAGGTTATGGAGGATATGAAGATCAAAAAACAAGTGGAAACTTTGGAAGACCAATTTGAAACCGCTAAGTCCGGGTTGGGACAGATGGTCTATGGTATGTTTGGCCAAAATAACTTTAGCCAGGAACAAATTGTTGAAAATTGTAAGGTCATTGGCGAACTGGAGCAACAATTGCAAGATAAAAAACAAGAGCTCAATCAGTTACATCGTGAAGCCGGAACGGCCTTGGGAAAAACTTATTGCAGCCGGTGCAAGACTGAAATACCTGAGGGTCACCAATATTGCGGACAGTGTGGTGAAAAAGCACCGGAACCGAATATATCCTAAAATAGTTACTGATTTGATATTTATTCATTGACCGGTTTGTTTTAGAGTGTCGGCATGGGCCAAGTCCGGGAAAAGACCGATCCATATAAATACTACTACGATGGTACCAATGCCGCCAATCAATACTGCCGGTACCACGCCTAACCAAGATGCAGTCAAGCCGGACTCAAACTCACCCAGTTGATTAGAGGTACCGACGAACAATGAGTTTACGGCACTTACCCTTCCCCGCATCTCATCGGGGGTCTCCAGTTGCACTAAAGTGCCGCGGATTACCACGCTGATCACATCGGCTGCTCCCAGCACCGTCATGGCAATAAGGGAGAGTACGAAAGAGCGTGATACGGCAAACATGATCGTAGCCAAACCGAAGATGATAACCGCAGTGAACATGATGCGTCCCACTCGACGGCGCAATGGGGCCCGCGCTAAAAACACCGACATTAATAAGGCGCCTACGGCTGGGGCTGTACGCAGAATTCCCAACCCCCAAGGACCAACGGCTAGTATCTTTCGGGCATACACCGGCAGTAAAGCCGTGGCTCCACCCAGTAATACCGCAAATAAATCCAAGGAGACAGCGCCCAGAATAACCGGTTTACGGCGGATAAAAGCGATTCCGGCAAAGAGGGACTGCAGACTTACCGGGTCACGCTTGGAAGGTACCAAATTGACTCCAATAAATGAAACCAATATGGCGGCGCTTATCATCATGATGGTAATTGCGGCATATACGGTGGTGGGGCCGGCAGTATAAAGCAATCCCCCTAATGCCGGTCCAATGATGGAAGCAGTTTGAAAAGAAGCGGTAACCAAAGCGATGGCCC
>DNPP01000066.1 GCA_003501365.1 Bacillota bacterium
TATATATGTTGAATTAAAATTCAAGGATCATTGCTGAAAATTGAGCCCCTATTTGACCTAACCCTCGCCCTTCCCCTTAGAAGCCATAAGTATCTGATTCAAGTGGAAGGGTAACCTTAACCGCTGTCGTCTAAAAGCATTTGGGCCCCAAAGGCATCGGTTACTCTCCCACTTTAGGGGGAGAGCAAGAGAGAGGTCTAAACCAACAGTTGGCCTATACAAAGTCTTGATTTTTTCAAATTATTTAATTCAACTTATATACCATAAATTATTCGGGTGAATTAATTTTTTGAATCTGCGCCATCGGTACTTTTAAGTTTCTTTGCGCATCCATTAATCCATTAATCTCTTGTTGGACATCAGTCAATTGGGTATAACAATAGCCACAAATATAACGGGTATTTTGAATGGCTTTTGTGACACTCGAAAATCGCTGAATAAATTCTTCCGAATTTTTAACCGTGCCGTAATAGCCCCAATTATCACTGCTTTCACTGACAAAAGCAATTCCTCCATATTCAGTAACAATGATTGGCTGCCCTTGATACTCATATCCTTCACAAAATAATACCCTTTGTTCAGCTGCGCCGCTTAATAATTTTTCTTTATTTGAATATTTCTCCAAAAACTGCAGACTATTGGGTTCATAATCATGAATGCCACAAATGTCCGAATCAACTTGTTCCCAACCATCATTAGTACTGATCAAGCGGGTTGTATCCACTGCCTTGGTTAAATAATAAAGGGATCGGGCATAGCTCTGCTGCTCTTGATTGACCTTGATATTCCTGACGCCCCAGGATTCATTCAAAGGAACCCATGTAATGATACAAGGGTGGTTATAGTCACGCTTAATGAATTCCAACCATTCCATGATCATATTCTCAATTGTCAGCGAATGAAAATGATATGCGCTGGGCATCTCACCCCACACCAACAAGCCCAATTGATCCGCCCAATAATAATAACGTGGATCTTCAATTTTTTGGTGTTTCCGTACTCCGTTAAATCCAAGGTCTTTAGTCATTTTGATATCATAGACAATCGCTTCATCACTTGGGGGCGTGATTAAACTATCAGGCCAATATCCCTGATCCAAAACCAACTTTTGGTAGTATGGTTTATTATTAAGTAAAATCATATCGCCTTTAACCGAGATTTTTCGCATACCGAAATAACTTTTAACCCTATCAACCGGCCGCCCATTCTTTAATAATTGAAATTCTATATCATATAAGTTTGGCGTCTCAGGAGTCCAATAATCCAGTTCATCAATATCATCCGGTTCTTTCAAATGAAAAAGCAGTTGAGAAATCTTATTTTCAAGACTGGCTTGTACTTGCTTGACCGACCTGCCTTTAAAACTTATGGATACATTAATTGATAATGCTTCTGAGAACTGATCCAAAACGACTTCCGCGCTAACCTCCCGCCGGTCGATATCCGGAGTTATATGCAGTTGATCAATATATACATCGCCCACTGTTTCCAGCCATACTGTCTGCCAAATACCCGAAATTGGGGTGTACCAGCACCGATTGGGTTTCCCAAACCAACATTGTTTGCCCCGGGGCTGCCCACAATCATACCGGTCTTCAACTCTAACGGCAATAGTATTCATACCCTTTTTTAAAAATCGGGTACTGTCTATCTTGAATGACCCATAACCGCCTTGATGTCCTCCGGCATACTCACCATTTACCCAAACTTTGGCTAGGTAGTCCACTGCTCCGAAGTTCAAAAGTCCTCTTTTACCGGTAAAATAATCCGGCAGGAAAAAATCTTTTTTGTACCAGAAAATCTGATGCATTCCCTGATCATTGATACCGCTACGGCTACTTTGAAAGCAGAATGGAACGGTAATTTTCCGGGAAAAACTTGAGTTTCGGTACCAGCCGTCCGATTCCCCGGTATCCAAATCATCAAACTCAAAATCCCACTCACCGTTTAAATTAAGCCATTCTGCCCTCTCAAAATCCGGTCGCGGATACTCAGGACGGGGTATGTCCGTGTTATTCATCAGCTTTCGCTCCTATATGTAATTACTTTTACTTCATTAACGGTATGATAAAACGCCGAATTGAGCATGGTGAAACAATAAGCTCTTGCTTGGGATCATAATCCTCAATCGCCCTATCCGTTATTTTTATTAATTCTTGTTCTGCGCTATTGATATCAAACGAGTTGGCTGAAGTAATCTCAGAGCTCCGGATACCACTCTTTATCTGGGCGCCTTTTATATTAAGCTTAATGCCGGCTCCACGTTGCAGGTGACGGTTGATAATGAATACAACCAGTTCATTATCTTTGTTTAGTCCGCTCACAACATCTACGTAGGGGACATCTTTTACATTCACTACATGACCGACAGCGTCAATATCATAAGTTTCACTTTGCGCTCTTGACTCCACCATACTTTGAATATCCGAATTAGCATATAATTTCAAAACATAATAACTGGCAGTCCGATATACCTTACCTTGATTACTACGAATACATCCTCCCTGCCACCCATTGACCAGATCGGAAAAATTACCGATACGAATAACCTCGCTATTGCGCAAAAACATATTCAACATTCCGGCATTAAATATTGCCGCCTCCAAAGTATGCTCCCGAAAAGATGAATTGTTATACATGGTATTCCATTCGGTAACTGCAATTTTGACTTTCGCGGGGTCCGCAACGATCTTTTGAATGGATTGTACTGTATCTTGAACGATTTCTTCGTATTTACATACTGATCCGACTGTTCCGTAATATGTAAGCTCATTATCAATCGGAATCACTCCGATCTTGGGAGGATAAAAATGAAGGGCAATATAATCCAAGGCTCCACCGGTTACTTTTAAAAGAGTCCGGTTCCACTCCTGGGAAAGATCATTACCTTCCCCTCCGCAAGCAATGATTTGAATCCCGGGATCTTTTTCTTTCATCGCCTTGTAGAAATCCATGTATTTCTTGGCAAATTCCGCCGCATTACAATGGCCTATCTCCCAATCACCGAAACTTTCATTGCCAATATCCCAGTATTTCACTTGGTAAGGCTCCGGATGTCCATTAACCGCTCTAAGCTTACCATATTTCGATTCTAGAGGACCATTGCAATATTCTACCCAATTGGCCGCTTCCTCCGGGGTCCCGGTACCGAAATTAATACAAATTAGCGGTTCACACCCTGTATTCCGGCAAAACATGATATATTCATCGGTACCAAAATTATTTTCTTCATTACCTTTCCAATGCAAATTCTCACGGGTCGGACGGTTATCTTTATCGCCAATTCCATCCTCCCAATGATAACAATCGGCAAAGCACCCGCCCGGAAATCGCATAATTCCCGGTTTTAAATCTTGGGTAGCCCTGACAACTTCTTGCCAAACCCCATCCACTGCACTTTGGGGCATCAGCGACACTTGATCCAACCACAATTTCCCTGTTCCGTACAGGGCTACTTCAAAGACTGCATCAACAATATCGGTTTCACATTTATAGGAAAATTGGTATTGATTCCAATTCCTATCCTTGATAAGTATTTCCTTTGAAAAAAGCAGGCTTGATTGCGACATCAGCCGGATTTGAATATCCCCTTTAATCTTGTCGGCTTTCAGCCATATGTAACCGTTATACTCCTCGCCCTTGAATAAGCGGATATTTTTTTGAGTAATTCCCCGGTAACCCCCGTAATGATTGATGACCTCAATTTGCTGGGAATACTTTGAATTGAAACATTCCTGTTCATCCATAATGTAACGGCCTACATCATTAAATCCGCTCGGAAACCAGGGGTCGGATACTCCGTCTTTATTTTGATCCGGATTCTCAAACCCCCGGTTAACCATGAGTTCTGCCCACATCCCACCGTCGATACAGTCTTGAATAAATTCAATAAAATTACCGAATATTAAGGGGCTTACTCCGGCGATTCTCTTATTAGTATTGATTTCTACGCTAATTTTTTGTTGATCAATTTTCATGTTGAGCCTCCGAATTATCCTTTAATTCCTGTCATCGCAATTCCTTTAGTAAAATATTTTTGTGAGAATAAATAAGCAATTAGCAAGGGAGCAAGAGCCAAACAAGAACCAGCCATTAAAATGGCATATTCGATTACATGTTGTCCCATAAAAAGTGCTAATCCTGCCGGAAGAGGTCTCATTTCGACCGTATTTGTAAATAGCAATGGGTATAACAAATCATTCCAATTGAACATAAAATGAAAGATTCCTAAAGAAGCGAGAGCCGGCAGACAAAGCGGGAGCATAATTTTCCGATAGATTGTAAATTCAGAGCAGCCATCCACCCTTGCTGCCTCTTCGAGATCTTTCGGTAGGGTGATAAAAAATTGTCTCATCATAAAGATGCCGAAGGCATTCGTAGCTCTGGGGAGAATTAGTCCCAGGTAAGTATTTAATATATGAAACTTGAACAACTCTACAAAGAGCGGAATCATTGTAACCTGAAAAGGAATCATCAATGTACTTAAAACCAGGATAAACAAGAAATTCCGGCCCTTAAATCGGAGTCGTGCAAATGCATAACCTGCCATTGAGTCTAAAAGCAGTGATACTACGGTTACTCCACCGGCAAAAATTAAAGAATTCTTATAAAAAATCAAAAAAGGTATCCTCTGCCATATACCATGATATGCAGCAAAAGTAAAGCGCTGAGCCCATAAAGTAGGGGGGAATTTTACGATGTCCCCTTCAAACTTAAAGGAAGTAACCAGCATCCATACAAACGGATAAATCGTAATGATAACAAGTAAAACTAAAAAAAAGTTCTTAACCCATTTCAGGCTCGAAATGTTGCTTTTATTCAAGGCCAATCCTCCCTTCAATAACTCTGCTCATCTTGACGAAGCCGCTTAAACATCGTTACTGAAAAAATCAAAATAATAATAAATAATATTTCAGCCAAAGAAGACGCATACCCCATCTCAAATCCTTCGAATCCAACATGATAGATATATTGAACCATTGTTTCCGTTTTGAAAAGAGGTCCACCTTGGGTCATGACAAACACCTGGTCAAAAACTTGAAAGGAACTGATAATTGAGGTAATTAGCACAAATCCCAAAGTAGGAATGAGCATAGGTAGGGTAATTTTGAAAAATTGAGTAATTTTTTTGGCCCCGTCAATGCTAGCGGATTCATAATAAGATTCGGGTATCCCTAAAAGACCTGCCAGAATGATAACCATATTGAATCCAAAACTCTTCCAAACACTAACAACCATAATGGTTGGCATCGCCCAAACCGGGTCTTGAAGCCAGGCAATTGTATGAATTCCGAGTAGATTTAAGTAATGGGCAATAATCCCGATATTATTATCCAGTAAAAAGGTCCATATAATTGAGATAATAGTCATTGAACCAATAGCCGGCAGAAAAAATATCGAGCGGCAAAATGTAGTGAAAAAAGAACGGCGGGATACGGCCATAGCTACAAGTAGCGACATAATGATCTGCAATGGAACGGTTCCAATGGCATAATATAGCGTATTAAAAAGCGAGTTCCAAAAACGTTCGTCACCAAACAATCGTAAATAATTGTTGATTCCGATGAATTGAATGTTATTCCCCATCATGTCGAAATCGAAGACGCTGAATATACCGGAAACAATTAGCGGTACAAATACAAAGACCGTAAAAATCAGCATACTTGGAAAAATAAATAAATAACCAACTTTATTGGGATCATGAAACATACTGTTCTTTTTGATTATGTGATCTTTCATATTACCACCCGTTTCAAATACTTATTGATGGAAGAGATAACCCGGGAAAAGGTTTTAACCTCTCCTTCTCCCGGGCTTTTAAATAATTATTTAAGCATTTTGTTCATTTCACGCGCCGCTTTATCTAACGACTCCTTAACCGTCATTTTGCCCAGCAAAATATTTTCCATGGCCGGTGTAACAACATCGGTATCAATCTTACCGAAATTCGTAAGTTGTTGCAGATAGAACTGGGTTTGATTGGCTACTGACGAAAATGCAACCACATAAGGATTGACTTTTAAAGCCGGATCATTGACCAGGTCAGTTCGGTTCGGAGGAAAACCAGTGTTTAAAGCCCAATAAATCTGAGATTCCTTTGAGTTCCAATACTTAAAGAACTCATACACTTCTTTTTTATGGTTAGAACTCTTGGTTAAGCACATAGCAACACCGGTTCCCAAGGTAACGGTTTTTGCAGGCCCAGCCGGAATCGGGGCCACCCCAAAATTAATCTTGGCTTGTTTAAAACCATTGACTGCCCAGGGGCCGCACATATACATAGCTGCCTTTTGGGATTCAAAAAGTTTATCAACTTCTGCGCCGGTCAAGACCGGAGGTGAAATATGTTTTTTAAGAATTAAGTCGGCAAAGTATTGTACCGCTTTTACCGATTTTTCATTATTAATCATCGAAGTTTTGGTGGAGTAATTAATAAAATCGCCACCATTTCCCCAAATCAAAATGGGCCACATTGGAATAGTCTCTTTACTGGCGATGCCAAACCCATATTGATCAACCTTACCATTGGACTCTTTGGTGAGTTTTATAGCATAATCTTTTAATTCATTCCAATCTTTAGGCGGCTTTTCAGGATTCAGACCCGCCTGCTTAAATAAATCTTTGTTATAATATAATAGTAAAGTAGCAAAATTCATGGGAGCGCCATAGTATTTGCCGTTATATTTCATGTTATCATTTAAAGCCTTAGGTAAAACCTTAGCGTCGAGTCCATCGGATCCGGCGTATAAATCATCTAATGGAACAATCGCTCCCGGTTTGGCATAAGTGCCAATCCGTTCAGTTGCAAAAGCCACAATATCGGGTCCTTGTCCAGTGGCCAGAGCAGGAGCCAGCTTTTGATATAAACTATCCCACGGCATGATGTCCATTTTTATTTCGATTTTGGAGTTAGTTTTATTAAATTTATCGACTAACGCCTCCAGTGCCGGTCTGTCTGGGCCTGTAAAGCCGTTCCAATAAGTAAGAACTACCTTTTCATTCGCCCCATACGTCAAACAAGATGTAATCCCAATAGCAAAGACCAATATGATACCTAAAACACTCAATTTCTTATTCATTACTTTTCTCTCCCTTTCATTTAGAATTAAATCCGTAACGTTACGATTTAAAGCCGAAATAAATTATGCCGATTCCCTAACCACTAAAGTGCATTCAACTTCTTGTTTTACAGGTCCCTTCACTTTATTCTCGATGATATCCGCCAATAATTTCATCGCGCATTTTCCTTTTTCCGTAAACGGTTGCTTAATTGTAGTCAGATGAGGAATATAATTTAAATCCTGGATAATATCATCGAAACCGGTTACGGCAATATCTTCCGGGATTTTCTTCCCCATTTCCTTTAGTGCATTGATGACCTGTAAGGCAAGTAAATCATTCCAGCAAACAATTGCTTCCGGAGGATTAGTCTCCATTAATTTGATAACCGTTTCATAAATTGCCTTACTATTGTACCCACAAGCAATAATATTTTCTTTGCTGGATAAATCATAAGCAGCTAGGGCTTTGCGATACCCCCTTTCTCGATTTAATTCTTCAGTTGTATCCAAAGCAAATGTTAGGTAACAAATCGTAGAGTAGCCTTTTTTAATAAGATACTCAGTGATGGTATAAATCCCTTTCCCACCGTTAACATTTACCTCGCTAATACCGAATTTGGAATGAGATGATAACAAAATCATTTTATGGATCTCGGCTTTAAATTGACCGATTAATTCCTCAAAACCATTTCCCAATAAAATTACCCCATCGGCTTTCCTGCCATTAATAATCTGCATCATTTCATTACTATGTAACTCCGAATCCTGAGGCAAAGATTTAACAAGAACATCGTAATCCAACTCTCTGGCCTTTAAAATAATACCCATTAATTCAAGTGAGAAAATACTATAATCCTCTAAATTCTCATGAGTAACAACCGCAATCGTATTTGATTTCCCATTGCGAAAACTTTGGGCCAATGAATTGGGAATATAATTCAATTCCCGGGCTGCTCGCAAAACTTTCTCAACTGTTTCCGGTTTTACTCCGGCCCTATTATTCAAAGCATATGATGCAGTTGTCGGTGATACACCGGCTTTTTTTGCTACTGTCTTGATATTAATCATTTTTTAGCCATCCGTAACGTTACGATTTATATTTAAATTATTCGCTGCAAAAAAAATAATTCCTTCTTCCTTCACAAAAAATTTTCTTACATTGAATATAGTTCCAATAGAAAAAGAACCCCCCGTCCGTTGACAGGTAGTATGCCGGTTTCTAATATGTATATTTTTGGGATTCTATGTTGATTTCACCATATCTAAAAACCAATACTATAACGGCATGAAATCGCATAATGTTTATATTATACCCCCAATCAATTCTAAGGAGGTAGTTGAATGAGTGTAAACGATGGGTTGAAAAAGAATTTCGAATTACGGGCAATAGCCCGGGAAAAGTTGAAAGGGAAATGGCTCTATGCAGTCTTAGTCTGCTTTATCGCGACGATCATCTCCGGGCTTCTTTGTTGGATACCTTTTATTGGCTTTATTTATACTCTGATTATATCCGGACCGATTGCACTGGGTCTAGCAACTTTCTTTCTTAATCTGCGCCGGGATCAAAATCCGCTGATTGAAAACTTGTTTGATGGTTTTAAATCGTTCTCACCCGCTTTGATACTGCAACTTTGGATCACGCTATTTACCTTCTTGTGGACCTTATTATTGGTGATCCCCGGTATTATTGCCACACTTCGTTATTCTTTATCTTTTTATATATTACGCGACCATCCGGAGTTGAAACCCAAAGAGGCTTTGGAACGCAGCAAACAAATCATGAAGGGCCGAAAAGGCAAACTCTTCCTGCTGGGCTTGAGCTTTATCGGCTGGGGCTTACTAGCCGTCCTCACGTTAAGTATTGGCTTTTTATGGTTAGTACCTTATATCAACGCATCACTTGCCGGCTTTTATGAAGATGTAAAAGATGCGCCGCTCGCGAGCGGCACTTCAGCCGCTGCAACCACCGCTTAAAAGAATACCAAAGGAGCTGTTCCAAAAGGAGCAGCTTTTTTTATTATCTTAGTTAGGATCTTAGCAAAGGAAACCAACGGCTTTTGTAGAACATTCAAGTTAATTTACCCTCTTCCTTCTTCCTTAATTTTACTTTATCATAATCCAGATAATCTCTAAAATAAAATTCCGTAAATCCGTTAAATCCGGTAAATCCTGCATTAGTTCCTTGTTTTAGGCCTGATACTTAAGTCTAAAAGAAAGATAACGGGAACGGGATTAACGGGATTTTGAGGATTAACAGGATTAAAAATGGTTAATAATTGTAAATTGGCTATGCAAAGAGTGATTTGTTTTTTTCTAACCAAGTAGAATTAATTAACCAAGTAGAATTAATTTAGAAATATAAAATTCACTCATTCAAAAAACACATCAGGAGGTTTCGCATGTTATCAGAAAAATGGCAAAAAATGCAAAACG
>DNPP01000420.1 GCA_003501365.1 Bacillota bacterium
CCTTTTAATAGTTCCCGGATGACAGTACCGAAGCTATTAACCGCAGTACCAGCCGGAAGCTTGGGCTGCTTCCGACTTCGGCAAAACACCCTTTTATTCCGCTTCTACGGCCTGCCGGCCTCCCCGGAAATACTCTTGTGTTTTGCGCCTCTACTCTACCACTAACTTTATTTATGTTAAATTATATTAGTTTTACTATAATAAACTGATGTTGTCAATATAATTTTAATCCGGCTTTAAATTTCTTCTGTCGCCGGTATATCTACCCGCTCTAGCCGACGAAACTTTTCCGGCTGCCACTTACACAGAAACTTTAGTTGGGAACAGGAGAAAAGCGCCAATGCAAGCCAAATCGCACTAAAACCGACAAATTGCACGGATGTAAATGGCTCCTGATATAAGAACACTCCCAATATCAAGGTCATCGTAGGTGTCAGATATTGGGTAAATCCCACTACCGAAAGCGGCACCAGTTGCGTTGCCCGGGCGAACCAAACCATTGGTACCGCAGTCACCACACCGGCTCCAACAAGTAACAATGTCACCCAGAGCGGAGAATTACCAAAAGCTGCAAGTCCCCTTCGTTGTAGCCAAAACAGATAACCCAAAGCCACCGGAGTCATGATCGTCGTTTCAATCGCCAGCCCAGTCATGGCGCCGATATTAGCCATCTTTTTGAATAATCCGTAAAGGCCGAAGGTCAAAGCCAACGATAAAGCGATCCAAGGAATTTTACCATACACAATCGTAAAAAAGAGCACGCCTGTTACGGCGATCAATAAGGCCACCAATTGCCAAAAATTCAACCGTTCGCGTAATATCAGCATACCAAGGCAGACACTGAGCAAGGGATTGATATAATATCCTAAACTTGCGTCCAAGATGTGGTTACTATTCACTGCCCAGATATAGACTCCCCAGTTGGCACAGACCAAAACCGAACATAAAGCGGCAAGTAACAATTTTTTGGGTTGTAGAACAAGGGACTTCAACTCGCTCCATCGGCGGGAGATGGTTAGTATTAACACTACAAAGACTAGTGACCAAATAAACCGGTGTGCTAAAATCTCCAAAGGAGTCACCTGTTTTAGCATTTTCCAGTATATCGGCAAAATACCCCATGCCAAAAATGCTCCTACAGCGTACCAGACCCCTACGACTGCGGTCGTTTCGACTGTGGCTGTGGTTATATTACGGGTGGATTGGGATTGCAAATTCATTGAAATGCCTCTTAGAAATTTTAATAATCACTCAAAAAAGACTTCAGGATAACCTCACCATTATCCTCCAAGATTACCACCGGACATCAAAATTTAACAATTGATGGAGTTACTGATAATCATGAATTCAATGATTAACTCCAAGGTTAATTTTATTAAGTCAATTGCCAAGATTGTTTTTTGGATTAGATTTGTTATACTGAAATAAGATTATTCAAATAAACGAACGAAGGAGCATTCCTATGACAAGAAAATCTTATAGTGCCCCAGGCGCCACCTCAATCGGACCTTATTCCCATGCGGTTGAATCTGCCGAGCTTCTGTACCTCTCCGGCCAAACCCCCATTGACTCTAAAACCGGAAAATTGGTTGAAGGAAATGTTGCGGCCCAGACCGAACAATGCTTCCATAACTTGTTCAGCGTATTGGCTGCAGCCGGATTGACACCGGATCATGTAGTGAAAGTGAATGTTTTCCTGACCGATATGAACGATTTTGTCGCCATGAATGAAGTTTATGCCAAAAGGTTCAGTTCGCCCTATCCGGCCCGCACCACCATTGGTGTTGCTGATTTACCGCTCCATGCAAAGATTGAAATTGAAATGATTGCTCGCAAAGGCTAATCATCGATGAGGCGATGGCTCTCGGTAAGGTCAAGAACTGTGTTGTTGAATATATTTGGCGATGATCTTATCGTACGTATTGGGACTGAAGCGCGCTAAGAAATCCATCTTGCGGGCATCTTTCCCGATCAATACCCGGGGAGATTTGTTTTTGATCCCCCGGATAATCAGCTGAGCCGCTTCCTCCGGAGACGTTTTAAGCGACTCCTCAAATCTCCGTAAACTTTTTTTATAAACTTCCGGGGCTATTTTATAATCGCTGCGGGAATTTTTAGCGATATTGGTTCTAACACCACCGGGAAATACCACAGTAACGGCGATCGGAGTGCCGTATAATTCCTGACGTAAGCTTTCGCTAAATCCCCGAACTGCAAATTTACTGGCGCAATATGCCGCCTGCCCTGGAATTCCCAGTAAGCCGTATACACTTGATATATTGACGATACCGGCCTCCGGCCGTTTCGTTAGATACGGTAAAAAAGACTTCGTACAATAAATGACTCCCCATAAATTAATGTTGATGGTCCATTCAATCGTCTGATAACTTAATTCGGGGATCCTGCCCGATGACGAGACCCCGGCATTATTGATCAGGAGATCGATTCTGCCAAAATCATCAGCCACCTTCCCGGCAAATTCATCGACTTGATCCCGGTTGGATACATCCATCGTATAAATCCGGTGGCCTGGCGTTCCATTTTCATTGTTCAAACCCAGTTTGGTCTCTTCCAAACCTGTCCGGTCGATATCAGCCAGTGCCAGGACTACTCTTTCCATACTCAACTGATAGGCCAGAGCCCGGCCAATACCAGACCCGGCCCCGGTAATGACTGCGACTTTTCCCTGCAAATCTTTCATATCCACCCCTCCGATTTAATAAACATCGCTCATTGATTGTGATTATTTTTATACCGATCGGTATAGCGCCATGTAATGTAACAAACGCTACAAATAAATGCCATACATGAACTGACGCACAATTTGACTGATTAACTCTGCTTCCAATTTAATGTAGCCGTTTAAAGCAAAACCAATATAGGTATTAATGTTGCCGATAAAGGCAGCGGCCAGTTGCAAGTGGCGTCCTTCCAGATTACTGTGGTGTCTAGCGGCACGGATAAATAGTTCTTCGATCATCTGTAATTGGTCCTCATTCAAAGAACGTACCATCCGATTGGCTTCACTTTCAGGGGGTGCAAAATACATCGCCAGCTGCATCCGGTAAAATATACCATTGGTATTGGCAAACTGAAAGTATGCCTTTCCCAGCCTGGCCAATGCCAGAGAGAGATCTCCTTGGTAAGATGCAGCCTCACTGAGTACATTCGACAAACGGGTGCCGTACTCGGTTAAAATAGCCTTCAAAAGGCCGTTTTTACTATCAAAGTAATGGTAAAGAGTAGGTTTGGTAACGCCTGCCCTGGTTGCAATCTCCTGCACTCCAACTCCATCATATCCTCGGGCTGCAAATAATTCCAATGCCACTAAAAGAATCGCCGCACGATTATCCATCAATATTCCAACCCCAAAATATGATATACCGATCGGTAACTATTATTATTTTCAAGCGCCGATTTTATACATTGATTGATTAAAATTTAAGCTCTGTTTTCATTAATGTAATATTACCACCGGCCTTTTTCCAACCGGTCTTTTGCATTAAAAAAGGCCCCCACTCTTTGTGGAGGTCCTCTTTAGCTACAATTAAACCTAAATACCCATTTTCTCAACCGCCAAGATTCACACCCACCAACCGTCCAATCCCAAAAGTAACCACTGCGGTCGCGAGTCCGAATAAGACTTGGCGGAGTCCGGATACAATTGGATTTTTACCGGTGATCAACGTAATAACGGCTCCGATGATGAACAACCCTATCCCGCTGCAAATACTACTGGCAATAATGCCACTTACGCCGGTAAAAAACAGGTAAGGAAAAACCGGGATGAATGCGCCGACCGCAAATAAAAGGAATGAAGTAACCGCCGCCACCCATGGGGAACCCCCCAGTTGATCGGGATCGATTCCCAGTTCTTCCCGGGCTAATGTATTCAAAGCTGTAGCCCGATCAGAAATTAACCGCTCCGCTAAGTTCCTGGCTGCGAGCGGATCAATTCCTTTCGCCTGGTATATCAAGGTCAATTCTTCTTGTTCCTCTTGCGGGGTTTCCCGCAGTTCCTGCTCTTCGATCTCCAACTGGTGTTGATAGAGTTCCCGTGAGCTTTGGACCGAAAGCCATTCTCCCAAAGCCATGGAGAGCGCTCCGGCAAGTAAACCCGACAAACCGGTAATCAGGATATTGCGGGAATTGACTCCCGCTCCCGCCACCCCCATCACCAAACTGAACACCGAAACCAACCCATCGTTGGCCCCGAGTACCGCAGCGCGTAGCTCGTTCCCGCCCGTGGCAGGATGCCTGCCTTCAAAATGCGCCAAATCACTTCCCGATAACCCCTGACTGGTCTTTGTCAACATTTGAAAAATTCGGGCATGAGAACGTTCATCCGCCGGCATATTTGCGGATTCGGCATCGGTTTGGCCCCGGTATTCAGAAGCGGCATTTTTCTCCAACGAAGCAATCGATGGCATTACAAAAGCGGGACCCATTTTAGCAGCCAACCAACCATAACTCCGGGTTCGCCAATCGGGTTTAACTGCAGGAACCCTAGCCCCTATCTCCCGGAGTTTATTCGCCCAAAACCCGGCATGCTTTTCCTCGGTAACAATAAGCTTTTGATATACCGCTGCAAGGTCAGGGTGGGGTTCGGCTGCCGCCAAATACTGATAAAGCCGAATCGCCTGCTGTTCCGCTTTAAAGTTTCTTTGATAGCGTTTGATCTCTTTCGATAATCCCATTGAACCTCCCCTCACAACCCATCTCGAGATAATTTAATAATTATATCGCTGCAAAATTTTCCTATAGATTACAACTCGTAATAAAGTCAGCCAATTGTTGTTGGGTTATGCCTACACCCAAAAACCCGTCCAAACGATTGACAATGACGCCATTCGTAAAGAAAATCACGCTAGGAACCACATTAATATCATATTGATCGGCCATAATCTCCTGATTGTCTTCAAACATGATAAAACGTTGATCATCCCCAGCCAACTTCTGAAAAATCGGGAGAAACCGAATGCAAAATGGGCACCACGAAGCATATACAAGGGCTACTACTATATCATTTGATTGCAGGAACTTTTCAAAGTCTGGCTTATTTTGAACCTGAATAGTATGGGTACCGATGCTCATGAATTTTCCTTCCTATTTCTGCCAAAATTAAAATCACGGAAACACTGTCGCCGTTAATCAGTAATAATTTAACCATTCTTTAATTTTATTGATTTTCCTGCTTAGGAAGATCTTTATATCCATTCAGATTGCTTAAACTTTGCTTCCGCTATTGCACAATTCCTGCATTTTCATATATAATAATAGTTTGTTGACAATGATTGGAGGACTTCGATGCCTGATATCAAGGAGCACTTTAAAAACGAAATCGAACGGCGAC
>DNPP01000499.1:0-5571 GCA_003501365.1 Bacillota bacterium
AATTAATTGGCTGTAACCTTCGATTTTGGTCATTTCTTGGACCAGTTCATTGATAAAGCAGCTCAGTCTTTCAACCACCTCAGCCAGGTATTTACTCTCCGACTTATTCACGGTTAAAGATGTTTCCAGGGTGCGAATAACCGTGGTAGTTTTTTTACTCATCAGTATGGATAGGTTTAATAAATCTTTGGAGGCTTGATTAATCTGAGTAGCCAAATCTTCGATTTCGGTGGCGGCTATACTGAAATTATCGCCTTCTTCTCCTGCCCTGGCCGCTTCAATTGAAGCATTCAAGGCTAATAAATTCGTTTGTTCGGAGATACTGTAAAAAGAAGTTACGGTTTGTTGAATTTCATCCAAAAGTTGTTTCAATTCCTTTAGCTGAGTAGTAATCCCTTGATAATATTGACCTTTTCTTGCCACCCGTCCTTGGAAGGGTTCCAGCTCTTGAAAATCAGTTTGCAACCGATCTGCTGATTGCCGAATTGACGTCTCAAGTCCTACCGCTTCTTGTTGGGAGACGACCAATTGATCGTTGATTTGTTTTACATAATCCGAAATATCCGGAAATTGATTCAGCTTTTCATATGTTGCATCGGATAATTCCCGTAGATTCTGTTTTATGGTCACATGTTGGTTGTCGTTTTTACTGATCCAGTCGGTTAATTGCCGGATTGAAGGACTTAATTCCTCAATTTTCTTTAAAATAAGCCGGTAGCGTTCGGTCAAAAGCTTTACATATTCATTGAACACAATTTGTAATGCTTCTAATTCCTGAGTTTGAACAAAAGCAGACCCAACTTCAGATTGAATTTGGCCTTCCTTTGTTTGGCGCATCTCTTGCTCAAATTGTCCGATTGCCTTCTGATGACGACTTCCTTCTTTCAAAATGACAATTACTAAACCGCTCGCGGCTGCCAGTATCAACAGCATCAGCAACAATCCTTTGAACCCCAGACGGTTTAATATTGCTTTTGCGGATTGGCGCTTTCGTGGAAACAGATTAAGTCCCTTTTGATAGCGGTCTAAATATATACGAGCCTTGCCAACTTCGGCCCAGAGTTCATAATAATTATTTGCGGCAACTGGAGCTTGTACATATCCATTTATCTTAGCCAGACTCGCCCGGAAGAACTTAAAATCGCGGTCGTCGGATTTTTTTATGGGTATCTGCCGGATTTCTTGGTTAATTTCGGATAAAATAGGTCTGACCGGTGTTGTAGGAATTGCAGAAAGTTTTTCATTGTAGACGACTGGAAGATACGCTAGTTGGGTGTCTACTCGGCAGGTAATCTCCATTAACCTGTCGTAATATTGATTGTTTTTAACAAATTGCTGGTTCATCCGCCATATAAAACTAAAACCGAGGAAAACCTCCAAGGCGCCAATCAATATCACAGCGATAAATAATAGATTAAACCGCCGAACTGTGGTTACCCTAATCCAATAATCTCGAACATAACCAAGGAATGATTTTGAAAATATCTTGGTATACCGGCTTTTCAAATTAGGGAACCAAGATTCGGAGAAATTCTGCAATAATTTCATGTAGTACATTTCCTCCTAAAATAAAGACCCGTGATTATTAGATCATTAGAGGGTAAAATTTCTACCCTCTATCATAAGTTAAATTAAACCTCGATCCGGCAAGTAAGTGACAATTTTTCTGCAATGGTGCAGAAAAATTGGCCGGATCGGGTTCATTGTTTGAATCCAGCAAGTCTAAATGCGACTGAGGTTTTTGGGGTTACTTGCCGGATTCAAGTTAAACTTTAGTATTATCAGAGATCATTGATAGTTATCGGCAAATTTCCAAAAAAAATTAAAAGGAATATATTTCAACGTCACTAAGTAAAGCAATCCCGTTTTGCTGCAGGAATACAATCGCCCGCTCAATATCTTCTACCCGAAAAACTACCACTGCATTAGCCCCGGATTTCCCCACAAACGCATACATATATTCAATATTAATTTGGGCATTTTCAAGCATCTGGAGAATTCCTGCTAAACCCCCAGGATTATCGGGGATTTGAACCGCAATAACATTGGTCTCGCTTACGGTAAAATCCTCGGCTTTTAAAATAGTCATGGCTTTTTCCGGCTCACTGACTATCAGCCGAAGAATCCCGAAATCAGTAGTATCCGCGATAGACAAGGCCCGGATATTAATGCCATGGTCACCGAGGGTCCTGGTCACTCCCGCCAAACGACCGGATTTATTCTCTATAAATACCGAGATCTGTTTGACTTTCATCTACTTCACTCTCCCTATTTCTACGTTAGTGTTTTGTTAGTATTCGGTAATTAACAAAAAATACCTGCAGCTAACAAATTTTAACTAATTGTTAATTTGTATACACATCCCGGCGGTCAATTACCCGTTTGGCTTTGCCTTCGCTTCGGGCAATGGTTTTCGGTTCAACTAACTTGATTCGGGCTGAAATCCCCAAGGTACTCTGGATTTCACGGCGGATCTTTCCCTCGACTTCTTCTAATTTTTTAACTTGGTCTGAAAATAGTCTTTCCGAAACTTCAACCCAGATCTCCAGATCGTCCAAATTACCATCGCGGTCTACAATTAATTGATAATGGGGTTCCGTCTCACCGATATCTAACAGCACACTCTCAATCTGTGATGGGAAAACATTGACTCCGCGAATGATCAACATATCGTCGGTCCGGCCCATGACTCGGTTCATTCGCATGTGAGTGCGGCCGCACGGACAGAGATCATTATATAAAATGCTGATATCACGAGTACGATATCGTAGTAAAGGTAAAGCTTCTTTAGTAATACAGGTAAATACTAATTCACCTTTTTCACCATAAGGCAATACCTCACCGGTAGCCGGATCAATCACCTCGACAATGAAGTGGTCTTCCCAAACATGTAAGCCGTTCTGCTCCCAACATTCGCTGGATACACCAGGCCCCATAATCTCACTGAGGCCATAAATATCAATGGCTTTGATATTCAACTTGGCTTCAATTTCTTTCCGCATGTTGTCAGACCAGGGTTCAGCCCCGAAGAAACCGACTCGGAGCGGCAAATCTTTAATGTTAATCCCTTCTTCCTCCGCGCCTTCAGCCATATAGAGGATATATGAAGGGGTGCAAGCAACGGCCGTTGTTCCAAAGTCTTTCATGATTTGTAATTGACGTTTGGTATTACCGCCGGAAATCGGTATTACGCTGGCTCCAATTCTTTCGGCGCCGTAATGAGCCCCTAAACCTCCGGTAAATAAACCATAACCATATGCAATTTGGATGATATCTTTGCGGGTAACTCCCCCGCTCCCCATGGTGCGGGCCATCACTTCCGCCCAAGTTGCGATGTCGTTCTTGGTATAACCCACTACTGTCATTTTGCCGGTTGTGCCGGATGAAGCATGGATACGCACCACTTCATCCTGGGGGGCGGCAAAAAGACCAAAGGGATAATTGTCCCGCAAATCCTGTTTGGTGGTATACGGGAGTTTCTGCACATCTTTAACACTCTTGATATCTTCCGGTTTAATACCCGCCTGATCCAATTTCTGCCGATAGAAGGGCACATTATGATAAACCCGTTCCACTGTTTTACGAAGCCGTTCGGACTGTATTCTTTCCAGCTCAGCCCGAGGCAAGGTTTCAATCTCGCGATTCCACATTTTAATTTCCTCCCTTTGAATAATGATTTTTACAAACCCTCTTACCAAAGCTCGCCAAAGTACTGGCAAATTGGAAGGTTATCAACGTAATGAAAGCAACCACCCCCCGACCAATAAAAAAAGCCTTCATCTCGCTATGAGACGAAAGGCTTTATTAACAGCTCCCGTGGTACCACTCAATTTGATCCTTGCGGATCAACTCTTTTCAACCGCAATTATTAAATGCAAATTGACACTTATCAATTAAAAATTAAGGTTGCTCCATGGATAACGGTTGGAGAATCCGGCCCCGCCTAATACCAGAAATAAAACAGATTCAGCAGGCAACTCCGAGGCGAATTTTCAAACGAACTCATAAACCCTCTTCCACCATCTAGGGCTCGCTCTTTTATGAAAAACGTTTTACTTTTCCTCATCATGGTTATTATGAATATGACCGATATATAAATTATTGCAATTATATCATGAGACCCGAAAAAATTCAATGGAGAGCACCCCACTATAGGAGGTTTATATGATAGATTCCCGGGTTATTGTTGACGCTGATGCCTGTCCTAAGACTTGTTTGCAGATAATTCAGAAATTAGCTAAAGTTCATGGATGCGAAGTAATTACTATTGCCTCCTTCAATCACCAAATCGAAAATACTCATCATTTAGTGGCCGGAAATGAGTCTCAAGCTACTGACATTATGGTGATGAATCTAAGCCGTCCCGGCGATATTATCGTAACTCAAGACTGGGGTCTGGCTGCGATGGTACTCGCTAAAAATGCTAAAGCCATCTCCCCGGTCGGCAAAGTATTCCAACCCCACACGATTGACTTATTATTGGAAGAAAGGGATGCCTTGGCAAAGTATCGCCGTAGCGGCGGTCGAACCAAAGGGCCCCCTAAACGCACGCCCGGAGATGATCAGCAATTTGAAATCAATTTGCGGCAATTACTTACCGAAACTGTTTAAGGAATACAGCAGGAAAATCATCAACAATCGACAATTAAAACCAAATTCAACTGTTGTTCGATACTTAGGAGGCCTAATGAAAAAAATTACTGCAACGATATGGCTCATTCCGATTATCCTGGTCATCATCTCAGCTTTACCTACATTTATTATTGCCAAAGCACCGGCGTCACCTCCCGTTTTAACGTCGGAGCCCATCATGATACCCGTCTTAACCTATCACCGGATTATCCCCAGGACTACCAGTATCTATGATTTTACCCCGGAAATGCTGGAAAAGCACTTTAAGCTCTTCCAGAGTCTAGGTTATCAGCCGATATCGGCAATCCAATTTCTGGCCTATCTCCGTCAGCCGGAGTTAATGCCGAAAAAACCCATTGTCCTAACTTTTGATGATGGTAACAAGTCTCATTACACCCGAGTGTTCCCGTTATTAAAAAAATATGGTTTTCAAGCCACTTTTTTTGTATATCCCAGAGCCATCAAAGATGAGAGCCATTTCTGTCTGACCTGGGCCGAATTAAAAGAAATGGCCAATGCCGGGTTCGATATCGAATCCCATTCCATGAGTCATCCTTTTTTGACCCATTCCCAAATTTCAAACGGGGATAACACCGCCTACTTGAAATGGCTCAATGATGAGCTCCTGGGTTCTAAAACCTTGCTTGAGGATAAACTGGCTAAAAAAATCACACTACTTGCTTATCCCTATGGCTGGTTCGACACAACGGTTGAATCGGTCGCAGTTCAAGCCGGATACCGAGGTTTGTTCACTGTAAATTGGGGTCAGAACTCGCTGACGGAAAACCCCCTGCGTATCAAAAGGCGAGTAATGGATAATACGATGAGCCTGAGTGACATTCAACGTTATATTTCTGCCAGACCATTGGCACTAGAAATAATTTCACCGGTAGATGCCGGAATTGTCACTTCCTTGCCGGTTATTCAATTTAGACTTAA
>DNPP01000499.1:5914-7216 GCA_003501365.1 Bacillota bacterium
ACAAGGGGTTTATACTTTTGATAAAATAACCAAATTAAAACCGGGCTTCTGCATGGTGATCATCCGAGGTTACGATGACCGAAATAATTATTATATGGGTTCCTGGGGTTTTAATTATCAGACCCCTACCTCCATTCAAACCAAGTCCGTTTCAAAAACTTTACGTAAATAATTCTTGCCGTCGTACGTACATGTGCGCCGCCACTATTGCCGTTGGCTTTTAACCGCTATTTTAGCGGTTTTTTTTATTTTTCAGGGTTTACTGTTTTTAACTCGTTTCCACAGCCGCGGACTCGGACTCGGACGCGGGATAACCCCATGCCGCAAAATCATTATGGTAATATTTACAAAATTACGGTACCTAAATTCGGGTCAAAAGCGCCTAACTCGCGTGGCCCATTCGATACGGTTATTCAGGATATATATTCATAGCCTGATGAGCTTGGGCACAAACCGGAAAAAGCAGTCTGAGTAAATCAATTGGTGAATAGAAATAATAATTGTAAATTCAGATAGTCCGCCGTCCCGGCTTCCGGAGTGACGGTTCGACTAGGCTTACTTGTCAAGCCTAAATCTGAAAATCAAAGTATGTTCTAAGTAGGAGGTACCGAATGCCCAATCTAGTGCAAGAAAACCTATCGGCAAAGATCGACCAAAAACTTCGTCAACACCCGAAACTTTCCGCTTATGCCTTAAAAGCCAGGGTATATGAGAATGGAACTGTTCAAATCCAAGGTATTGTCGACGTTTTGGAGGAGAAGATTCAGGCCGAAGGATTATTAGGGAATATCCCCGGTATTAAAAAGATTGAAAACGACATCACCGTCTGCACCGACGGCGAAATCAACGATTTGGATGTTGCCTTTGAAGTAGCCGAAGAATTTCAGGCCAATCCGGAGGTACCTCTTACGGTGGGTGTTAAAGTAACCGGTGGCGAGGTTCAATTATTAGGCCGCGTAAACAACTTCAACCAGGCTCAGGAAGCCCTGGAAACCGCGGCCAAAGCGCGTGGCGTCAGAGAAGTTATCAGCCATTTAAAATTAAAGGATTACTATGATGACGCCAGCTTAAATAATTTAGTCCAGGCCACCTTGATGACGGAACCCGAGTTGTCTCCCGGACGGGTTAAAAGCATTACCCACCACGGCGTGGTGAGTCTATTTGGGAAACTAACCGAGACCCAAATAGTGACAGCTTTTAATGCTGTTTCAAGAATCCCCGGTATTAGACATATTCATAACCTGATCAATCAGCCCGCCATCGAACCTGATTCCCAAATTCTACAGATTGATAACCAAATGC
>DNPP01000140.1 GCA_003501365.1 Bacillota bacterium
GAAGTAGACGCCAGAGGATCAACTGCCGGATAAATTCCTTTATCCACAATTCTCCGTTCCAAGTTGGTCGTTGCATCAAGATGGGTAAAAGCTGTAGCCGGCGCCGGATCAGTATAATCATCAGCCGGGACGTAAATTGCCTGAATCGACGTAATTGAGCCATTTTTAGTTGAAGTAATCCGTTCCTGTAAGGCACCCATTTCCGTCGCCAAAGTCGGTTGATAACCAACAGCGGAAGGTATCCGGCCCAGTAACGCCGAAACTTCCGAACCAGCCTGCGTGAAACGGAAAATATTATCGACAAAGAGCAAAACATCCTGATTTTCGCTGTCTCGGAAATATTCAGCCATGGTGAGGCCGGTTAAAGCAACCCGCAGTCTGGCCCCCGGCGGCTCATTCATCTGACCGAAAACTAAGGCAGTCTTATCAATAACACCGGATTCCTTCATTTCGAGCCATAAACTATTCCCTTCCCGGGTCCGTTCACCGACTCCGGTGAAAACAGAAAATCCACCGTGTTGAGTGGCAATATTATGAATTAACTCCATAATAATAACGGTCTTACCAACTCCAGCGCCACCAAATAAGCCTACTTTACCGCCCTTTGGATAAGGAGCCAACAAATCGACGACTTTGATTCCGGTCTCTAACATTTCCTGCACTGTTGCTTGTTCTTCATAACTGGGCGCTTTACGATGAATCGGTAAAGTATGGACAGCTTTAACTGCCGGACCGTCATCAACTACCTCACCAATTACGTTAAAGATCCGGCCCAGGACTTCACGGCCCACCGGAACCGTAATTGGTTTATTATCGCTATGTGCTTCCATGCCACGGACTAAACCGTCGGTTGAACTTAAGGCTACGCAACGGACTTGATTATTTCCCAGTTGATGCATAACTTCCGACACTACAGTGCGGGTATCATTTTTAACTTGATATTTTACGGATACAGCAGTATCAATATCGGGAATCTCTTCCGGCAAAAACTCAATATCTAGAACAGGTCCGATAATTTGAACGATGCGGCCAGTTGCCATCAAAAAAGCCCCCTATTTTTATTAAATGTAAAATATATTTGAAAGGATTTTAGGCCATCAGTTTCTTGGCAAAAAATCCAATAAACTCAGGCTTTGAGAGCTTCAGCTCCACCCACAATTTCAGCAATCTCTGTGGTAATCTGACTCTGACGAATCCGGTTCATAATTAATTGATAGCGTTCAATCAACTCACCGGCATTATCGGTGGCTGAAGACATCGCCGTCATCCTGGCCCCGAGCTCGCCAGCCTCAGTTTCCAGAAAAGCCCGGTAAATTTCGCTCTCGATATAGCGCGGTAATATATTATCCAAAATAGCTTCCTGATTCGGTTCAAAAATAAACAAACCATGTTCCTCTTTATGACGAGCTTTGCTCGGATCAATCGGCAAAAGTTGAAAAGCTCTGGGCTTTTGCGTTACAGTTGAATAAAATTTGGAATAATACAAATAAATTTGATCATATTCCTCATTTAGATATAAATCCGATATTTCCTCCGCCAACTTCTGCACTTCAGAAAAAGGAACTCCGGCTACCGCAGCAGGAAATCTTTTGTATACCGGTAGCTTACGCGCTGTAAATCTTTGAAATCCTTTCAATCCCAGCATATAATAGGAAACTTCAGCTTGGCCCTGAAATTTTAAACTGAATTGGTGTGCGCCGTCGGCAATCTTTAGATGAAACC
Organism: Bacillota bacterium; assembly: GCA_003501365.1. Taxonomy (GTDB): domain Bacteria; phylum Bacillota; class UBA4882; order UBA8346; family UBA8346; genus UBA8346. Next base: position 1,723 of record DNPP01000140.1, read on the forward strand.
CTCCAGCCATACCCCGATCACCGGTAAAGACTAAAATTAATACTTTTTTAGTATGTTCATGGGGCCTAAGCAAAGGATTAAATGACCAAGGAGTTAAAGAAGCCAAATCCAAAGTAACTTCAGCAATTTTGCGAGCATAAGGCCGTGCCGCTTCCAGTTGTTGCTGGGCCCTTCTAAAACGAGCCGTAGCCACCATTTTCATGGCTCTGGTTATTTGCTGCATATTTTTAGTGGATTTGATCTTAATACGCAAATCACGAATATTTGCCATCAATATACCTTCAGTCAAAAAAGATTTTTAAAGCTATTTTTCGATCAGCTTCGAGAATGGCAATCTCAAAACTATTTTACCGGATTGAAATCAGGTCCATCCTAAAATGGGTGTGACCCTACTAGGAAGTAGCTTTAAAACGTTCTCTGAAACGAGTAATTAAGCTAACAAGTTCAGCCGTAAGTTCACCGTTAAAAGAACGTGTCTCAGAAATCGTTTTATAAAAAGATTCCCCTTCGAGTTTCATAAAGTGTAGGAATTCCATTTCAAAACGCTTAATCTGATTAATTTCCAAATCATCCATATAACCGTTGGTCACTGCATATAACACAACAATTTGCTGATAGACATTCATCGGTTTATATTGATCTTGTTTTAATACTTCGATGATCCGGCTACCACGGCTTAACTGGGCCTGCGACACTTTATCCAAATCGGCGCCGAAAGAAGCAAAAGCTTCCAGAGCACGATATTGGGATAAATCAAGCCTCAAACGGCCTACTACTTGTTTCACAGCCTTAATTTGAGCATCGCCGCCAACACGTGACACCGACAAACCGACATTTACTGCAGGACGTACGCCGCTGAAAAACAATTCAGTTCCTAAAATAATCTGACCATCCGTGATGGAGATTACGTTCGTAGGAATATAAGCTGAAACGTCTCCGGCTTGAGTCTCAACAATCGGTAACGCTGTAAGGGAACCGCCACCATTGGCTGCATTCAACTTAACTGCCCGTTCCAGCAAACGGGAATGTAAATAAAAGACATCTCCAGGATAAGCTTCCCGTCCTGGCGGACGACGCAACAGTAACGACATGGAGCGGTAAGCGATGGCATGCTTCGATAGATCATCATAGATGACTAAAACATCTTTACCTTGATCCATAAAATATTCACCGATAGCGCAGCCGGAAAATGGAGCCAAATATTGTAAAGGAGCTGTATCACTGGCGGTAGCCGCTACCACTAGAGAGTATTTCATTGCTCCTTTATTCTCTAATGTTTGAACGACTTGAGCCAAAGTAGATGTTTTCTGACCGATACAAACATAAATGCAAATCACGCCAGTATCTTTTTGGTTTAAAATGGTATCAATGGCAATTGCCGTTTTCCCGGTTTGGCGATCGCCGATGATGAGTTCACGTTGGCCGCGGCCAATCGGAATTAAGGCATCAATTGCTTTGAGCCCGGTTTGAAGTGGAACTTTGACTGGCTCTCTTTTGGAGATACCGGGTGCTATCCGCTCAGCCGGACGAGATTCCAACGTTTTAATGGGTCCCTTGCCATCGATAGACTCTCCCAGCGGATTGACTACTCGTCCAATCATCGCATCTCCGACCGGGACTTCTACCACGCGATTGGTACGTTTAACCAAATCGCCTTCCTTAATGAGGGTTTCCGAGCCAAACAAAACGCATCCAACATTATCTTCTTCAAGATTTAAGGCCATTCCGTAAACTTGGTTTGGAAATTCCAAGAGCTCGCCCATCATTGCTTTTTCCAAGCCATAGATCCGGGCGATGCCGTCTCCTACCTCCAGTACCGTACCGGTTTCCTGAGCCTCAAAATCAAGTTGATACTTATCAATCTGTTCCTTTAGAACTGAAATTATTTCGTCAGTAGCAAAGCGCATGGTTATCGTCCTTTACTAAGATAATTCCGCAGCGATATTGGTTTCCGAAATTAAGATTCGCTTTAAGGCATTTAATTGTCCCGATAACGAACCATCGATCAACTCATCGCCGCGCCTAATTATAATCCCGCCAATTAAATTGGGGTTTTCCCGATATTGTAACGATATTTTAGTACGCCAAGCCTTTTCCAGCACTTGGCCGATAGACTTCTGCTTTTCTTCAGGCAAAGGCAAAGCGGAAATAAGTTCAACGACTTGATATCCTTGAGCCTTTAAGGCCTGAACGGCAATAGCTTCTAAAATCGGCAATAGCAAATTTTCGCGTCGTCGCTCAATCACCAAATTTAAAAAATTTTGAAATTCTTTAGGCACCGAATTTTTAGATAGCAGATACTGTAGTATCTGCCTCTTTGCCGCTACCGGCACTTTCGGATGTTTCAAAAATTCCTGCACCTGATCAAGCTGCAGTTCTTGAATTAAATCTTTGGTGACCACCAAAACTTCATCCAAAATCTTCTTTTCTGTTGCGAGTTCAACCATAGCTCGGCCATAATTCAACGCCGTCTGTGAATACATTTCGTTAAGCCCCTTTCTCGATCGAGTTAAGGACTCCGCGAATTAATGATTCATTAATATCAGCCGTCATTTTACTGCCGATAGCCTTGGAAGCCGCTGAAATAGCTAATTTAACAGCTCCATCCCGCAATTCATCCTGAGCATCTTTTTTAGCCCGTTCAATCTCGGCATAATTGCGTTGACGTAAATCCTCGGCATCCTGACGGGCCTTATTAATAATCTCTTCCCGCAAACGTTCAGCCTCTGAGCGGGCATTATCTACCATTTGAGATGCTTCAGCGTTCGCTTTTTCAAGAGCCATTTTAGCTTCTCGCTGTTGTTGTTCCCATGATTCCTTAGATTTTTGCGCCTCAGAAAGATCATTGCTGATTTTCTGTTTACGCTGCTCCAAAATGCCTTGGATCGGACGATAAAGGAGGAAAACCAGGACAATTACCAATACTAAGAAGTTAAACACCATAAAGAAAAACGTCCCAGTCAACTTTAACTCCATAGCAAAACCTCCTTACCTAACAGGATTCAATCTTTTTGAAAATTTAAACCGCTTAAGATACAATGATGAAAGCAGCATTCCCTCAAAAACAAAAATCAATAAAGCCAGCTTCTAAAACTTCCACATTGATCAAACAATTTTTCCGATTAGCATAAAAGCAATAACGATAGTGATTAACGGCATAACTTCCAACATACCCATACCAATAAGCATAGAAGTAAAAAGTCGGTTATAGGCCTCTGGTTGACGCGCCATTCCTTCAATGGCGGTGGCAACAACTTTGGCATCACCGAAAGCTGCTGAAATAGCAGCTCCTAAACAAATAATTGCTACTGCAATCGCTACGATCATCCCTAAACTCATTCTAAGACACCTCCGGTTTAATTTGGTTGTTTAATTATCCTCATGAGATACGGATAAACCCGTATAGGATACGGTTAAGATGGTAAATAGATAGGCTTGGATACAACCGATAAATATACTAAGCGCCTGCCATAAATCCGGTACCAATATCGGAAAATTTTTCGTTAAAACCTCCAGTAAAATCTCACCGGCGACAATATTTGCATATAAACGTATTGCCAGGCTAAGCGGTCTAGTAACCAAGTCAAGTAGATTAATCAGTACAAAAGGGGCAAAAGGATGGAAATATTCCTTCACATAATTCTTAAAGCCCACGGCTTGAATTGAAACTACTTGCAGCCACACAACCCATATTACGGCCAAAGCGGCAGTAACATTAATATCTTTGGTCGGCGAAGAAAATCCCGGGATTATTCCCATCATATTAGAAATGATAATAAAAAGAAATAATGAACTAAAAAAATAAGTGTATTTCAGGCCGTGTTCCCCAATACCGCCTTTAATAATTCCTTGAACGAATTCAATCAAATACTCCATTGCATTTTGCCAGCCCTTGGGTATCCAGCTTATATCGCGCCGGGCCAGCCAGGCAATGACAAAAATAATTGCCATCACTATCCAAGTCATAATAACTATCTTTAAATTCAGTTCTAGGCCAAACCAATGTACAAACTGGGGTTCAATTTCCATAATGATTCCTCTTTTGTTTAGATTACTGTTTTAAATTTATAAGCCGCCAATTTGCTCCAAAGTGGGAGAGTCAAAAGAAAAATCGCAAAATAAAAAAATTCATTTCGGGTAAGCCACCAAGATCCCAATTTCAAAAAAACAAAGATGCTAATCATTCGTAAAACAAATCCGGTGATAATTCCCGGCAATAATTTTGCATTTAAGCCATTCTGGTATTTCGTTTTATGAGCCAAAATTGTAAAACGCAACCATTGCCATAAAATATCAAAACCTATAGTAGCAATGCCCAATAAAACAGCAGCCGCGCAACCATGAATCGGAACGATAAAAATTACCGCTACTATGCCACCTAATAATGTCGCAAATACAATCATCATTTTCATCATTTTTTTGAACCGGACTTTAGTGCGAATGCAAACATTTCATATAAACCTAATACTAAGCCAACAACGACGCCAACGATCGCCATATTTTCCCAATGAAAGTGGCGTTCTAAAAAACGTCCTAAAAAATAACCGCCAAACATCAGTACGCCGACATTAAGACTAGAAAAACTGTAAATGGCTAAACCCTGCCACATTTCTTTGGTATCATGACTATCTTTTTTATTGGTAATAGTCTTCACTCCATTTGGGGCCAAATCATGTTCTTTAAAATTGAACTCATTGCAAGGCATAAATATTCATCTAAAAAATTTGGTAATCCATATGATTAAAAACAAATATAACACACTTTTAAACTTTGAGAAGCAGTTTTTTTTGTTAAATTTTTATGACGGAATAAAATCAGCCGGCTTATTGCCAATGAGACCGAAATAAAAGCGTAATCCATTCATGATTCTTTCAGTAGCTTTCCCGTCGCCATAAGGATTAACGGCTTTTGACATTTTTAGATATTCTCCGGGCTCATTCAAAAGTAAATTAACAATACTCGTAATACGTTCAGTATCCGTGCCGACCAGTTTCACCGTACCGGCAGCCACCGCCTCCGGCCGTTCCGTCTTTTCCCGCAAAACCAAAACCGGTTTTCCAAGTGAAGGCGCTTCTTCTTGAATGCCTCCCGAATCGGTAATGACCAAGTATGCCTCAGCCATTGTTTTGATCATCGATTGGTAATCCAAAGGTTCTACCAGTTTAACCCGGGATTCCCCTTGAAATGCATTGAAGAAGACTTGGCGAACCACCGGATTTAAATGAACCGGTATAATTAGATTAACCATTGGATTATCTTTTATAATATTTTTTAAAGCCTTAACCACATTTTCAAGCGGCGGTCCCCAATTCTCACGGCGGTGCACAGTTACCAAAATCAGTTGGCGCTCAGCCTCCTTGACATCAAGAGATAGCTCCCGCAAGCAGAAATACAAAGCATCAATTACAGTATTACCGGTTATTTGAATCGACTCGGCGGGAATATTTTCTCGTAGCAAGTTTTCTCGTGCGTTAGCAGTGGGGGCAAAATGAAGATCTGCAATTCTGCCGGTTAATAGCCGATTTAATTCCTCGGGAAAAGGCTGTTGTTTATCCCCGGTCCGTAAACCGGCTTCCACATGTCCTACCGGGATATGTAAATAAAAGGCAGCCAAACTACTGGCAAAAGCAGTGGTGGTATCCCCATGGACCAAAATTAGATCGGGTTTTTCCGTTTTGAATACCGGGTCCAATCCCTGTAAAACCCTGCAAGTTATCTCGGTTAAGTTCTGACCGGGGGACATAATATTGAGATCATAATCCGGTCTGATTCCGAAGATAGTTAACACCTGATCCAGCATCTCCCGATGTTGAGCGGTAACCACAGTTTTGATCTGAAAATCTCCGGCGGCATTTAAAGCATTGACAACCGGCGCCATTTTAATCGCTTCGGGTCTGGTGCCAAATACCGCCAAAACTTTAGGATATTGAATAGAATTATTCATCATTTAATTTCATCGAATAAACCCAAAAAAATTCTCCCCCATTATTACTATGTTTAAGAATAGTGCGAATATGTTATTATATCAAGTCTCATATTCAAACAATTTTTCGCCCAAATACCAGATAAAGCTGCTTTATAATAATTTAGCAGTCTCTTATATGGAAAATCAATGATTTTTCAGTTGTAGATATCAGATATTCCTACAAACAACAAAAAGAGCCGGTAATTAAAAAATCCGGCCTTCTTTAGCCGGATTTCCTTTCGGTTTTGTATTTACGTAAAATTATTTAGTTCCGAATAAACGGTCGCCGGCATCTCCTAGACCCGGTACAATGTAACCGTGAGAGTTTAAACGGTCATCCACTGCCGCCACATAAATATCCACATCAGGGTGCTTGTCTTGTACATTCTGAATTCCTTCCGGAGCCGCAATCAAACACATCAAGCGAATCTGGGTCGCGCCGCGCTGTTTTAAAAACTGAATCCCCGCCACCGCCGAACCACCGGTAGCCAACATCGGGTCTACAATAATTAATTCACGCTCGACAATGTCTTGTGGTAATTTACAGTAATACTCGATGGGTTGTAAAGTCTCCGGATCACGGTAAACCCCTATGTGACCGACTTTGGCGGTAGGTATCAATTTGAGGATACCGCCCACCATTCCGAGTCCTGCCCGAAGGATCGGAACCACTGCAATCTTTTTACCGGAGATCGTCCGGCAATGAGCAGTCGATACCGGAGTCTCCACTTCCACATCCTCCAGGGAAAAATTACGGGTCACTTCATAAGCCATTAACATCGATACTTCCTCAACTAATTCCCGGAATTCTTTGGCTCCGGTATTTGAATCGCGAATAATGGACAATTTGTGTTGAATCAGCGGATGGTCGATGACATTAACATTCGACATAAGATCAACTCCTTAGTGGTTTTTATAAAAAAGAAACCCCAAAGTAAATTATTCCAGGGATTCTTTAATACGGTTAACAACTATCTTCAATTTTTGCTTAATTTCATTGGCACAAATCTTGTAAGCTTCGATATTTTGTCCGTAAGGATCGGGTATCTCCAGCATCGTCAATTTGGATTGAATCGTTTCTAGTTCACGTTTCTCGGTCTCTACCTGCTGTTCCATTTTTTGCTCAAATTGCCGTAATTCTTCATCAAGGGCTCTCATTTGACGACTAAGTTCTTGATTGCGTCGGCGCAACTGCTCAAGCTTGGGTCCTTCTTTTTCCAAATACTTGCGCCGCTTTTCCTCCAAAGTAGTCCGAATTTTTTCTGCTTGATTGATTAACGATTCGATTTCCCTAACTCCCTCTGCAAATTCGCTTAAGGTGAAAACTTTATTTTTAGCGGTAGGCAGCATATTTAGAACTGTGTTTTTCTGTTCCAAGGTCATCGTCAGTACTAGATCAGCCCCATTGATCAGGTCTGCGGATAAACGCCTGGACCGGTGGGAACGGAGGTCGATGCCTTCCCTAGCCATCACTTCGATAGCATTTTGAGCGGCACTTTCACCTGATATAGCACCGGTTCCGGCGGAAACGACCCGGATAGTGGCAGCCTGTTCCGTCAAATCTTCAGTTAACATTTTACGCAATAACGCTTCAGCCATACTGCTGCGGCAGGTATTCCCGGTACAAACGAATAAAATTTGTTTAATCATTAATAACAATCCTCTCCCAAGGAGAATTTTTGCACTTGCTAGTCGGATACTTGGTCGCATAATTAAGTCAAAACCGCAAACAATAAAACGAGATATAGATTCCCCAAATGATTAAAAAATTCTGTTTGGACCAAAACCGAAGGTGACAAGATGACTTGGCCGTTTTCCGGGAGAACTCGTCAATACCTGATGCTTAAATGTCCCCATTGTAAAAATCACTTGCAATTTAATGCAACCCTGATTCAAGATCAATTAATCTGGAGTTGCGGATGTTGCAATCAATTTGAGACTCTGCAATTGTGTGAGCCAACCGCTCCACCCAACAATAGCCTGAATTAAAAATGTCGGTCAATTCCAGCCGACTCTCGGGCTGTTTACTGTATCTGCGAAAGTTTCATTTCAATCATTCCAAACTTAGCCATTTTTTTAACCACAATCGGTATCCGTGAAGGTGATTGAGTAACTAAAACAGTAATCCGACTGACATTATCAAAAATTTGCAGATATTTTGTGTAGGTGCCGCAATCTAACTGCACAGGTTGGGTAGCTTGCTTCGTAGTAAAAGTGATGTGATCAATCGAACCGTTACCATAGAAATAGATTTGGTTTTCGCTATCCGCTACTTTGTCTCTGCATAAGAAAAAGAGCAGCGATAATCCGTCCTGCACCGGACCGGGCAATTCGATCTCTGAATTCTTTTGCGGCTCGTCATTTTTGATTACGGAACGGAATGCCTTTTTAGCGGCGTAATCAAAACGCACTTCTTCCTGTTTACTTTTATTCGCATCTTGCGTATTTACCTTAATAACCCATGGGTAAAAGCCGTCGGCATCCATTATCAGATCTTCAACTTGCCGGTAATTATGAATTCCTTTCACCAATCCGATCGCCCACATCTCCGAATGGATAGTATAAACTTCCCGGCCGTTATAAACGCCTTTTGAAACCACCTTGACGGTTTGATCCGCACCGTAAATTGCCGATTTGACTATAACTTTATAATGTAAAACCTCTCCTACCCGGGGAGAATAATCATTTGCGCTGACCAAACCGGTGCCAATGATCAATAGTCCCAGACAACATAAAATTATTTTACGAAACATTGATAATGTTACCTCCTGCAGCTTTTCGGAGCCGATTGATAATCGCTGCCCCGATTCCTTGAGCCGGTATTCCTTCGATGTATATTTGATCAACAGCTAATTTGTCACAAAACCGCAATAAATCATAGATGCGTCCGGCTATCACCGACGGTTCATTCCGTGATCCCAGATCTAAAACCCACTCATTATGATAGTAGGAGATATTCTCGGTGGTACTTAGCACCACCGCTTTTATATGCGGCGATTGCTCCGCCAGCAAACGGTTAATCTCTGCCACAACACGAAGGTTTTCTCCTTCGACCAATATTGCCGGGGCCTTCGGTGCATAATGCCGGTATTTCATTCCCGGCGCCTGCGGGCGATCAACATTACCCGGTCCCGCAAAGTATACCCGTTCTTGTAGAACCTGCTCCAACATTTCCAAAGTTACCGAACCCGGTCTTAAGATCGTTGGTTCCGTTCCAGCCAGAGAAAGCACGGTAGACTCGACTCCGGCGCTGCACATCCCGGCATCAATAATCATATCAATTTTGCCGTCCAGATCTTCAATCACATGGGGACCCCTGGTAGGACTGGGTCGTCCGGAAAGGTTGGCGCTGGGAGCTGCTACGGCAATGCCAGTTTGTTTGAGCAGCTCCCGGGCTACCGGATGAGACGGCATTCGCACAGCCACCGTATCCAATCCTGCTGTTACAATTGGAGAAACATCGGGTTGTTTGGGAAAGATTAGCGTTAACGGCCCGGGCCAAAAGGCGTTGATTAAGCGCTCGGCTTTTGGACTAACTTCGCTGACCAAACCCTTTAGCTGTTCCAGACTCCAAATATGCACGATTAATGGGTTATCCGCCGGCCTGCCTTTAACGGCAAAGATTTTCAATAAAGCGGATTCATTGTTATAAATCGCCCCTAAACCATAAACCGTCTCAGTCGGAAACGCCACCAATCCTCCCTGTTGAAGGATATGAGCCGCCGGCTCCAATAAATTTGATTGAGTTTCATCAAGCGTTAAAATAGTGGTCTTCATCGCTAAATAATTTGGCATCCTGACTTAATAATCCTGCAAGTTTACGATTATTTTATCATCGGCTGACTTTTTTTATAGCCCTAAATTTATTTTGGGTTACCTACGACTTACTCCTTGGGCAAATTCTCAAAATTAATATTAACAAATTGTTAACCATTTAAAAATTCCAGTTAGGCAAAGTAATTTATCGAAAAAATAGGCTATTTTAACGAATTCGACTCATTCTCAGCAATTTGCTGCTTAGAAATGATATATTCAGCATTTTGCAATTTACAGAGGACGACTTTTGGGTGTATTCTGTAAAAAACAACAGCGAGGGGGAATATTTATTTTAGTACCAACAGGGTAAATAAGGCCTACCATATTTTGTGATTTATTTGTTGATTTATGACTTTTAGGAGATGAAATCATGCGTAGGCTGCCTCCAGATAAGTTTAGCAGTATCAATTTTCCAGTGCCCGATCTGCCTGAAAATTGTTCCACCAAATTTCTGTTACAGCGTAATTCCAGTGTTATTACAGTGGATAATCCGCTGGACCCCAAGTTATTAGTTGTTACTTATCCTTCATTATTTCCCTCCATGCATTTCTTTTATGGAAAAGCCGACCGGGTTTTAACGATAAAACGCCTTTTGCACGACCTCAATCACCCCACCGACTTGGTGATTCCCGATTCGATGTTGCCACTCATCAATACCTCGTGGCCGGTAAGATTTTCTATCCCTGTTCTATTCTTAGCGGCGTCGCCCGAAAACTGGCGTCCCAAAGCCTCAAACTGTCCCAACGTCCGTCCCCTGAACGTTTCCGACGCCCCACAACTTGGTGAAGCATTTTATAACGACCCTTGGTTATGGGAATTCTTTTTCTCCCCAGAGCGCTTATTGCGGGAAGGACAAGCTGCTGTAGCGGCATTTGTCAATGGCAAAATCACATCGGTGGCAACTACTCTAGCCTGCACAGAGCGCTATTGCGAGCTGGGGGTAGCCACCCGTCCGGAATACCGGGGCCACGGTTTTGGGTTGGAGTGTTGCCGAAGTTTAAGCAGGATACAATATGAGCAATACGGCCGAGTTCCTTGTTGGCGGACAGATTTTGATAACCGCGCCTCCCGCAAGATTGCTTATCAACTCGGATTGGAAGAACTTAAAAACTCCGCTGAGAATTACATTTTTCTGTCCAATTACTTCCATGTGGGAGCGTATGCGACGGTAGCGCCATGAGATAAGTTGGTAATTATTCGTTATTAGGGATAGGATATTCGGTATTAGGTTTGGTTGATGTTTGGCAATAACCAGTCGAAGAATACCTCAAGTAATGCGTGTGACAAGAATATTTCAGGTTTAATTGTAAAAGGAGCTATTGCAAAATGGACTTAAAAGTTTATTAGCAATAGCCCTTTTTGTGCTAGAGGTGACCGCAATTAATATTGCTCAGGAAAATCTTAGATAATTATCCCAAAACCGGATATCCCGCAGATCGTAACCTTCGTGATTCAATACGTCATAAGAACCTCTTTTGGGCGCCTCCTGAACTGGGGTCCGGTAACGCCATTGACTGGCCTCACCGGCATTATAACCTGAGTAGGCCGCCCGGGCCAGATTCTGATTGGCTGGGCCGGGACCTTTGTCAGCTTCGCTATTTTTAATGGCTGTATCATAGCTGTTTTTCAATATCTGAAGCCCCGCTCGGACATTATATTGCCAGTCCGTCCTGAGACGGTTCATATCAAAACGGTCTCCCCAGGCTTTATCATTAATCTGCATAATGCCCCAGTCGGTTGAATCCGGATTACTGCCGTGGTACACAGTTCCATCTTTATTAAACTGTGTCATTTCACTCTCTGTAAAAGCGGTCGCCAACCCCAGTTGTTCCGGCACGCCGATCTCCCGGCATTGTTCGACAACATAATCAGCCACTTGCTGTTTGGTTGGATTAAGTCCCAGCGGATTTTCCGCTGGTTTGGCTTCTAGGTCCAGACCCGGCACCGGCAACGGCACTCCATTAGCGATTTGATTCAGGGTATTCTTATCGATGTTGGCCATCTTTTCAGGTGATGTTTGCATTGCTTGCCGGAAGTTCTCCATGGCAATTTTATATTTGGCAATCACCTGGGCATTGGCTAGAGCGGTTAGCGGATCAGGAGCCGTATTAGTCAGCCGGTTTTGATCTTGAGTGAAGATACCGGCCTGAATTAATTTGTCCCATGGTAATTTGGTGTCCATAGCATTTTGATTCAACAAGGATAGCAACTGGCTTTCAAAATCTGCGTGGGAATCATTCTCCGAATTACCGCTATCCGGCTTCGACATACTATCCAGAAACGTCTTTAAGACCTGGTAAAACTCAGGTCCATCTTTGAATGAACCTGTTTTTAACGCAGCATTATTGTTCGTATCATTATTAATATCGATGGTGTTTGCGCCAACGGTATTGGTAATGCCGGTACTGGTACTGCCGGTTTTGGTAGGGTTTAAAAAAAATGGGGGATTACCTTTTCCATTGACTGAATCCATTAGCTGCGCCTTCTTTAATGATTATTTGTTTGATAAATTCTAGCTAACCCCGCAGTTTCCTCCTTCTCTATCGAGGCAAATATTTTGCCCTACATCGAAAGCGAGTTGATCAAGAAAGTCAGGGAATATTTATACCTTACCAATTTGAGCGTAATCCATAAACAAAATTTGCTAAAATCTATATTGATTTTTGTTTGTAATTAAATTTTTTATCCATTTTGTATTTAAAATTTAGATGTTAAATTTGAATTTGCCCTTCCCTTTTGATATTTTTTTTTATAAAATATTAATATATAATATATCAATTTTCAACCAAAGTACCCTTTTGCAATGTATTAATCAATCCAAATCGGCAAAAAATCAGCAATAGAAATACTGTAAGATTACTCCTCATACCGGTTGTAATCGATACTCAAATTTATCCGGAGGTTAGGATATTATGCGCACAAAGCCGAAAAATGGACCCACCGCTTTATCCAAAAGAGATGATTATCCTCAAACCGGTGACTGCGCTTATACCTTTAATGATTTGTTCGATTTGGATGAAATCCAGAAATTGCAGGATGCTTTTTCTGAGGCCACCGGAGTTGCATCCATTATAACTGAACCCGATGGTAAGCCTATCACAAGGCCAAGCAATTTTAGCTGTCTATGCTCAGAAGTTATTCGAAAAACTCAAAAAGGACTTAGCAATTGCATGCTCTCCGATGCCAGTACCGGAAGCCCCAATAAAGATGGACCGCGGATTCAAAGATGTTTAAGCGCGGGATTAATCGACGGCGGGGCCAGCATTATGGTCGGAGACAGGCACATCGCCAACTGGCTTATCGGTCAGGTTATGGTCTCCGAAGCCGATATCAATACAATGATGCAATATGCTGCCGTAATTGGGGCCGACCGAGAGACCTATAGGGAAGCCCTTGAAAAAATAACGATTATCTCCAATCAGCAATTTATAAAAATTGCCGACTTTCTTTTCATTAATGCCCATCAATTGTCGGAATTAGCCGTTAAAAATGCCGAGCAAACAATGGAGATCCAAAGAAGGATTGAGATTCAAAAACAACTTGCCGAAGAAAAGGAACTCTTTGTGGTCACTATCCAATCCATTGGAGATGCTGTAATAACAACCGACATTCAGGGGAAAATCACCGCTTTAAACAAGGTGGCTGAATATTTGACCGGTTGGACTCAGGCAGAGGCCCAAGGAGTCGCCCTTGAAAAAGTATTTCAGATAATTAATGAAAAGACCCGGGAAAAATGTCAAAATCCCGTCACTAAGGTACTGAAAACGGGGCGGACGGTTATGCTGGCCAATCATACTGCATTGATTTCAAGAGATTGTACCGAAAGAAGTATTGCAGATAGCGGAGCGCCGATCAAAGATGAAGCGGGAAACACCTATGGTGTTGTTCTGGTCTTCCGGGATGTAACCGAAGAGAAAAAGTATCATGAAGAGATATTACACCTAAGTTATCATGATAAACTGACCGACCTCTATAACCGGGCCTTTTTTGAAAAGGAGTTTCAACGGTTGGAAAAGCAAGGTGAATTCCCCATTTCGGTAATTATGGGTGATGTTAACGGTCTTAAAATAACGAATGATATTTTCGGACATGCCGAAGGAGATAAGTTGCTTAAAGTTATCAGCAAAATCCTTAAAAAATCCTGCCGGGCCGATGACATCATCGCCCGCTGGGGCGGTGATGAATTTGCGGCGATTCTTCC
>DNPP01000167.1:0-10043 GCA_003501365.1 Bacillota bacterium
AAAGTTGCTGCGCGGCTCTTAAAGGTACTTCCCGCCCGGGCATCTCAGTTTGGTTATGTTCCGCTGCATTTGATTGCAGGATATTTGTAAGTTCGCCACCCGCCTTCAGAATATCTTCCCGCTGATTTCTCCATTTATCATAAATAGCATGTAAGACCTGGGGGAAACTGGCCCGGCCATACATAGGAGCCGGGGGAAAATAAGTGCCGCCGAAAAAGGGCCGCCTTTCATAATCCAAAAAAACCGTCAACGGCCAACCGCCCTGACCGGTAAGGGCCTGTACCGCCTCTTGATACAGCTGGTCGATATCCGGGCGCTCCTCCCGATCAACCTTGATATTGACGAAATATTCATTCATCAAGTGGGCGATTTCAGGATTCTCGAAGGACTCCCGCTCCATGACATGGCACCAATGGCAGGCGGAGTAGCCGCAGGAAAGTAAGATAGCTTTATCTTCGGCTTTAGCTTTTTGAAAAGCTTCCTCGCCCCACGGATACCAGTCGACGGGGTTGTGAGCGTGTTGGAGAAGATATGGGGAGGTTTCGTGGATTAGACGGTTGGGAGTTTGGGTTGAAGACATGCTTTTATCATCCTTTTTGTGTGTACTTTTTTCCTTTGAGTTAAAGTATGCCCAAAAAGGAGTCCTAAGCCTCATTCTTGCTTTCTCTCACCATCGGGAGAAACGAAGGCTTTGTCAAAGAACTCAAAACTCACCAAAATTCTCTGGTCTCTAATAGTGGGGCTGACTTAATAGCTGATATCTAAAGAGTCTATAGTTACTCTGATTAACCTAAGGACAACCTTAATACTCCTAAGCTATTGCACCTCCTGGAACAAAAGGTGTAGATTGCAATAGCGATGTAAAGAATTTGTTCCTTCAAAAACAAACCGCCAGCTTTCTCGATAGTCTCGCTGCACTGTAAAATCCGAATCAGCAAGGAAATGAATAAAAGCTTCTGTATTATTTTGGTATACATCAATTAAGCAGTCTGCATAATCCATCTTTTCATCATCAGAAAGATCATCACTAATGTTATGCATTACATGTTCCATATTTCTGGAAAAATAATAGACAAAGTACGGAATCGTTCTTCCAATTACACTTGTTGGATATAAGCGGCTCAAAACCTGAGTTTTTTTTGAATTCCTTTTAATAGTGTTTTGAGGATTTTGTGAGATAATTCGATTTTCTTCGTAACACAGCTTTTCCACATTTCCAGTCACCACGCAATCGCTTGGGATGAATGCGCCATCGGTATCAATAAGATGAATTACTTTGATAATATCATTGGATCGGAAGCCGTATCGATCCATTTCCACCTTGATATGCTCATAAACCGTCTTTATTGCATTCGTGCTGTTTACTAGCCATTCGGAAGTGACGTCGCCATGAACCACGTGAAAAAGGACTTCTTCGTTTTGAAAAATTTTTTTAAAAATTGGGCTTAGAGTATTCTCATCCGTAGGCCCTTCGACAATGAACAAAATAACCTTTTTAGTTTTCGCCGCCATCAAGGACCGCCCTTCCGGCACGCCTAAAAGCACGGCCTATTTCAACAGTATCTGTCGCGGCATATACTTCTTCCTGCTGACCACCCAATGTGATGCTGCGCAAATATAAATCTCGCAGATTGTTATTTGTTTTTACATATTGCAGCCGCATATATCGGTTTCTAGGATTAGTCGTTGAAAATAAAATGCTGGTTTTATTTAACATTTCAAGAGCACGGAGATTGTGCGAGGTGAAAATCATCTGCCCTTTTGCGCTTTTTTCAAAGGCCGACAGCAACTCTCCTAATAAATACTCATAAATGCCTGCATCCAATTCATCAATAATCAGGCATGTGGAAGGGTCGTTATAAACGCACATCAGTACATTGAGAATGGATATGATCTTAATAATTCCCTCAGATTCATATTTGAGAGGGATAATAACGTCTCCGCGCTTGGATATTAATTCAATTTTGCGTCCGGTATTGCCATTTTCCAAAAGTTGCTCGCCATGGTCATATACACCAATAGAAAGACCAGGAATCAAGGTGCCGAGTACTATACTCATTTCTGTTATGATTTGCCGAACCATATCGAAGCGTTTTTGACTGATTAAAGAGGGCTTATCTAAACGTACCGGTAAATCTCCTTTGGCAATGGTTTCGCCCATTTCCAGACGAAACGCAAAAGGGAGCATAAGATTTAAGCTGATGCCTCCGGAATGCTCATTAGATATCACGAATAAATTGACGCCTGCATATTGAAATAGGGCGCGAATAATATAGGCATAATCTTCTGTCACATCTTCCGGGGCCGACAAAAATATTTTTCTGGCCCGATCATTAAAGATAAAAGAGTTGAAATTCTCTTTCGCAAATTCTTTTGCGACACCAAAGTTGATTTTATTTTCTTCATTGTTGCCGACCAGATCATTATACCGAAAACCAGGTGTGAACGGAGCGTTTCCCCCGGAAAAGTCAAAGCAAATCAGCTTCTTTTTATTTTTAAACTTCACGCCGTTCCACAGAGCGGAGGCAAGCGATTCCCGTGTGATTTCAAATTCTTCGTTGCTAATACGCCTTAACTCAACTGCATATTCCGCTTTTACCTGCTTTTCTTGGATACATATCACAAAGGTTACTGTAATAGTGCACCGATTCAGTTCCTTTGAGATGAAATAAGCAGTATCTTTTGGCAAAGGTCTGCCCATGAGCAGCCTTTGGATAAAATCCATTGCTTCAATCACAGCAGTTTTTCCAGATCCGTTTTGCCCGTATATTCCTAAAACATCTGACTTTTGAGAAAAAAAAGTTCCACCAAGGACAGATGGCATCTGCACTAAGCCATATTGCGTATTTTTGAACCCTTCAATTTTTATTTCGCTCAAGCGAACAAGAGCCTCTTTCATATCGGAACAGCCCCTTTCACATGTCATATAATAACCCTATTTTCCTCAAGAGTCAATCTTTATATTCACAATCGGTACAAAATGTATCAAATTTACTATGCTATATCCAAAAAATGTGCCAATAGTTCGCCTAAATGTAAATTATTTCATAGATCCCTGACCTGAAATTCATGAGATTAACCGCCCTATCATTAGCGTCAATGTATAACCTTTCATGTTTTTAGATTCAAAATAAAGTGACTTTATTGATGTTCCCTTCGGTGTCTATAGCAGACGTGACACCAGTGACAGGCGGAGCAGCCGCAGGAAAGCAAAATGGGTTTGTCTTCCTGCTTGGCTTTCTGGAAAGCTTCCTCGCCCCATGGGACCAGTCGATGGGGTTATGAGCGTGTTAGAGGAGATAGGGACTAGTTTCGTGAGGCATGTGTTCATCATCCATTTTGGATTTTAGCTTACAGTAAAGTCTACCCAAAAAGAAGAATTTTCGGATTTAAGTCAACTTAAATTTAATTTTACTTACACCCGACATCATTGTGCAACAAATGTCGGATATACACATTGAATTTTTGCTATTCTATTATAAGAGAGGCCCGCGAGATGGAGACGCTTGAAAATATGAATAAAGCCCTAATTTATATTGAAGAAAATCTGGCAGATGACATTGATTTTAAAAAATGGCAAGAGTGCGCTTTGTTCTGAATACCATTTTAAACGAATGTTTTCTTTCCTGGCAGGTGTTACCCTGTCGGAATATATTCGTCGCAGGCGCCTTACTCATGCGGCATTCGAGCTGATTAATAGCAACTCAAAGATTAACAAATCCGGCGACACTTGAATTGTTTCCGCCTTTTGTCCCAGGCACTACTGGGGGGCTCAAGGAGTAGCTTGACCAATAACTGGTAAATGGACCCAAAATTTTAAAGAGTTCCCTATAAAGAGAATTGTGGAACGGGATTCCGGATTCAGTTTGATTATTTCGTTTTCAATGGAATCAAGCCGATTATTAATTTTTATCAAGGATGGTTTTACAATATCCATGTCTTCAACCAATCCATCGAGTATTTGTCTTTGTTCTTTCTGCTCATCCTGAACATTCTTTAACCCTTCGCCAAATGTACGGAACTCAGATAAAAGCTGTTCAAGTAAATCCGCCACTTTATTATCATCCATAATCATTCTCCCCCTTCAATCCTGGATAATTTTTTCCACATCCGAAGGCCAATTCCTTTTAGGTTTAAAATTAATTACTCTAAACCAACATCAAGGGGACACGAGTTACCCGTTTTAAAGTAAGTCATCTCAACGAAATATGTCGACAACCTTGTCCCCCTAATTCTCCGATCATAGCATCGTGAATCATTAGCTTATTTTAATATGGATTTAAGTATAGATAATCCCGTGGTTAATTCCTTTAAATCTTTTGGAGCCGTAATTCCAATGCGAACTGCAGCAGGTACAAAGGCATTGCCAACGGCAAATCGTTCAGCACAATATACCTGGACCCCGGCATTCTTGGCACACGTTTCAAAGGTTTTGCCGGTCCAACCTGTGGGTAGCAGCAACCAGCGAAAATTGCAGTACAGATCGCCCAAAAGCCGGTAGTCATGAAGAATCGAATCGGCAATTTTGTTACGGATAGCAATCCCTTCCTGGCGTTCCCGGATAATCTTATCGGCAAGCGAAGATTCGATTAACTGGCGGACGATTTCAGCGTTAAAAGGGGATACCATTAGATTGATGTTATATAATGCTAATTCTAAGGCTTCTTTATATTTGGGCGGCGTTACGATAAATGAAATACGAAACCCGCCGCATAATGCCTTCGAGGTGCTTGAAATATGGATGGTTTGTTCCGGCGCTAGCATAGCTAAAAAATTCCTTTTAATTCCTCGTTTTTGCAATAATTACGCACAGCACAAGAAGACATCTCGCTTTTTTCCTGTTGAATAGGAACCAATTGAATTACCAACATGTTAGCCAACGTTTTCAGGCCGGCGTAAATATCGGGTCGGTACCGATACGATCCCCCGGATGAAAAAGCACGGATAAAATTGCGCATAAAGCATTTTGACTGCCGGAAGCTAGCAGAATATGTTCTTCGGTCGTATTTAAATGTGTCCTCTTAAGCCACTTTACAGCGGCCGATTTTTGCGGCAATGTTCCGCAAGATGAAGTATACTTTAAGGAATCAGCGATATGCGGCTGTCCCATCATGTTTTTGATAAATTGAATAATATATTCATTCTGGTCAGAAGTTGGATAAGTGGCGCCCATTTCAATAAAGCCTTTTGTTTTTAAAGAATCGAAGAGTCTACTGTTAACATGCACATCTACGGATATAAAGGTACCTTTGCCAATCGTTCCGCTGATTAATCCTTTCTGTTCGCATATCTTAAAAGCTCTGGAAACCGTACTTAAGTTAATATCCAAATAATCAGCCAGTTCTCTTTGGGGAGGCAACATATCTCCCGGTTTCAAAATTCCTTTTTGGATGTCTTCTTCCAGAAAATTTGCCAAAGCTTTATAAAGCGGCAATTCTTTGGCAAAGAAATTGGGTTTCCACGTTAACGAGTAGTTTTCAAATGAATTAACCGGCACAACCATACTCCTTTACTTCTAATAATTGTCTTTAGAAAATTAATTGTCTTGCAGACAATTATAAAATTGTATACAGGCAATTGCAATGCTATAATTTTAAGAAACAAACAATAATGATCCGATGATGGGAGCCGATTAAAAATGGTCATTTTAGAAAAGCCATATATTTCAGATTTAATGTTGGAATACTTAAGTCAATGCAATATTCCCGTACTAGACAATGAATTTGCCCGAGAGTGTTCAAAACGCTTTCAATTAAACTTATTGACCGATGAAAAAATGAAAACAGACTTTATGAAAAACGGCAAGCTCTATACTACTTCCGAAAATGCGTTAGATTGGCTGTATAAGAATTTTCCCGGCCATGATCTTGTTAAAAAAATAAGCATCCTAAAAGACAAGGTCAAATTCAGGGAAATGCTGCGTCCAATGTATCCTAATTTTTTTTATAAAGAAGTTACCGAAGCCGAACTTGAAAAAATGCAAGGCAAGGATCTAAAGATGCCTTTTGTTTTGAAGCCGGCGATTGGTTTCTTGAGTTTAGGGGTATATACCATTTATAATGCGCAGAATTTCGAAGCAGCACGAATCCATATCAGGGAAAATAAAAAAAGTTGGACGGCAAATTTCCCAAAATCAGTAATCGGCGATTCAAAATATATCTTGGAACAGTATATTTTTGGAACAGAGTATGCGATCGATGCCTATTACAATGATATCGGAAAGCCTGTCATTTTAAATATATTTACCCATAAATTTGCTTCGGATACCGATGTTAGTGATCGGGTATATTATACAAGCAAAAAAATTATCAATACATTCAAGCAACCATTTGAACAATTCCTGGCAGAAGCCAATCAGTATTTTCAGTTGAAGAATATCCCCATGCATGTTGAAGTTCGGGTAGACGGAGCAACTGTCTGTCCGATTGAATTTAATCCGATGCGTTTTGCCGGCCTCTCTACCACTGATGTCGCTTACCACGCTTATGGAATTCGAACGATAGAGTATTTCTTACAAAATCGGGAACCGGATTTTTCAAAAATTTTAAAAGGAAAGGATGGGATTTTATATAGTTTAGTTTTGTTGGATAAGCCGGATAAATCGATTCCCTGTTCCGTATTTAACTATAATAAAGTTTATAACTCTTTTGAAACTGTCCTTGAACTGCGCAAAGTGGATAATCCTAACCTTGATATATTTGGTTTTGTTTTTACCAAAACTCGGCAGGAAAATGAACATGAACTGGATTATATTCTTAAATCGAGTTTGCGGGAATTCTGTGAGTGTTGAATAATATAAACATAGCCAAATCCATGTTATTAACGAAGGGTACTTCGATTATTCCGAGTATGTATCATCATCCGTTTCATCCCTGTTAATATTTTCTTACATTAAGTATACCCATAAACCGCAAGTTTCTTAAGAATCATCTTGTTATTTACATATTAAAGAATATTGAGTTCTTGAGGGAGTCACAAAAAAATTATGGGTCGATAAGAAAACCGTTTCCCTGTTTTCTTATCGACCCTTTTGGTGCTTTTCAAATTTTTTTATTATCTAAGGTGTTATTACCGCCTTCCTTAAACACTTCACCTACCATCTTACCGATATCAAAGTAACCGTTGCCTATAATCACCATGGGATTGATTTTTAAAGAGTCGGGCCTGCCGTCTGTCAAGCATTGCTCATTTACATATGCCGAAACTATCTCCCCGAAAAACATTTCAAAATCAAAAATAGGAACGCTTTGAACAACTTTGCAGAGAAAATTTAACGGACATTCGCTAATCAGCGGAGCTTTTCCTATTTCATCATAAAAGGAGGCAAATACCATTGACTTGTCCGTTGCTTTTCCTGATACTATACCGCAATAATCTGTCTTTTGAACCATCTCCGACGAAGGGATATTGACACTGAAGTATCCGTTTTCCTTGACACCTATCGTTGTATAATGAGTGCTTTTCAAAGAAATATAAAGCACAGGTTTCAGACACACCACTCCACATGCTCCAATAGTAACATAATTCGGCTTGCCACCAACATCAGCTCCTGCAAGAACCGCAGGAAAAGGACCAACAGGGTAATTTTTTATCTTTATTTTTCCCATAATTAAAACCTCCATTTTTATTTTTGCGTGGCTGCCAGCATTAATAATATAATGGATATTTTCAAGAAAATATAGACTTTTTCTTTCTTATGAGTTATCATATATACTAAGTCTGCCCCCCAAAAACTACATTCTTAATTTTTAAATTTTCCTGGGTTATTTATAAATATTTGAGGGTTCCGTATCTTGAGGTAGGGAGCTTTTTTATTTGGGCACCACCTCATTTCGGGTATCGGGCATTGATAGATCATCTTTTTCGGGGGGTATTTCTTCGCTTTGAGTATACGTATGCCCAAAATAGGGAGAATTTGCGCGGGGTGGTTTGGTTGAGAAATACTCAAAAAGGGCTCACATTTTATATTTGTTACCCTATTTATAAATTTAGCAAAACGGCTTCGTCCCTATACTCTATAACCTTTCAATCTATAAAACCTTTTTGTTCCAACAACTCCTTGGTAACATTCCACAGTTTATTCTGCATGGCGACGTCTCCACCAGGATAGACCGGTACCACCGGTTTACCTGTGCCAACATTGAAATATCCCCCGGTCACCCCATGGTATTGTGGATCTACAACCAAACGGGTAATAATCTCAGATCCTTTACGTGGATCGCCGATATGAAGGAATTTCAGGATAACTGCCAGGACCGATGCAAACTGGAGTTCACGTCCGAGGCCGGTTACATTAAAACCCGGATTAAGTGCATTAACAGTAATTCCCGTACTGGAGAGTCGACGTGCCAATTCCCCAGTGAACATAATATTTAATAGTTTCGTTTTTCCATAAAGCGCCGACGAACCACTGGCTGTAAATGTCGCTGTATTAGTCAAATCCTCCGGTAACTTAAGTACACCATGATTGCGCGAAGCTTCGGAAGCAACATTGACAATCCTGGCATACCTTGAATTCACCAAGGATTGCAGTACTATGTGTGTCAACAACCATGGAGCCAAATAGTTTACCGCGATCATTTCCGGAAATCCCTCGGATGTTACCCGCTGTTCAAACCCATGGAGTCCGGCATTATTTACTAAAACGTCAATCTTGGGATAGGCAGCTTTGATCTCATTACCTACCCGCCTGATATCTGCCATTAGCGACAAGTCTCCGAAAAAGAAGTCGACATCTGTCTTTGGCGCGACATCGGTAATCATTTTACGAGTCATTTCAGCCCGATTCTTGCTTCTAGCTGTTAATACCAGTTGCATACCGCGTTTTGCCAGTTCTATTGCCACCAGTTGTCCCAGACCACTCGTGGCTCCGGTGATTAAAACAGTTGGATAATAGGACATAAAATACCTCCTTGGTGTGTGTTGAATTGATGATTCGCTTATACTATTTGGGGCTTGACATCAATAATGCAAAAAAATATAATTGACATATATCAAGTATATGCAAATACTTGATATATGTCAAGCATCATACAGCTACAACTCTGTAGAAAATGAGGGAAACGATGGCAGACAATACCCCATCCAAAAGTACAACCAGAGCACAATTGGAACTAAGGCTCGGCGAACAGCTAAATGCCCTGATTAGCGCCTTCCATGCACTGACTGTTCGTTCAGCGGCACATTTTGATTCCACATTGCAACCAGCGGCTTTTCTGATCGTGCGTTGGCTTTTTTCTTTCGGGCCTACCAGCGCTACCGTTTTAGCAAAATCAACCGCGATGGATCGTAGCTCGGTCACTCGCCTCATTAATCAACTTAAAAGCCTGGGTTACGTTAAAAGTGAGCCGTCTCCCACCGACCATCGCGGTATCCGATTGTCCCTCACTGAACTGGGAATCCAAAAGACGACAGTTGCTTTAAAAGAGAAAGAATTCATATTCAATGAACGCATTTCGAAATGGGATGATCGCCAACTTGAAAAGTTTATC
Source organism: Bacillota bacterium (assembly GCA_003501365.1). Classification (GTDB taxonomy): domain Bacteria; phylum Bacillota; class UBA4882; order UBA8346; family UBA8346; genus UBA8346. The sequence continues at coordinate 9,492 of DNPP01000167.1, forward strand.
AAAATGCTTAGCCAGTTCAATGGTTATGAGTGAAAAATCCGTTTCATCAGTATGCAACTCACCTTTTTTGTTTTCCCTCTCTTTTCGATACCGAAATAGAGGAAAAAAAGTTCTGTCAAAGGATGAAATAAACCGATTTAATCAGTTTCATGATGGGCCCCAAAGCATTCAGGTTACCTTCTATTGTTTTTAACAAGAGAAGGCGAGGATGAGTTTCTTTCGATAATGACTTTTTCAGTAGACCCTAATTACAATTATTCAAAAAAGTTTTCCTTTTTTAGGGAAATACCAAAGCTTGCAAAGGAAGGTTAAAATGATTTGGTATAGACCGGCTTGTAGCCACAAACTCCATGCAAAGTCTGCAATATGAGCCTGGGCGGTTGGTTGCATGGAGTAAAAACTAAACTATTACCGGCTGAAATCCGGTAGGGTTAGTTCAATAATCGCCCGTATTCATTGATTTAAACGAAATTGTTTATAATGCAGGCTTTGCCTTCTTAAGATCGGAACGCCATTTTAAGGAGCGGAGCTACAATGAAATACTTGAAAGCC
>DNPP01000167.1:10313-23345 GCA_003501365.1 Bacillota bacterium
CTTTTCCGTTCCCCATCTTCTTTGAGGAATGGGATGAAACGTTAAAACCCGATGAAGCCTGGGACAATAAAGGCGACATTGTGATCGGAAATGATGTATGGATTGGATATCAAGCCGTTATTATGCCGGGCGTTCATATTGGTGATGGAGCAATTATCGCTACCCGGGCAGTTGTCACCAAAGATGTTCCTGCATACGGTATTGTGGGCGGCGTCCCGGCGCGAATCATTAAATACCGGTTCGATAAGCCGACGATTCAAATGTTACTAACGATAAAATGGTGGGATTGGGATATTCAAAAAATCCAAACCAATTTATCGGTCATCCGGCACATGGATTTGCAAAGGCTGAGAAGACTGGTTTGAACTAAAATTCGATTCTCAATGCATTGATTTCTTTTATATTTACTGATTTACGTGATCTTTTCCTGGTTTTGATTCATACCTTCTATTTTTCTATAAAACCAGGCCGTACCGCTCCACCAGGCTAAAAATATCAAAGGGCTCATAAATTGCGTCAATGTGGGATTAAACTCCGCAATGATGCCTAAATTCTTGATCACGTATGCGAATCCGACGCTTAGTCCCGTAAACCCTAATACATAGGCATATAGAAACCATTTTCGAACCGGCAAAAAATAGAGGAAAATCATTTGCACAAAAGTCCATGCGAATGGCTCCAAATAATTAAATCCAAAGACGTTAAAAACTCCAATTTTTGTATAACTCCACAAGCCTAACAGACGCATAATTAGGGTAAGTAGCATGTTCCCCATCCCCCCGGTAATCGCGGCGTAAATTAAGTATTTTTTATATTGCTGCCGGGGGATATAAATCAGAGTCAATATAAGCGCTATCAGAAGAAACAACGGAAAAAATAAAGTTTTACCCATCTTTGCCTCTGTTTAAATCGGTCAAATACTATCTATATAATGACTCCAAAAAATGATTCTATTCAACAATTTGGGCAACCTCTGATTGAATAGGAATGGTTCTTCTCTTCAAGTTTTTAATACGCCTTTGAGAAAAGATTAGCTAACCTGATTGCTTCATGGTAAGTAAGATCGGTCTCCCCCTCGGGTCGAAGATAGAATCCCCGTCCGTTCTTTACCCAGAACATGCTATGCCTAACTTGCAAGTTAACCTCTTTGGTCGGTTTATCTTTAAAGAATTCATGTCTTGGATGCTCCAGCCAATACCCCTCGCAATCCTGAAAGGATACTTTTTTTATAACATAATGGGTTATCCGGTAAGCTCGATTCATAACATAGATTCCAATAACAGTATTACCCTTACGGTAACAAGAGCCGGCATAGCGATGCGCATCATAAACTTTTAATGACGCTAACGCCTGGTCGTCATCAAATGCTTTTTGAATTTGCTCGCCCAATCGGCCAAAGGCATCCACATCCATTTTCCGATCAAGTTTCACACCGATTGCTTTAAATTCCAACCGGTAACCATCCAAAGATTCGGGATAAACCACTTTAAAACCAACCTTTTGCCCAAGACTGGAATCATCCACTCCGAAAAATTTCTTACATAACCCCTGGGAAAGTTGAAATTCGCCTATCGGTTTGACCACCGCCCGGTAACGCCCATCCACCTTTTCTGCAACCGATATAGTTCTTCAAAAGCATCCTTATCCCCGGTTTGACAAAGCTTAATCAAGCTGAATCGCTCCAAGAAAATGATCGCCTCCTTTAGGTGCACCCTTTATTGTATAAGAGACATCAATAAGCTAAAAGGTTCATTTCCGATTTTATTGATCGCCATTTGAGGTTTATTCTCGATATGATATCAGACGGCATAACCAGCCTTATAAAATCTGAGTGCCGTCTAATGAGCCGTTTTAGTTTGGTTGCAGACATTATTTATTTCAATTTCATACACAATGCACGATATTCTTCGTCGAGCCGTGCAAACACATCGTTATCTTTGGTTACGGAAAGCCGACTGAGTATATCGGTCAGTCGGTACTCGAGCAAAAGCCGTTCTTCCTCCGTCAGCTTACTTTTTTTGTCTTTTCTTGCCTGGCCGTCTTGCAGATATTGCTCATAATTTCCCGTAAATGTCTGTATCCCTTCTCGGACAAAAACCATCAGATGCGTTGCAATCTTATTGATAAACTTCCGGTCATGGGAAGCAAACAAAATGGTTCCATCGTAATCCGCCAGCACATCCTCCAGCGCTTCAATGGAAGACAAATCCAAATAATTGGTCGGCTCATCCAGAAGCAAAATATTAGCTTGGCTGACCATGATTTTTGCCAAAGCGACCCTCACCAATTCCCCGCCGCTTAGAACTCCCACCTTTTTGTATACGTCATCACCACGAAATAAAAGCCATGCCAGTAAATTCCGGACAAATCCTTCATCTTGTACACTTCCTGCCATAACATTGGTTATGATAGATTGGGCAGGATTTAGGTCCTTCATATCTTGAGCAAAATAACCGATTCTAACACCGGGAGATACGTAAATCTGCTCATCTCCACTCATGATCATCTTTAAAAGCGTAGTCTTACCGCAACCATTACCGCCGCAAAGAGCCACTTTCTGCCCCTTCATAATGTTAAATCCGGCATCTCTGAACAAAATGCGACTCCCAAAACTTTTATTCACTTTCTCGCCCCGCATTACAATTTTGCTGTATAATCCCTCCGCCGTACTCAGCCCAAAGTTGATGGTCGGAGCAACTTTAGGTTTCGCTTTTTCCTCCAGTTTGGTTAACCGTGACTGGATGGCTTTAGCAGCTTTATCCAAGTTGGCCTTGGCTTTCTGGTCTCCCATTTTATGAAGCCGGGCTTCTGAATTTCCCATTCGTTTGGGCGCCTTCCGTGCTAAGGCACTGTGTGATTGGCGATCACGGATTGCCTGTTCAAGATGTTTCTTTTCCCGGCTATAATTTTCATACTCCCTTTCCTCTTGCTTTCTTTCATTCTCTTTTTGGGTAAGATAATCATTATAGTTTCCGTGATAAACCCGGAAATGACTTTCATCAATTTCCCAAGTGATGTTGCAGACCGCATCCAATAGCCAATGATCATGGGATACCAATACAAAAGCTCCCTGATAATTTTGTAGTTTGGTTTGCAATAGCTCGGCACCGCTAATATCCAGGTTTGCCGTCGGTTCGTCAGCCAGCAGCAATTGTCTTTCCTGGCCGAACGCGGTGGCAAGGCGGTAGCGAGTCTTTTCTCCACCGCTCATCGTCTCGCTATACTCCAGCTTCGCAGCAAATTGTCTCGCCAATGAATTTTCGATGACTTTATCCGGCCAAATCATAATATCCTCCAATTGCGCAATATACGAGCAAGGGCAATATCGGGTAATGTTTCCCTCAGAGGGCTGAATTGTCCCTGCCAGTATTCCAAGCAAGGTGGACTTGCCGACCCCGTTTCGGCCAATGAGACCGATTCTGTCACCTTCGAATATCTCAAGACTTTCAATATTAAACAGGCAATGGTCCTGCACATCATGAACAACATTTTTCAATAATAACAACAAAAAAACCTCTCCTTTTTGTAGGGGGAAGACAAAAAATGGGCATAAAAAAACACACATCTAGAGTCATCCCCTTTAGCATCATAAAGCAACCCAAAACCCACTTGACTGTTTCACAAGTGTATTGGTCATTGCTCCAAATTACTAAAAAGAATGATTAGCGCATGTTCGGAATACCGTGTTCCTTTCCTATTATTCAGCAATATCTCCAATAGACCCTTTGAGTATACCAAATATTCAAAGTTATTTCAATACTGGCGTCTCCCCCGCGATTATTTCTATATTGTAGAAATTAATTTATGCCTAAAAAATTCAATTTACATAAACTTGGAAATCGTGTCTATGGATTTTATTACCCATGGTTTTTTTGTAAATAGATAATTTGGTATGCTTTTGCCAAAAATACCCCAAATAAAAATGAAGAGATCAAATTTTCAACTGCTCCCTTAAAAGATAACACCAGAACATAGGGAACCTTGAAAAGAAGAACCAGCGCAAAAATAAAATACCAAAAATTAAGTGAAAAAAATATTCCTTTAATCAATAAATATTTAGTAGAAACTTTACTCAGTATACAAATAAACAGGACTCCGAGTGTTGCGAAAAGACCCATCTGAATAAAAAAAGCCAGTAAATTTTCAGGAAAGCCATGAAACTGCCTCCCGAAAGCGAGTAATCCGGCGTAATCCATAAATCGGACCTGACCGTATTTTACAAAGTCAACTAAAATAATATCGACAAAATTAGTAAGCGTTCCTGAAATGCCGCCTACGATTAATCCGGGTATGAAATGATCATCGAATGAGTTGACCAAGTATCCTCACAAATATTTTCGACTTAAAATTCGTAAGCGTGATTTTGAATACCTTATCCTTTTTTGCATTATTATGCCGTAAAAGCGGTGGTGATATACGATTCATAAAACGCTGGAAAAAGGCGGAATAACCGCAAGATAGTAAGATGGGTTTGTCTTTAACTTTAGCTTTTTAAGGGGCTTCGTCGCCCCAAGGATACCAGCCGGCGGGATTATGAGTATATTGGAAATTACTTAAGTCCGAGCAGTACAAAGAGGCTGTCTCAATATGCTCCTGAGACAGCCTCCTTCCTTGCTATCATTTAAAATTTCATAATGTTCAGTCTACTATTTGCTCCGATAGTCTCTTACCAGTATTTGCCGCTTCTCACCATACCATGAACCAAGGAAAAATTTATTGCCGATTTGGTCATGAACCAGGAAACCGGCAGGAGGTGCGCCCATGCGAGAGTAATAAACAAAGTATTGTCTATTACCACTATAAATAAATTTGCCGTCTCTTGTTACAAAGAATGTCTGACCATCCTTTAATTTTTGGAACCCAATCCAGGCGTCAATATCCGCCATGGATCGTAAATCTGTCCAATCAGCAATTTGGCACTTACCGGCAAATTCTTTCCGGACCACTTCTGCTAAGTTCTGGCTTTCGCTAAATTGATAATTGGTTAATTTTAAAAAATCACGGTCTTGCGACTCTTTTACTATTGGACCAGGGGCTTGATTCCCTTTTCTAATTGCAAGAATATTTTCATTTAAATCATACCATGAGCCCAGGACAAGTTTGTTGCCGATTTTGTCGTGAATAGCATACCTCGCAGGAATTTTGCCCGAAGCAAAATATTGAACATTGTATTGCCTCTTTCCGCTATAAATAGACTTGCCATTTCGTGTTACGTAGAATGATTGTTCATTCCTTAAATGCATATATGCAATCCAGGCATCAATATCCGGGATGGCTTTTAAATCATTCCAATCCGCAATCGAAAAATCATGGCCAAACTCTTTTTCAACCGCGCGATTCAAATCATCTTTTTCCGAGTATGTCCGGGTAGTCAGATTAAAGTTAGAATAGTTTCTTTCATTGCCGAAATCTCTTCCAACAACATGATCCGAATTATCTTTTTCCAAGTGAGCTCCGAAATTTGGATTAGGGTTCGCATCGTTTCTGCCATCTTTATTAATAGCAAGTATTTTTCGATTTTCGCCAAACCAGCTCCCTAAGAACAGCTTGTTGCTGATTCTTTCATGTACCAAAAAGCCTGCCGGAGGCATGCCGGTTGTCGAATAATGGACAAAGTATTGACGGTTCCCACTGTATATATATTTCCCATTTACTGTAACCATAAATGTTAGGCCATTATACAAACCCATACTGGATATCCAGGCATCAATGTTTTTAATCGCCTTTAAGTCTTGCCAATCCGCAATCGAAAAGCCTCTGCCAAACTCTCTTTCCACCGCGCGATTCAAATCATCTTTTTCCGAGTATGTCCCATGAGTTAAATTAAAGTTGGCATAGATTTTTCCGCCTTTGTCAAGCTCTTTTTCATCAGGGTGATTCCGATCATCGTTTTCCACGTGGATCTTGGCAGTTGATATTATTTCTTTCAAGCTTTTTCCATAACATTGCACGCTAAGGGTTACTATGAAAATAATACTTAAGCTAGTGAGAATGCTGAGGCTTTTTCTGCTAAATAATTTCATGTGGCACTCCTTTTTTATTCGTATTAATTTAAAACTTGGACTCGTTAGACTTTAAATCGGGATAATCTTTATTAAACCGTACATGTCTATTGTGTATTTTACGACCCATAAATGTTTTTTTTAATACTTTTTACGCGAGATGCGGTATTTAAAGCGTGAGATGCGGTTGGTTATGATTGATGAGTTAAATGTTGAGTATCGATCACCTTGGTATACTTCTTAGTCCTCAGCAGTATTAGCGTCTTTGGCAACCAGCAGATCGACCGAGTTTTTACGGTCATAACGTTGCGCATAATAAAGAGCGGTATTTCCTCCTTTATCTTTTATCTCGGGCTTGGCACCTTTATCGAGTAGCAGCTTCATGATCTTGGTATATGCCGAGTAATCTGCCGAACTCGCTTGGGTTGCGCCCGCAGCAACCATCAACGCCGTCTTGCCGGTCAAATCCTGCAGGTCGGGGTTGGCACCTTTTTTCAGAAGCGCCTCAGCGACTTCCGCATACCCGGATTCCGCCGCCAGCATCAAAGGAGTTTCTCCCATTTTATTCTGTACATCGAGTTTGGCGCCTTTCGAAAGAAGCAGTTCCACCCGCTCCGGATTTGAAAGAGCCCACTTCAAAGCCATATTTCCCTCATTGTCAAGTATATTGATACCGGCGCCTTTATCCAGCAGTAATATCATCGTCGCGAGAACCCGGTTATTATTTTCCCGGTATCTATCACCGGCCGCCTGCATCAAACAAGTCCACCCTGCGTTATTCTGCCGGTTGATATTTGCGCCGCGGTCCAGCAGCAGTTTTACAATGTCAGTGTATGCTAGGCTTGCCGCGCTCATCAGATGAGTGTTCCCTGATTTATCGGAAACATCAACTTTGGCCCCTTTATCCAAGAACAGCCTGACCATTTCCGTCTTCCTGGCCGGTTCCATATTGATATTCATAATCGCCCAGTACACCGCATTTGATCCGTCCGGCATATCAAACTTTGCGCCTTTATTGATTAATAGCTTGGCAGTTTCCGACAGACCGCAGGAAGCCGCCTGATATAAAGCTGTCATTCCGATCGGATCCTGAATATTCAAGTTGGCGCCTTTATCAATAAGTAGCTTGACACAGGTCGTGTCCTCGGTTTTGGTCTCATAATTGACCCCATACACATTCCCTACTGCGTGCATTAAAGCTGTTTGGCCCAGAGCATCCTGGAGATTCAGGTTCGCGCCTTTATCGATCAAAAGTTTAACGGATCCCGAATACCCCCCGATAGCCGCTTTCATCAAAGCAGTCTGCCGACTTTGTTGATTTTTATTTGGAGAGCTGGTCGTTTCCCGCATATCCACCAATGCCCCTTTATCAATCAACCGTTTTACGATTTCAGGGTATTGGACAGCGGCCATCAAAGCCGTATAAGTCGTATTCGCTTCAACATCGTGATGAACGCTCCAGTCATTGACCCGGATCCCTTTCATGCCCAGCAGGAACTTGGCAAGTTCCTGCTCTCCGTGGCATGATATGCCTAAAAGCGTTTCCCCCCGAATCTTCATATTGGGATCCATTAAGCCTTTGGCGAGATACATCTTTACTTCTTCATTATTTCCTTGCAAAAAGACCGCTTCTGGCGATAGCCGCGTTTGGGCAAAGAGCCTAGCCCCGCAACTCCCCGCCAAGAAAAAGGCACAGATTAGAAAACCGACCGGCAATAGCTTTTTCATTATTTAGCCTCAATTATCATAGAATAAATAAAAGAACATCTATGGTGTATTTTACGGCCCATAAATGTTTTTTTTAATACTTTTTACGCGAAATGCGGAGTTTGATACACGAGATGCGGTTTTGGTTATGATTTATTAATTAATTTCCTTGCTTTCATTACTTCCGTACGGTATTTGCGACTGATCGGTATTCGCTCCGGAACACCCGGGATATAGGCATTAAGGGTCCCTGCCTTCCCCCGGCTCCAGTTTAGTTATAAAAGCGGGATTATTATAAAAGCTGCGGTTACAGCGAAGCACTTGACTAAATCCCGCATTTTTTGGTTATGTAACCTGTTTTAAGACTGCTTGTGACTCAGGGTTAATCGACGATCAAACCATTTCAAACCATAGCCCAGCGAGAGCCCCCAAATGGTCGCCTCAATAAAATTGGAAACCGCCGTTTTATAGGGTATAATAAGCAGTCCGGGGACTTTAAATAAAAAGGTTACCACAAAAACAAAAAACCAAATCGCTATACTGAAGACCCAACTTTTCAGTAAATAGTTCGTACTGGATATTTTGGGGACGATGAAAGCGCAAATAATCCCCAGCATTCCGCAAAAAAAGAAAACTGCTAGTGAAGAAAACACGTTCTCTCCCAGATTAGTGCTTTTCCGACCATATATTAAGAGCGCGGCAAAATGTGCCCACCGAAGGGTAGTCCATTTTAATGAAAATGAGATAATTGCGAAGGCAAGCGACGGTATCGCTGCTATTAACCCGGACAAAAAACCCCTTGTAAATCGGTCCTTCAATACCTCGGTCTCCTTTATTTGTTCTAATAATTTAATCAGCGCAACTTCAAGAGGGGTGATTCCCGCTTTTTAGTTTAGGTATGCCCAAACTAAACTATCCTTCATAACTAATCATCTTTTGCCAGGCGGCTCGTTTTCATAAAGGCGACTGTGATAAAAGCCCACCAACCCAAAAAAGTCAAATAACTAAAAAAAGGGTAATACCAAGGTTTAAAATCAAACAAATCGGCATTATGAACCACCAAACCATAACCCACACTATAGGCCGCAAAAGTCAAAACATAAAGATATTGAGCTACCCCTTTTCTTGGCAGGAAATAGAGATAAAGCATTACCGTGAAAGTCCAACAAGGCGGAGAAAGAAAATTTTGACCCACAACACCAAAGATACCTTGATTTTTAAACCAAATGATATGAAAAATATTTTGAAACAAGCCCACCACAACCATGTCCCCCAGGCCACCGAGTAAAAATCCATAAATTAAGTACTCTTTATAGTCTTTTTTAGGAATATAAATAAGGGACAGGCTGAACAATATGACTAAAAATACTGGATAAGCTAAAACAGTGACCATAAAAAAGCTCCATTCAATTAATGGCTATAATTATTCCCATTTGACAGATTTCATAAACATTGGTTTTTTTAATCCAATAATCGGTGATCCTGGGATGCCGGTACATAATAAACCATATTTTTCAATGATAGCAACAAAAAAGCCCTCCTTTTAGGCAGAGGAAGGCATCGTAAGGCATCAAAACACACGCCATTATCGTCAATCTTATTCAGTTTTTCCGGAGCTCCATTGACCGTTTTGTGCTAAAGGACTGGTCTTTATAAATATCCAAGCCGCAAAACTCCACCATCCCCCAAAAATAAACGGCGACATCCCATAGTAAAACCAAGGTCGAAAATCATATAAATCGACATTATGGACTAAGATACCATAACCAAAACTGTACATTGCGAACACAAGAATATAAAGATATAAAAACGGCCGCCGCCGCGGCAAAAAATACAAAAAAAGCATGACCGTAAAAGTCCAACAAGGAGGAGAAAGAAAATTCTGACCCAAAACATTAAAAAATCCGGCATTTTTAAACCACATCAGATGAAATACGTTCGCAAAAATACCTACCACCGCCATATCGCCCAGACCTCCGACCAACATGCCGTAAATAAGGTGTTCTTTGTAAACTTTTTTGGGGATATAAATAAGCGAAAAAATGAAACTTATTACCAGATAAACCGGATAAAACAAAATTGTTGCCATTTAGTTGAACCTACGGCTATTCTTATTGAATATATACTGATAAGAAGGAACCAAAACTACTCCATAACATACGGAATCTACCAAAATCCAAAAACCATGCTTCATGTTTTATTATACCCTAACGGTAGTATACCAAAAACATAGGTTTTTACTAAGATATAATTGGTGATAGTTATAAAAACTCTTAAAAGATCGACTTGCCCATTCCCATGAAAATGATGACTTAATCCTCGATCCGGCAAGTACATTGCAATTTTCCTGCGGTGACGCAGAAAAATTGGCCGGATCGGGTTTTCTACAGAATCCGGCAAGTTCTCATTTTAAGTGAATCTGAAAGTTACTTGCCGGATTCATGTTAATATAACTTGGAACAGCTAGAGAAAAAAGCTGCCCATTCACAAAGAAAACCTGCTCGGATGGCCTATCCTTTGCAAATGCCCCAATTATTATCGGTAATTCTTTTTGATCTGCAACAAATAAAATGATAAGATATAACCGATACATTAAACTGTTAAAATATTCAAATAGGATAGTTCAAATTTAATTGATGCGATAAACGGAGGATTACCATGAATAAAATATTGCGGAATGAATTTTGTACTGCCGAAATTACTAATGTTGGAGCCGAACTGGTAAGCCTTAAGAAGCTTACGGATAACTTTGAATATATCTGGAGCGGGGATAAAAAATTCTGGACCGGACATGCGCCGGTATTATTTCCCATTGTCTGCGCTTTAAAAAATGGTGAAACCAAAATCGATGGCGTCAGTTATAAGATCGGTAATCACGGCTTCGCCCGCAAAAGTGAATTTGAACTGAGCGCGGAAAACGAAACAAGGGTGATATATAGACTTTCATCCAATAAAGATACCTTGGCGATGTATCCCTTTCAATTCAACCTGTATATAACCTATACCCTAAGCCAAAACAAGCTCACAATCGAATATAAAGTCGAAAATGTCGATGAGAAAATCATCTATTTCCAGATCGGCACTCATCCCGGTTTTAACTGCCCCATGGCGCATGAAACCGAATTTGCAGACTACTATATTGAGTTCGAATACCCTGAAAAACTGGAAAGGCTTTATTTGGACAGTGCCAACCTGATCATTAGCGGTAAATCTAAGAAGTTGGAATTAAAAAGCCCGAAGCTTCTTCCCCTAAATCATGAACTGTTTAATGAAGGTGCTCTCGCGTTCAAAAATTTAAAATCCCAAAAAGTTTCCCTTAAAAGTGATAAAACCTCCAAAGAAGTTATTTTAACCTATTCAAATTTGCCCCATATGGGTATCTGGCAACCAAAAGATGCCCCTTTCGTGTGCATCGAACCATGGCACGGATTGGCGGACACCGATAATTTCAGCGGTGAATTTAGGGAGAAAGAATTAATGATCAGTTTGGCAAAGGAAACTGAATTTATCTGTAGTTATACGATCGAAATCAACTGATTTATAAAATCAATGCTCCCAGAATGCCCCCTAAAATGGTCAGCGGAATCGGCCCAATCTTACCAAGCGTGGCCCCGATGAGGGTCACTCCAAAAATAATCATTCCCGGAATACTGACAAAATGCAGCGGATTGCGGACCATGGAGAGGCTAAAAAAGCCTTCATGGAAAATTGAAGTCTTACCGAAGAAAAGCACTGCCGTTGCAATCATTCCGACTGTTGCCGGCCTGATTCCCGCCAATACTGCTTGAATAGTCGGACTCGATTTAAACCGGTTCAAGAAGGCAGCAATGATTAAAATGATCAGAAACGATGGCAGTGCTACTCCGATAGTGGCATAAACCGCTCCCCAAAAACCGGCCGACTGAAAGCCGACATAAGTAGCAGCATTGACCGCGATGGGGCCCGGTGTCATCTGAGATAAAGCGACCACATTGGAAAACTCATGGGGGGACATCAGGCCAAAAGTCTGAATATCCTGATATATCATAGGCAGCATCGAATATCCGCCCCCAAAGCTAAAAAGTCCGATCCGAAAAAAAATATAAAATAATTTAAGATAGGAAACGATCATTTGGCTCTCCATTTCAGCAAATATGTCCCATAGCCGATAACCCCGCCACCTATTACTGCCCAGGCTGCATTGACATTCATTAGCGCAATAATTACGAATGAAAGAAATGCAATAAACCACCCCAGGATATTTTTCCGATTTAAGATTCCCTTGCCTAGTTTAATTGCGGCGAGCAAAATTAAACCCGCCGAAGCAGCCCGAATTCCACCCAACACTTTTTCAACATAGATATTGTTTTTTAAATTAATTAAAGCGAGCAGAATTAAAATAATTGAAATAAATGCCGGCAAAATCATTCCCAGGGCGGCCGCGACTGCCCCCGGTACTCCTGCCGCCTTGTTGCCGATAAAAAGTGAAGCATTGATGGCAATTACTCCGGGCACCGATTGAGAAATGGCAAAAATATCCACGATTTCTGCCTGGGATATCCATTTTCTCCGATCAACCACTTCCTTTTGGATCAACGGAAGCATGGCATAGCCTCCCCCAAAAGTAAATGACCCAATCGTAAGGAAAATCCAAAATATACGTAGCAAATTTCGAAGTCTTGTCATTCTTTGCCTCTGCGTCACACGGTAGTGTACATCACACTTAGTTTTCACCAATTATTTCTTCAATATAAACCCTCACAGCCAATACTGTCAATTACCGGGATAATAAAAACAGTTAACAAAAATATGATCAAGATTAAAAGAGAACCGTCATCCTGCATCCTGCTTTTCTCGCAAGAATCACGGTTCTCTTTGGCCAATAAAAACTTAATACCTTTATTCTAAATGGTTTTTAATGTTGAACAATTTTAAGGTTATTAAACCTTAATCCGCGTATTCCATAATTTATGCATCCATAACCATTGTTCCGGACGCCGGCTAACTGCCGCCTGGATCAATTCCATAAAATGAGCGGTATTTTGCTGTAAATCTTTTTTATAATCCCCAGTTCGGGTTAATTGAATTTCTTCAGATATAATTAAACGGTGTTCCAATGGAGTTTCCCGAATCATATAGGCAAAAATCACGGGTTTATCAAGTCTTAAAGCAAACTCGGCAGCGCCCCGGGGGATCCGGGCTTCTCTACCGAACACCTGCAAAGGAATTCCCGATCCATGGGCATTTTGGTCCGTGAAGAATGCCACGATTTCATTGCGATTCAATGCTTCAATAATCGGCCGTAAAAACCCCCTTTTACGAATTAGTTTAATCCCGATTTTTT
>DNPP01000167.1:23691-25647 GCA_003501365.1 Bacillota bacterium
GCAAACGCCATACCCATCAGTTCCCAATTGCCGATGTGACTGGTAAGTAGCACAACTCCCTTTTTCTTTTCCAATGCCCGCTTCAGATTTTCAGCGCCCTCTAGCGAGACCGCACGGCGGATTGCCTCGGGGGAACTATGATAATAAGCAAATTCGATTCCCAGCAAGCACAGATTCTCCCAGGTCTTCCTAGCCAACTGAAGGTCGTTGGTATTTTGCGGCAAATGGCCTCGTTCCCGGGCTTCCCGAATATTTTCAATCGTCAAGTTGCGACGCGACTTGAGAAGTCTGAAGGCCAGTGCTCCTAGCCCTCTCCCCAGCCAACTACTGATAAGGAGTGGGATGGACTTAGCTATAAAAAACAAACATTTTATCAATAGAAACTCCACTCTTTCAGACCGGTGCTCCCTGGTTTTTCCCATTACATTTGTCCTTTCTTGCGCCTAGATGCTAAATGCCGGATCCTAAATTAGGTTTCCCTCAAGATCAGATAAATTCGCCGTGAATTAAATAATTCCTAGTGAAAATCACATTTGAGTCTTTTCATTGGTTAAAATTTGCTTCACTTACCTGCCCTGGCTGGACTGTAATCTCAGTTACTCTAGTTTTACCGGAACCTTCTTGCCCAAGTGTTACGCGATAGTTTCCCGGTGGAAGTTCCGCTAAACCGTACCATCCGCTGCCATCGGTATAGACCTGGCGATAAACATTTACATCGGCCGGATATACCGATAAGACCGTCACCTTAAGATGCTCATTGCTTACCCCGCTCGAATCGGAAATCGTCCCCATCAGATACCCTTTGGTCGGTTGCGACTTCCATGGCATATCCGGAATAGCCGCCGTCGACGGAAAAACCGGGGTAGTATCGATCTGCCGGTTTAACACAGGATCTAAATAACCGCCGCCTTGGGATAACAAATGGAAGAACCATTCATTGGTTTCCGGCATAAATCGATAAGGTTGACGAGCGAGCCCTCGAGATGACGTGCTTTCTTTGTAATCGTCACTACTGTAAAGATTACTCGCCCCGTATGCATACAGCGCCACTCCGGCGACATTATTCCCCTGAGCAGACGGCGCTTGGGCCCTCCGGATTTGATCTAAAGATTGTTCAATGTATTGCATGAAAATCCCCGGTCCGATCACAATCTGACGGCCGTATTGATGGTTTTTCTCCCATTCGATCCAATGATTATACCAATTTTGTTGGTCTGGTTTCCATTCACTATAATAATTCATGGGAATAGCCATATCCACAATCCCTTCCCGGAGCCACTCCCGCCAGTCTTGAAAGACCTGAACATAAGCACGGGACTTCTCCCAATCCTCTTCAGCAACAGGTCCTTCACCCCAAGTAATCACCGCGGAAGAAACTTTTAAATAGGGCTTGACGGCAATGGCGTTGAGATAGATTTTCCGCATTAAATTAGCAGTTTGTTCCCGCCGCCATTCACCCCACTCCGGGTCTTCAGGCAACGGCAAACCGGTTTTTCCATAACGGACATTATACCGGGCCACACTGGTCGGGTTATAGCCCCACTCAGTTCCGGCATAACGGGAATAATCCAGATGAATACCGTCAACATCATAATTTTTCACCACATTTAAATATACTGCAGTCGTGTAATCAACTACCTCCGGGTTGCCGGGATCAAGATAATAGGAAGAATACAACTTATCCGACCAGCTCTTTTTGGCCGAATCATAAACACGATAATAGGATACCCAGGTATCTTTATCGGAGGCCCGAGGACCGTGTAAATTCCATACGTGATTTGGATCTTTGGGTAAAGTGGGACGGTTCCATGCCACCAATGTATTCAGCCAGGCATGGACCTCGATATGGTTTTCATGGGCCCTCTCGATTAAATATTGCAATGCGTCAAAACCGGGTTGCAAGTCAGGATCTTCCGTCCGCGGTTCGATACTTTTGTTATAATAAGCATCTCCCCT
>DNPP01000167.1:26066-29459 GCA_003501365.1 Bacillota bacterium
CTGCTTTTCCCTTCACTGGAATATTCCCTGTGATCATCACCAGCGTTAATCCCATTAAAATAAAAATGATCCTGTTTAATTTACCCATGATCTATCCCTCGCTGCTTATGGTATTATGTCATTACAATCGGCTTAAGATTAGAATAACATTAGCGATTAAACAATGATAGAGGAACTGTTTTCTTCCTATTTTACATCCTAATTTTCATATTTTCTTGATCTTATCCCTGATTGCTAGTAAAAAGCTTATCATATAGGTATTGACATCCATCATCTATGAATGTAAGCTTTAAATGATATTTCATAATTTATAATTATGGTTACGTTAGTGAGGCCGTTATGAATGCAGTGGAGAATCAAGTCAAGTTTAACGAGCTGCTCTCGATAATTGAACAACTAAATCAAATTAAAGATATCGATTCATTGCTGGATCATATTCTTTTGGAAACCAGAAGGTTTACCCATGCTGATGCCGGGTCGATATACATGGTTAAGGATAGCGTATTGGAATTTAGTTATGTCCACAATGATACGTTGGCCCTATGTGACCCGGTCAGTAATAAGTATATCTATTCCGATTTTACAATCCCCCTTAATCAGCTCTCTATCTCCGGTTATGTGGCTTTAACAGGGAAACCCTTAATGATTGATGATGTTTATCATCTGCCCGAGGGGGTTATTTATTCCGCCAATCACGATTTTGACCGATTATCAAATTATCGGACCGGTTCCATGCTTACTATCCCCCTTTTTTCATGCTTTAACGAAATTATTGGTGTAATTCAGATTATCAATGCCAAAGACCCCCGTGGCAAGATCATCCCTTTTAATGAAGAAGATAAATCCTATGTAACGTTTTTTGCTAATAGCGCTGCCGTTGCCCTTGAAAGAACCCGAATGACTCGGGAAATTATCCTCAGGATGACAAAAATGGCCGAGCTGCGTGATCCCAAGGAAACCGGCACTCACGTGAAAAGAGTCGGCGCCTACACTATAGAAATATACAACCACTGGGCCACAAAAAAAGGGATTGCCAAAGATGAGATAAAACGAAAAAAAGATATTTTGATGATCGCTGCCATGCTTCATGATGTAGGCAAGGTTGCCATCTCTGACCTAATCCTTAATAAAGCCTCAAAACTTACCCCCGAAGAGTTTGAAAAGATAAAAAAGCATACCGAATGCGGGGCCAATCTTTTTGCGGACTCATACTCGGATTTGGATAAACTTTCGGCGCTAGTTACCCTGACGCACCATGAGAAATGGGATGGCACCGGTTATCCCGCGAAACTAAAAGGGGATGAGATACCTATCGAGGGCCGGATTGTGGCTTTAGCCGATGTATATGACGCCCTTATTTCCAAAAGAATTTATAAAGAGCCCTGGGAAGAGCATGCGGTCCTCGCCTACATAAAAGAACAAAGCGGTATCCAATTTGATCCTGAGATAGTTATGGCCTTTATGGAAACCTATGATATTATCCAAGCGATCAAACAAAAATACCCTGATATTGTTTAAAAACCAAAAAACATACCCCCGGTCTCTTTTGACTTCCACCCCAAAGTATCGCTTTTCTTCTCCGGGTTGAAAACAATTTGTTTCGCATATAATTATTCCAAATAAAGGACTTTACCCAAATTAATTGAATCAAATCAATTAATTGTTTAATGTAAAATTGGGGTTTGTAATTTGATTCCGAGGTGAAACGCCATGCGACGTATAGCTTTTTTTGTAATGTTATTCTTACTTTTATTTCAAGCCTTTATAACAGTCTTCGCAGCCGATAGTACGGAAGATTTCCAACCGATCAATACCGGCATGAAATTGAACTTTGTTTATATCTTTGAACATATGGAACAGAAGGATAAAACCTGGCAAGTGCAAGTGGTTAAAAATTCTTTTCCGGAATCCTTGACTTTTACCTGGCTCAAGAAAGAGAAAGATGGTACTGAAACTACCGGTACCCGCATTATTTACAATCTCGCCAACAGCCGCAACTTCAATCCTTGGTTTACAAAAAATGAAACTAAGGATACCGTTGATACTGCTCCCTGGCTTTCAGTCCAGGTGCTTACGGAGCTCCGGGATAACGCCAATGCCGGAAAGTTCAGAGAGGGAGGCACCGGTGCGGTGAATTGGGCTCCCACCACTCTAACCGTCAAAGATAATATCATCTTTCCAGTGATGATCAACGGTAAACCGGAAGCAATTCACGCGCTCAAACTAAGCAAAGGAATTATTGTCTGGAACAATTTAAAAAACCCAATAGTTCTACAATATGAACCACTGGGTATCCCTTTTTTTACTAGTATTACTGGCTGGAAATTAGTTTCAATTCAATACTAACCTTATGTCCCATCGCTTAAATTGGGAGATGCCAACACAATTTGGGTAATATTGCGTTCTCGATCATATCGGGTGCCAATCTCAATATTCATCTGTTTTGAGTCATACGTGACCTGATCCGGAATCAACTTGGAGAATCCTTTCTGAGTGCTATTCCCGGCTTCATATGACGAATCTACCAATTCAGCCTTAATTTTATTAAATACCCTGCTCGAAAACTCCTTAATTACATTTTGCGCTAATTTGCCTTTATATTCACCAAACAGCAAGACCTTAAAATGCGGTTCTTTTCCTATGGCCATAATGCGATTTTTCATCCCTGATACATACCCTATTAAGTTAGCTACGCCTCCGTCATGGTTAGTATTGACTCCCAACTGGGTTTCGCTGGAGTTGTCGGTAATCATTGATTGAATCGTGATGATAACACTAGTGTTATCATTGGTTTTGCCTTCCAAGGAGGCATAAGTCATGCCATCCTGCTCACCATAGGTCGGCTTGGAATGAGTGATGATACCTAACTTATTTTGTAAGCTGCTTATCAATTGCTTCAATTCATAAACGCTCATCCATTGTTTATTAAACTGCAACCATGTCTCGGTTTCAACAGCTTGTAGCGGCAATCCTACCGCTTTCCAGCCTGCTTCCAAAGGATATTCATTTTGTAATTTGCCAATCGATACATCCACGAATTTTAAAGAAAATATCGCTAAAAATGCTGACGCCCAAATCATTTTGATCATAAAACTCTTGAACATATTCATTTCCTCCCAACCTTGACCTAAAAACATTATGGGAGAAATTGGGTAGTGATATACATTAAGATGTTTTATTCCATGATTCGTCGAGTCGGTCCAAAAGATTCAAAAAGAACTAAAGGCGCCGACTCAAATCATCAGCGCCTATTCATTCAAAAAGGCTCTTACTTATTCAGTAACTCCAGGATCATCCGTTCACCCACTTGCAATGCCTGATCAATCTTACCCGGTTCTTTTCCGCCGGCCTGAGCCAAATCCGGCCTACCGCCGCCGCTACCTCCGGTTTCGG
>DNPP01000189.1:0-1370 GCA_003501365.1 Bacillota bacterium
AATTGGTTCTCTATGCGGGTCATGGGGAATTTCCCAGGATAATCCTGGCGCCCGGTAATCATAGTGAAGCCTTTTATCTCACTCAAAAAGCTTTTCAATTAGCGGATCAGTTCCAGGTACCGGTGTTCATTCTCACCGACCAATTTTTGGTGGATGCCTATCGTAATGTTCCGGTTTTTGATCCAAACATACTTGATGTAACCCAACATATTGTTGAAACCGGGCCCGATTACCGGCGCTATCAATTTACCGCGAATGGTATTTCACCCCGTGGTGTTCCCGGGTATGGGACAGGCTTGGTAGGGGTGGATAGTGATGAACATGATCAAACAGGCCATCTTACGGAAGATCTGGACTTGCGGGTTCAAATGAACCAAAAACGCCTTCAGAAAATGGCTTTAATCAAAGAAACAACAATTCCGCCGGAGTTAATCGGCAACCCTGATTACCGGGTTTTGATCATCGGTTGGGGCTCTACCTATGAAGTCATTAAGGAAGCATTGGGGATTATAAAAAATAATGAAGTCGCTTTCCTTCATTTCAAGCAAGTCTTCCCACTATCGGAGGAAATCGGCAAATATCTGAATAAGGCATCGCAAACCATTATTGTGGAGAATAATGCCACCTCCCAATTCGATTTATAAGAATGAAGTCACCAATATTAGCTGGTGTCCCGGTTGTGGCAATTTCGGAATCTTGAATATCCTGAAACAAGCTTTGGCGGAACTAGAGATCAGACCGGAAGACTTAGTCATGGTCTCCGGGATTGGTCAAGCGGCCAAAATACCCCACTATTTGCGATGTAATTTCTTTAACGGCTTACATGGTAGGGCTCTGCCGCCGGCAACGGCCATTAAGGCTGCCAATCCCGGGCTTACCGTTATTGCCGAAAGCGGTGACGGCGATATGTACGGCGAAGGCGGCAATCACTTCATTCACACCATCCGGCGCAATCCGGATATCACCAATATTGTTCACAACAACATGGTTTATGGGCTGACCAAGGGACAAGCTTCTCCAACCAGTCAACCGGGCTTCAAAACTCCAGTGCAAATTAACGGAGTCAAGAATGATCCGTTTAACCCCATCGCGGTGGCGTTAGCACTCGATGCTTCCTTCGTAGCCCGTGCTTTTGTGGGCGATGCTGCTCAGGCCAAGGAGATTATTAAAAAAGCTATTTCGCATCGCGGTTATGCCTTGGTGGATCTTTTCCAGCCCTGTGTTTCCTTTAACAAACATAATACCTATCAATGGTTTAAGGATCACACCTATTACCTGGACGATAGTTATGATCCTTCCGATAGGAACGCTGCTTTTGCCAAAGCAATTGAAACCGATAAACTGCCCCTGGGAATCTTTTATATTAATCC
>DNPP01000189.1:1782-2744 GCA_003501365.1 Bacillota bacterium
AAAAAATGAAGGGGTGTATGTATTATGATTAACCAAAGAATTAAAGAAATGATGAATCGCCAAATTAAAAATGAACTTGAATCCTATTATATTTATTTATCGATGGTCGCTTATTTTCATTCATTGAATTTGGATGGTATGGCTCACTGGATGCGCTGTCAAGCCCACGAAGAAATGACTCATGCGATGAAATTTTTCGATTATATTATTGACCGGGGCGGTAGTGTGGAATTGTTAGACTTAAAACAATTACAGACTTCTTGGAATTCTCCGGCGGAAGCTTGGGAGGCTGCCTATCATCACGAACAGTTTATTACCGAAAAAATTAGCGAGCTGATGAAAGCAATCCGGGAGGAGAATGAATATATCGCGGAGCCTTTGATAGCTTGGTTCATCAATGAACAAGTTCAGGAGGAAGCGGACACTTCGAAAATTTCTGAGCAAGTGAAATTGGTTAATGAGTCAAAGGAAGGTTTATTACTTTTGGATCGGGAGCTCGGGACCCGAGTGTTTCCGGCGGGTTCTCCATTAGATCGACTAGCTTATCAAGTGGCGAATTAATTGTTGAAAAAACTGCAATCCGGGAGATTAATCCGGAAGTGATGCACCGTTATCGAAAATGCACGGTTCATCGGTAAAATAAACGCCTGAGGTTGCAAAAGAAAAGAGGATTAGTAAACAAAGATATAGAATTTAATTTAAGAAAATACATAGTTTCTTTTCGGTTGGACGAGTAATACACTCGTTTTCAAGAGGAAATTTGGCTTCTGGGGTGGAGACTTTATAATACGCTTTCTACCCATAATTTTAACCTCGATCCGGCCAGTAAGTGACAATTTTTCTGCAATGGCGCAGAAAAATTGGCCGGATCGGGTTCATTGATTAAATACGACTGAGGTTTTGGGGTTGCTTGCCGGATTCTAGTTAAAGCAATTGAGTAGGACATAATACATGAAAAATGC
>DNPP01000272.1 GCA_003501365.1 Bacillota bacterium
AGGCACTCGTATCATCGGACCTAACTGCATGGGAGTTTTTTGGGCCCCCTCCGGTCAGGATAGCGGATTGAACACTTTATTTGTCCAAGAGAAACGGCTTGAGATCAAGTACTCCGATTACAGCAACACTGTCTTGCTTACCCAGAGCGGCGCCTTTTCCGTGACCGAAATCGATAGACTTCAAAATAACCGGCTTTTTAAAGCAATTGTCAGTTTCGGCAATAAGTATGATGTCAATATTACCGATCTGGTGGGGTATTTTGCCGGTCAAAGCAGCATTGATCTGTTGGCTCTATATGTCGAGGGACTGGACCCGGGGGAAGGCCGTCAACTGTTCCAATTGGCCCGGCAGATCAAAAAACCGATCATCATCTACAAATCCGGTCGAACTGAGGCAGGAGCCAGGGCAGCAGCATCTCATACCGCATCAATCTCCGGCAGTTATGAAGTTTTTAAGTCAGCATGCCTGCAGGCGGGAATTGTCTTAGCCGAGAACATTGAAGATCATTATGATTACGTCAAGGTCTTCGCGATGCTGGCCCGGAAAATTCCAAGCGGCAACCGGGTGGCCGGGGTAGTCAATGCCGGTTTTGAATCTACGGTAGGAGCTGATGAATTAAAAAACTTAAAACAGGCTCAATTAAATCCGGAGACAATCGCAAAACTGAATATCATCAACCGGCATGGTATGGTCGATACTTCGACGCCTTTTTTGGATATCACACCGATGGCCGATGACCATATGTATGCCGATTATGTTGAAGCTGTTTTACAGGATCCCAATGTGGATTGCGTGTTCGTGGCGGTGGTACCCCACTCGGTGACTTTGAAAACCATTCCCGAGAATTGTCACGATCAAGATAGTTTAGCCAATTTGTTGGTCGACTTAAGTAAGAAATATGCCAAACCCATTGTAATCTCAGTTAACGCCGGCCGGTATTATCAAGACTTTGTTTCAATTATGGAGCAGAATGGTTTGCCGGTCTATACCGATATCCGTTCTGCTATCAAGTCTTTGGACCGGTTTGTGACCTATCATCTTGCAAAGTGAAAGGGTATCAGGTAAGGGTATCAATAAAAAAAGCTTGCAATATTTTTAAGTATAGTATAATATTATTATATTGTTATAACCATTAGAAATGCGGTGGAAGCAATTTTATTAAATGAAAAAGCGCCGGTTGCTTTGTATTATCAGTTAAAAGAAATATTGGTGGACAAGATTAAAAGCAATGAGTGGGAAATTGACAGTAAGATACCCACTGAAAGAGAATTGTGTGATTTATATGAAGTTAGCCGGATTACGGTTCGACAGGCGTTGGAAGAATTAGAGAATGAAGGACTGTTATATCGAAAGCAAGGTAAGGGGACCTTTGTAACAGCTCCCAAGATCGAACAGCGGCTGTCAAGTTTTTATAGTTTCAGCGAAGAAATTCGCAATATGGGGTATACCCCCAGTACTGATATTATTGAATTTAAAGCGATAGCCGGCGATGAGATGATTGCCAGACATTTTAATGAAAAGGGAATGATGGTTTATTGTATTAAACGGCTCAGGCTGGCGAATAATGAACCATTTGCGGTTGAGATTTCCTATATACCTTGTGATTTGTGTCCCGGATTGACTGCGGATGAGATTGCGGCGAAGGGCCTATATAATACTTTGAAGACCAAGTATAATTTAATCCCCAATGAAGCCATTGAGACTTTTGAAGCGGTAGTTATAAATTCTAATGACGCCTTTTATTTACATGTTGGGAAAAATGCGCCGGGTCTTTTATTGGAAAGGTGTACCTATGCAAATGAACGAATTGTAGAATTTTGTCATGGAATTATCCGTGGTGATCGTTATAAATACAAGGTTGTCTTGAAATAATTATCGCATATTGGAACAAAAATTCATAAAAGAATGAGGTGGAAGAAGGTTTCATATTTATAAACGTTTTGTTTTACGAATAATGGTTATAACAATATAATAAAATGATATTATTAATAATAAGAAAGCGAGATAAATTTTTATGAATTATACTTATAAAGAGATTAAATCTCAATATGAAGCGCTAAGGAAGACTTTTGATTACATAACGGCAAAAAAAGATGAAGTGGTTCGTTTTTATAATGAGAAATCCCCCCAGAGTATAATTTTTACAGGATGCGGTTCAAGTTATGATCTTTGTCAATCCGCCGAATTTACATGCAGATTAAGGTTGGGTATAGCTTCGGCGGCCATTGCATCGGGGGATCTGATGCTGAACTATA
Organism: Bacillota bacterium; assembly: GCA_003501365.1. Lineage (GTDB taxonomy): Bacteria > Bacillota > UBA4882 > UBA8346 > UBA8346 > UBA8346. The sequence continues at coordinate 2,257 of DNPP01000272.1, forward strand.
CAAGTTATGCAAAATTGTTTGATGGCGCTCTGCTTATTGCGCCAACCCGCTCCGGAAATACCAGTGAAGTAATACAGGCGATTAAAAATGTTAAATCCCTGCAACCTTCATTGCCGGTTATCGGCATTACTTGTGTTGAAAATTCGGATTTAGCCAAAACTGCGGACTTAACACTAGAAATTCCGTGGGCTTTTGATGAAAGCGTTTGTCAGACTAGAACGGTAACCAATCTTTATATGGTGAATTTATTGATATTGGCTCATTTATGCAATGATCAAAAGTTAATTCATGATCTGGATGCAGTGATCGAAGCTGGAATTGATTTTATGGAAAAATACGAAGGTAAATTAAAGAATCTTGCGGAAAATGACTGGAATGATGCAGTGGTTTTAGCTGATGGCGAGCTCCAGGGAATAGCAACCGAAGGCGCTTTGGCGTTTATGGAAATCGCTAGAACTCCCGGCCGATATTATCATCTGTTGGATGTCCGGCATGGGCCGATGGTTTTAGTTAATAATCATACATTAGCGGTAGTGAGTTTAACTACTGAAACAGCGACTCATTATCAACTGGACTTGATCAATGATTTATTAAAAAAGGGAACAAAGGTTGTTGTTTTTGGCAGTCGGCAAATTTCTCCGATTCCCGGAGTTGCGCTGCAAGTTTCAATCGATTCAGATTTCGACAATGCCGCATTAGGGGTTTCATTTATCTTTATTTTACAGGCGCTTGCTTATTATAAAGCGATTCATAAGGGTATTAACCCTGATCAACCGGAAGGTTTGGATCCCTGGATTAAATTATAAGCGGCAGAGTTTACTCTTATTTGCTATCCGAAGGAGGTTTATACATGTCTAAAATACCGCGGCCTCATCAGAGTCTGATGGAAAGACCCGGAATACTGGCTTTCATATTGTTATTACCCACCGCGATTATTATCTTTGGTTTATTAGTCTTTCCAATGTGTTCTTCGTTGGCTATAAGCCTGACGAAGATGGATTTGCTTAATCCGGCAAGCGCTAAAGAATTTGTTGGTTTGGGCAACTATATCGAGGCCCTCAAGAATCCTATGTTTTGGATGACTTTTGGTAAGACTTGGTATTTTGCATTGCTTACCGTTTCCATTGAGACCGCTTTGGGACTTTCGATTGCGCTAATTTTAAATCAAAACTTTAAGGGAAGAGGCTTTGTCCGCGGACTAATTATTTTACCATGGGCGCTTCCTTATGTAGTGAATGGAATCATGTGGAAATGGATCTTTGATGCTAATTATGGAGCATTCAATGCCCTTTTAAATCAAATCGGATTATTAAAATCATATCAAATATGGTTGGGTAATCCGATAGCCGCTTTTCATATTGTAATTTTCGCAAACATTTGGAAGGAAACTCCGGTAGCGATTTTATTGATTTTAGCGGCGCTTCAATCAGTACCCAAAGAGTTATATGAGGCCGCTACAGTTGATGGTGCAACCGGTCTTCAATGCTTGCGGAAAGTCGTGATTCCAATGTTAAAACCGGTGATAATGGTGGTTTTGGTATTGAAAACGATATGGGCTTTGAAAGAATTTGATCTTATCTATGTAATGACTAAAGGTGGGCCGGCGGACGCTACCAATGTGCTGACTTACTATATTTATCAAAATACTTTTAAATTTTTAAAGTTTGGTTATGGGTCGGCACTGGCGTATATATTAACTTTGGCTGCAACCATATTGGTAATGGTGTATGTTAAAAATTTGCTGACAGAACAAGAGCTTGAATCGTGAATTGAGTTAAGATTATTGAGCTACCGACATGAGATTAACGATAATTGGCGATTCATCTATACTCATTGAGGCGAATTAGTTTAGTGAGAGGTTTTAGAAAGAATTAATAAGAAAGCAAATGGTGAAGAGGGTAAAATATATGACAAATCTTAGAAATGATGATAATGATAGGATGGATGGCTTAACGGAATCCATTTTTTCTCAAAGGTCAAAGAAAAGAAAATTGCAAAGGATTTTATTATACCTGGCGGTTATTCTAATCTGTATATGTATTTTGGCTCCCTATATTTGGCTTATTATTAGTAGTTTATCCTACCGGGTTGACCTTACCGCTATTCCGCTGCATTGGATTCCTAAAAAAATAAATGTTGAGAATTATCGACAAATATTTTTAAGCACGGCTGATTCGTCAAGTCCAAATCATGACTTGCGGTACGGATTTCTTAACAGTCTTATTATTGCCGGTTCCTCAACCTTAATATGTCTTTTCGCCGGAACATTTGCAGCATATGCTTTTACGCGACTTAATTTTAAAGGGAAAAAATCCTTTTATCTTTTGATACTGATCACCCAATTTTTACCCCTCGCGGTCCTGATTATCCCAATTTATATTATCATGAAAGATTTAGGGTTACTCAATACCCGTTTGGCTTTGATACTTGCGAATTGTTCTTTTATTCTGCCATTAATGGTCTGGTTAATGAGAAGTTATTTTACCAGTGTACCGAAGGATTTGGAAGAAGTGGCCAGGATCGACGGTTGTTCTAGGTTTGGGACTATATTTAGAATTATCATTCCCCTTTCAACTCCGGGTCTCGCCGCTTGTGGAATTTTTGCCTTCATCATTGCCTGGAATGAGTTTTTTACGGCTTTTATTTTAAGCTCAACTTTAAACTCCAAAACAATCAGTGTTTTGCTTTCGGAGTATTCCAGCAAAGTCGGGATAGATTATGTTGCGATGGCTTCGGCTGGAGTAGTCGCCAGTTTGCCACCGGTTATCATGGCATTAGTGTTCCAAAAGTATATTGTTCAAGGACTTACAGGTGGCGCAGTAAAAGGATGAAGAATTTAATCAAGAGTCAAGTAAGGAGGTGGGCTTTTAATACTAGTGGTTTAGAAAATATTCATTAAAAACCAAAAAGGAGTGAAATAAATGAAACGCTATACTATGGTGTTATTTGTATTATTAGTGGCTTTAGTCAGTCTGTGTTTTACAGGAACCATTGTCGTCAATGCAGCGTCAAAAATAACCGTTATTATGCCCAGACATGAAATGGACTTGATCGGTATTTGGGAGAAGCAAACGAAAGAGTTTGAGGCCAAAACCGGAACCCAGGTAGAATTCATTCAAATGTCCTGGGATGAAGTCGCCGATAAAGTATTGACTGATTTGGCTGCAGGAGGAAACTCATATGACGTCATTGAATTTGATAACGGTTGGGTAGCCAAATTTGCGGCAACCGGTTGGGTAAGCCCTCTCAATGATATCGCCGATAAACAATATGTTAACAGTCTGCTGCCGGGTTTAGTAAGCACATTCACTCGAAATGGGAAATTATTGGGAATCCCTTGGAATAACGATACCCGTTTCTTCTTCTATAATAAAACTTTGTTGCAAAAAGCCGGATTTAATACACCACCCAGAACTTGGGCTGAAGTGGTAACGCAAGCAAAAGCATTGAAAAAGGCCGGGATTTGTGAATATCCGATTGCTGAGTATTGGAATCAAGAATGGGCGCTTGCCAATTCGGTTGCATTTTATCTTTACAGTTATGGCGGGAATTATTTTAATAACAAGGGTCAAATTACTATTAACAAATCCCCGTCATTAGATGCAATCACGTTTATGGTCGATATGATCAAAAAAGAAAAATTAGTTAATCCTTCAAGCACTACTTTATCACAAGAAGCGGCAGCCGATTTGTTTTATCGCGGCTCAAGTGCTTTCTTTTTCCAGGGTCCGCCGAGCACATTCAGTTATGCCAATGATCCTAAAAAGTCAAAAGTTGTAGGCCAAATTGAAGTTGCACCATGGCTTCCCGGCAAAACAGCTTCATTACAGACAACTTTGACTTTGCCGGAGGCTTTTTCGATTCCTAAGGGCAGTAAGAACCGGGAATTGGCCTGGAAATACATTCAATTCATGATCTCTAAGGAAAAAGATAAAGATCGGGCAATGCAAATTGGAAGTTTGCCATTATTTAAAGACCTTTATAAAGACGATCAATTGCTCAAGAAATACCCCTATTGGAAACAATTTGGGCAACAGTCCTTGGTTGCCAAACCGCTTCCATTGGTAGAATGGTATGATGAGTTAGTACAAAAGACCATTGTATCAGTTCAGCAAGCCTTATTAGGTACACGCACACCCAAAGCGGCTACGGACGATATCGCAGATTTCCTAAACGGCAAAGTAGTTGATGGGAAGAAACTAAGTAAATAAACTCTGGAATAAAAATGGGTAGATAAACGGGCTGTCGCAAAATAAAAAATTTCGATCGAGATATTCAATATATCAATGTTTTTCGTATCAGCGGAGCAATATATTGGATATCTCATGGATTTTACATACTTTTGCAACAGCCCCTTTCTTCCATAATGATTTATACCAATTTGCATTCAAAAGTATAACAACACAAGTGGCAAATTGGTCTGAAATATTAAGTTGCTTCTTGAATTTATTATCCTATTGAAAGCAACTTAGTATTAGAATTCTTTAAACCGCTATTATGGTTTTCGCCGTAAGGCATTATCGTAAGATTACATAGCCAGGAGTGATTAAATGCCTGAATTTGATATTTTAACACTGGCCGACCTTAACGTTGATTTGGTTTTGGCTAATGCTGATCCGGAGTTTGGTCAAAAAGAGAAAATGATTTCCGGATACTTACTTGAATTAGGCGGCTCTTGCCCGATCTTTGCTTGCCAGGCAGCTAAGCTTAAACTTCGTACAGCAGTGGCGGGAGTTATGGGCGATGATTTATTCGGACATTTTATGCAGTCACGGCTAACCGAATGCGGGGTTGATGTAAGCTTAATTGAAATGAGAAAAGGATTTCGAACTGCCGCCAGTTTTGCTTTATGCCGGGAGAATGATCGGGCAATCTTGACCGATGAAGCCGGAATAACAGCAATGCCTTACCAACGGGTAACGGCAGGATTTCTAGCCAAAGCCAGACATATTCATGTGGGAAGTTACTTCTTATTGGCTAATTTGAGGCCTCATTTCGCGGAAATATTAAAGATGGCCCGGAGTCAAGGGTTAACTGTAAGCGTTGATACGAATTGGGATCCCGCAGAGAAGTGGGAAGGGGTAAGCGAAATCTTAGAATTAACAGATGTTTTTATGCCGAATGAAAATGAATTAATGGCAATTTCAGGTATCGCTGATTTGGATCGCGCTTTGGAGAAAATGTCCGAGATAGTACCGTTAGTAGTGGTAAAAAGGGGTAGTTTAGGGGCTATCGCGCGTCAAGGAGATAAAATTTGGAGGGTACCGGTATTTCCTATTCAATATGTGGATGGAGTAGGGGCAGGGGATAGTTTTGATGCCGGTTTTCTCAAAGGATACCTTAATGACTGGCCGGTGGAGAAATGTTTGCGTTTGGCCAGTTATTGCGGGGCTATGAATACTACTGCACAGGGCGGAATCAATGGACAACCGCACTGGGAAGATTTGCCCCAAGAATTGTTCCAAAAGTAGAAATAATGATAAATAGTTTTTTGCTTCCAAATTAAGTCTACGGGAGAAAAGATGAACAGTATTCAAGGTTTACCCAAAAATTCTTTAGTAGAGATAATTCATAATCACAAAAACGGCCAACCCATAGGTATTTATTCCATCTGTTCCGCCAACCAATTTGTCCTGGAAGCCTCAATGAAACAGGCGAAATCTGATAATTCACCGCTTTTGATTGAGTCAACCTCCAATCAGGTCAATCAATTGGGTGGTTATACCGGAATGAATCCCGAACAATTTGTGGCCTATATTAAAAATATTGCTGTTAAAATGGATTTTCCCCTTGATGGTATTATTTTGGGTGGCGATCATCTGGGGCCGAACGCCTGGCAAAATGAGAATGCTTCCTGTGCCATGTCCAAAGCGGGCGAGATGGTTCGGGATTATGTATTGGCCGGTTTCGAAAAAATACATCTGGATGCCAGTATGCGCTGTGCCGATGATCCCGGGAATCCTGCCAGTCCTTTGACGGATGAAGTGATAGCCGGCCGGGCCGCAGATTTATGTTCGGCAGCGGAGGCGGCTTACATCACTAATAAATCAACTTACAATAAGGCACCGCTTTATGTGATCGGGACAGAGGTGCCTGTGCCGGGAGGCGCCCAGAACGCAGAAGAGACTGTACCGGTAACCAAACCGGCGGCCGCGAAACAAACCATTGAAATAACCAAAAAAGTTTTTTATGATAGAGGCCTTGAATCTGCCTGGGAACGGGTGATTGCTTTAGTAGTACAACCGGGAGTTGAATTTGGGGATGAAATTGTATTTCATTACAATTCCGAAAAGGCTCTGGCGCTTTCAACTTTAATTGCAGAATATCCAGCTTTAGTATATGAAGCCCATTCCACCGACTATCAAACGGAGAAGGGCCTCGCTGAAATGGTTCGCGATCACTTTGCCATTTTAAAGGTAGGGCCCGCTTTGACCTTTGCTTTTCGGGAAGCGGTTTTTGCCTTAGAAATGATGGAGATCGAGTGGTTAGCCGGAAAGAAAAGCATCAGCTTATCCGGATTAAGAAGCGTTCTTGAAAAGATAATGTCGGAACAACCGGCTTATTGGCAAAAGCACTATCACGGCGACGCTCTTTACTTGAAATATGCCCGAAAATATAGTTTTAGCGATCGTTCACGTTACTACTGGTTACACTCAGATGTCAATAATGCATTACAAATTTTATTGCGGAATCTATCGCAAACGACCATTCCGCTGACTTTATTGGCTCAATTTATGCCGCAGCAATATCAAGCAGTTATGCAAGGTGAAATAAACAATAATCCGATCGATTTAATTCACCATCGAATCATGGAAGTTACTTCTATCTATGCCTCTGCCTGCGGGTTTGAAAATAAGGAACTGAAATTGAGAAGGGAAGCCCAATAAGCATTGTTTCACTTAGTTGGGATAGCTTAACAATTTAAATGGGTACGGTCTCGCTTTCGTCATCGACCGATGCCCGTTTTTTATTTTTTAGGAAGACTGGTAAAGTCCCAGGGAATTTGGTAGAGTTATAGTTATTGGAAAGGAGAATCGATATGAAAGAAATCCAAAAAGTCTATATTTCCGGTTTGGGCGCTATCGGCAGCGCCTATGCCAGCTTACTTTTCGAAGCAGATCCTGCTCTAGTGACAGTCATTGCCGACCCGGAACGCATTGGGCGTTATCAAAAAAACGGGATCACCGTCAACGGCAAGCCTTATCCGTTTCAGTACAGCCAACCCGGTTTTTCCCAGGGTCCGGCCGATTTAATTCTGATTGCCGTAAAGCAGCACCATTTGGAACAAAGTATCCGGGATATTCGTGATTTTGTAGCTGAACATACGATTATACTGTCCTTGCTCAATGGAATAACCAGCGAAGAAATCATCGGACGGACCTATGGAGATGATAAATTACTCTTTTCTTTTGTGGTCGGCACCGATGCTACCCGAGAGGGAACCTCTACCCGGTTTGCCAATATCGGGAAAATTGTATTCGGTGATAAGATGAATCGCAACTTTTCACCGAAAGTAGCTGCAGTCAAGGAACTATTTGACCGGGTCGGGATACCTTATCAGATCCCCGAGGATATGCTCAGGGAACTTTGGTGGAAATTTATGATGAATGTCGGGATTAATCAAACCTCAGCCATTTTGAAAGCGCCTTATGGCGTTTTTCAAAAGGTAGCTGAAGCCCGGGAATTGATGGCTATGGCTTCCCGCGAGGTTATCCACTTGGCGGAGCGGAATGGAATCAATCTTTGCGAAGCGGATATTCAAAAATATATTCAGGTTATCGATACGATTTCTGCCGCAGGAAAAACTTCAATGCTGCAAGATGTAGAGGCCTGCCGTAAAACTGAAGTAGAGACCTTTGCGGGTACGGTCATTGAGCTAGGCAAGAAGTATGGAGTGGAAACGCCGGTCAATCAGATCTTGTATCGGATGATTAAAACATTAGAGCAGACCTATTTAGGCGGATAAGTTCCCCCCTTTGGGAGTTTTTAAAGAGAACAAATCTAGCGGCATCAAATATTAAAATATCCCCAATTATGAGGATATTTTCTATTGTATTTACCGATAATCTATTGTAATATATTAACAATAATTACATAAAATATTCCATCAGACTTTTCTTAAAATAAATATCGAAAATTATTAAATTTTAGTAGAAAAAAATCTTCCTCCATACGATATTATAGTATGAGATATTCGTAGTGGGAGTCCCGCCCACTGTTGAAATATAAAATAATAAAGAGGAGGTGAATATCGATGAGTTTGACACCGATAGGTTTACAAATTCGACCAATAGCTGAAGAAGATTATTATGATGTTTTTCGTTTGCATCGTTTGTTGACAGACGGCATTTTTTGCCAAAAAGAAAATGATTTTGCCCGGATCTTTAGAGGCTTTTTTCAATCTATCGATCGTGAAGCATTTGTGGCCACCGTACATAATCATGTTATCGGCTTTGTCACCTTGTATTACTTTGATGTGTTTCATTATGGCGGACAAGTAGCCAGCATTCAGGAGTTGGTAGTAACCGAGGAATTCCGGGGCCGCGGAGTCGGCCAAGCATTGATTGAATTTGTAAAGAAACAATCTACAGAGCGACATTGTCATGGTTTAGAAGTTGCTACCGATTTATGGCAGGGCGGGGCCAAGTCTTTTTACAAAAGATGCGGTTTTTATGGACGCTCGTTAATGGTTGCCACCTAATCATGAAAACATGGAAACATGAACCGGTGTTAACCAGCTTTCAACTAGCTTTTGAAGCTAGTTTTTTTTGCCCCTTTTGCCCTTTTACGCAAAGTCGTTTAATTAAATCCTCAATTCTTCAATTTCATGTGTTTCACGGCCTCAAAATGTCGGTATAAAAACCCCTCCGGCTTGTCGATGATAGTTATAATTATTGAGTTCTATTTGTCTCCCCCAAAAAATATTTCTCGCCAAGAAGCTAAATTTCCGCGTCCGGCCGGATGTTTTTCACTTTTTTATTAATCCGGACGGGTGGCAGGATTTTGAGTTGAAATGGATAAATAATTGGATCGATTATGTTGTTAAAGACCAGCCCTAGATCGCCGACTGGGAATATAATCAACTGATGCGGGAATTGCTTGATTTGGAAAGCGCATGCTCTGAATTACGATCCTCGGATTCCGCGACCGGGCGGGTGGCCCACTGGCTAGGTTGGATTCAGTTAAACACGAAATGGAGAATTATTAATGGATATAAAGGACCGTATCAAAGACCTACGAGATAAAATTGAGTACCATAATAAACGATATTATGATGAAAGTGCGTCGGAAATAACTGACTATGAATATGA
>DNPP01000175.1:0-2114 GCA_003501365.1 Bacillota bacterium
CCTCTCTTATTTCCGATCCAGCGGCGATCAGGGGGAGCTACCCTAAAAGAATTCGATTGGATAATAAATCTTCCTTTATTAATATAATCTTTATAGTATAATTTTAAATAGCACCAGAAATATCTGTTGGAGGGAGATTTTATGGAAGTATTGGTTAAGGAAATACTAGCCCCTGGAATTGTCCGACTGGTTGTCATGGCCCCGGCAATCGCTGCCAAGGCTCAACCCGGACATTTCGTGGTTGTTCGCTTACATGAACGGGCGGAACGGATTCCGTTGACAATCGCCGACTTCGATCGCACTCAAGGAACTATTACATTAATTATTCAAAAAGTTGGCAAAAGTACCGCCCTGATTAATCAATTGCAATCGGGGGATTCAATCAGCGATATTCTGGGACCGTTGGGTACTCCGTACCCAATTGAAAAAGCTGGAACCATCGTCGGGGTTGCCGGCGGATTAGGTGCCGCTCCTCTATATCCAAAGGTCAAGGCTTTATATGAGGCCGGTAACAAGGTCATCGTGGTGCTGGGAGCCCAGAAGAAAGAAATGTTAATCTTGAATTCCGAATTACAAGCGGTTAGCCATCAATTTTTAGTGGCTACCGATGATGGCAGTTTCGGCCATCACGGCCTGGTTACCGATTTACTTACCCAAGTAGTGGAGAGTGAACCAGTCGATGAGGTTATTGCCATCGGTCCGGTCCCAATGATGGATGCCTGTTGTAGGATCACCGGCGCCAGAAATGTTAAAACCGTAGTTAGCCTTAATGCGGTAATGGTAGACGGAACCGGTATGTGCGGCGGATGCCGGGTTACGGTGGGCGGTCAAAGCAAATTCTGCTGTGTGGATGGGCCCTCTTTTGACGGTTTACAAGTGGATTTTGCGGAGTTACGGCAAAGACAACGTTATTATACGGATCTGGAAAAAAGCGCCTATCAAAATTTTTGTAAAGAAAACGAGGAATGCCGATGTCACGCCAAATAATGTCAAAGCAAGACCCTACCGTCCGCAAACATAATTTTGAAGAAGTTGCGCTGGGTTTTAGCGAGGAACAGGCTCTGGCCGAAGCCTCCCGTTGCCTAAATTGTAAAAATCCCTTGTGCATGCAAGGATGCCCGGTGGAGGTCCCTATCCCCGCATTTATTGCCCGGATTAAAGCCTCCGATTACAAAGGCGCAATGGCTCAAATCAAACAAAAAAACAGTTTACCGGCGATTTGCGGCCGGGTTTGCCCCCAGGAAACTCAATGCGAGAGCCAATGCATCCTCGCTAAAAAGGGTCAGCCGGTTGCGATCGGTTCACTGGAACGATTTGCGGCAGATCACAACGATGCCGGAGTTGAAAGCGAAGGATTGGTTTCTATCCCTACTAGAAACGGTTTTAAAGCGGCAATCATCGGTGCAGGGCCGTCCGGATTAACTGCGGCAGCAGACTTGGCTTTGCAAGGATTTGAAGTAACCATCTTTGAATCGTTACATGCTGCAGGTGGGGTTTTACAGTATGGGATACCGCAATTTCGACTCCCCAAGGACATCGTGCAGCGTGAAGTAGAATATATTCAAAAACTGGGAGTACGCATTGAAACCAGTATGCTGGTGGGACAAATCGTAACCATTCCCGAACTTTTTGCCGAAGGTTACCATACCATTTTTATCGGAACCGGCGCCGGATTGCCCCATTTCATGAATATTCCCGGTGAAAATTTGAATGGAGTCTATTCGGCCAATGAGTACCTAACCCGGGTTAATTTGATGAAAGCTTACCGTTTCCCCGAATACGACACTCCGGTACGAATTGGGAAAAAAGTGGCGGTATTCGGCGCCGGCAATGTCGCGATGGACTCCGCCCGGACCTCACTGCGGCTCGGCGCAGAGGAAGTTTATATCGTCTATCGCCGTTCAGCCGATGAGATGCCGGCCCGGCATGAAGAAATTGAAAATGCCGCCGAAGAGGGCGTTGTCTTTAAGCTATTGACCAACCCTACCCGGATCATCGGCAATGAAAAAGGGGAAGTCGCTTCATTAGAATGCATCAAAATGGAACTCGGCGAACCGGATGCCAGTGGCCGGCGCCGTCCGCTACCGCTTCCCGGATCGGAATTTCAATTTCCT
>DNPP01000175.1:2496-7169 GCA_003501365.1 Bacillota bacterium
AATAAACACGGTTACATCCAAACCGATCCGGAAACTCTGGCTACCAATATCCCGGGAGTTTATGCCGGGGGCGATATCGTAACTGGAGCTGCTACGGTCATCGCTGCCATGGGCGCCGGTAAAAAAGCCGCCCGCCACATGATGGATTATTGTAGGGAAAAATACGGCAGACCATAGCGTTACGATGGTTTATAATTTACAATATTTTTTCAAGCTATATAGCTTGATCCCTTTCGAATAGCGAGGTGTAATATCATGCAAAACTGGGTATATTTCGCTTTGGGTTCCGCCTTTTTTGCCGGATTAACGGCAATCTTCGGCAAAATCGGAGTCAGCGGTATCAATTCGAATTTGGCAACTTTACTTAGGACCATGGTGGTACTGATATTTTCCGGCGGGATCGTCTGGGCCGGCGGGGAATGGCTAAATCCTGCTAAAATACCGGGCAAAACCTTAACTTTTTTGGTTTTATCCGCCCTGGCCACCGGAGCTTCCTGGTTATGCTATTACCGGGCGTTACAACTTGGCCCTGCTTCCAAAGTTGCTCCCGTCGATAAGTTGGGAGTTCTTTTTGCAATGTTATTCGCATTCATATTTTTAGGTGAGAAAGCCGATCGAAAGACTGTGAGCGGGGGTTTGTTGATATTGGCCGGTGCATTGGTGATTGCACTCAAATAAAGGGGTAGCTGCCATTCGTCCTCATCGAATATTGTAATAAATTGTAACTATTGGGTGTCTGTTGTTTATTATCCAATGGTTACGTATATGCAATTACTGATTAAAAAAAATAGTTTTTGCTACTATATATGTTGAAATAAGTTTTGATATATAAATCATCGTTAGGAAGTGAATGTCTATTTGACCTAACCCTTGCCCTTCCCCTCTGACGTGAATATGAATAGATTGATTCAAGTGGAAGGGTAACCCTATCCGATGTCGCCAAAATTCTTTAGGCTCCAAAGAATATGACCCGAATTTTTACTTTTTTTAGCTTTGGTCAATTATTTATTTCAACTCATATATGTTGCATTATTATGATACTTTTTTTAAAAAAGGCCGCTACCTCCGATTATACTGTATTCATTTATAAAAGACGTTGACAGTGATATATTGAGGGTTATATAATGTAGGTTAATGTAAAATTAACTATCCTAGCGGTAACGATTAAAATGAAACTGCTATATCCGGAAAGGTTGGGCCATTATGACACAAAACGAGTCTTCTCCCCAAAAACAAGGTCTTTATGATTCACAATATGAGCATGATGCTTGCGGTATTGGTATAGTCGTCAATATTAAAGGGGCTAAATCACATGAAATCATTTGTCAAGGCCTAACGGTTCTTAAAAATTTGGATCACCGGGGCGCCCGGGGCGCTGAAGCGAATACCGGAGATGGCGCCGGAATACTTATCCAGATTCCGCATGATTTTATAAAGATAAACTGCAAGCAATTGGGAATCGATATTCCCGACCCTGGTAAATATGCAGTCGGAATGCTCTTCTTGCCTGCCGAACCGACCTTACGGGCTGAATGCGAAAAGATTTTTGCCAAGATCGTCCGTGAGGAAGGCCAAGTTCTCCTGGGATGGCGGACAGTTCCCACTCGTGATGGTTCCTTAGGCAATTCAGCCAAATCTTGTAAGCCGTATATCCGGCAAGTCATCATCGGCCGCGATCCGCAAATCAATGATGATCTGGCTTTTGAACGTAAATTGTACCTGATTCGCAAACGGGCTGAAAAAGCCATCCGTTACTCCGGAAAGAATGGCTATGATTCTTTTTATGTTGCCAGTCTCTCCGGAAGAACCATTGTCTATAAAGGCATGTTGATCCCGGAACAATTGGAGGAGTTTTATCCCGATCTTTCCGATCCGGCCATGACTTCAGCTTTAATATTGGTCCATTCCCGTTTTAGCACCAATACTTTCCCAAGTTGGGAGAGAGCGCATCCCAACCGTTTTTTGATTCATAACGGCGAGATCAATACCTTACGGGGCAATTTCAATTGGATGCATGCCAGAGAATCGATGTTTCAATCCGAGATCTTTGGTGATGATATCTCTAAAGTACTGCCGGTAATCAATGCCGACGGCAGTGATTCGGCAATGTTCGATGAATGTTTGGAATTTCTGATGTTGGCCGGTAGATCGCTGCCTCATGCTATGATGATGATGATCCCCGAACCATGGTCCAAACATGAAAGCATGTCGATTGAGAAAAAAGCCTTTTATGAGTATCACAGCTGTCTAATGGAACCTTGGGACGGTCCCGCGGCAATGGCTTTCTCCGATGGAAAAATTGTCGGCGCGGTATTAGACCGCAACGGGCTTCGCCCTTCCCGGTATTATGTTACAACCGACGGTTTGGTTATTATGGCTTCTGAAGTAGGCGTTATTGATTTACCGCCGGAACAAATTTTAGAAAAAGGACGATTGCAACCCGGCCGCATGCTTTTAATCGATACGGAAGCAGGACGGATTATCGCCGATGAGGAATTAAAACATAATCTGGCTGCAAAATATCCCTATCAGCAATGGCTGGATAAATATTTAGTCACCCTGGATGATTTCGCTTCCGCTTCGGCTCTCCCTGAAGCCCAGCCGGCAACGCTAATCCAGCGGCAAAAAGCCTTTGGATACACTTACGAGGAGTTACGTTTAATTTTAACTCCTATGGCCCATGATGGAGTTGATTCCACTGGTGCTATGGGAATCGATACTCCCTTAGCGGTATTATCGGATCAACCCCAATTATTATATAATTATTTTAAGCAATTATTTGCTCAAGTCACCAATCCGCCTATTGACGCCATTCGCGAAGAAATTGTAACCGGCACCGAAACTTACCTAGGTTCCGAGGGCAACCTGCTGGATCCGCAACCGGAAAGTTGCCGGCAACTTAAACTGCAGACCCCCATTCTTTCTAACAACGAACTGGCTAAAATTGCGAATCTTGCCCAACCGTATTTCAAAGCGGTCACTTTACCAATTCTTTTCAAAGTCAATGAAGGGGGTTCCGGTTTGAAAAAAGCCATGGACCTTCTTTGTTACGCTGCCAGTCAAGAGATCAAAGCCGGCGCCAATATAATTGTTCTTTCTGATCGTGGCGCCAATAAAGAATCAGCCGCCATTCCGGCTTTGCTTGCCGTCTCCGGCTTACATCATCACCTGATTAGGGAACAAGTACGCACCCAAGTTAGCTTGATCATTGAATCGGCTGAACCCCGCGAAGTTCACCATTTTGCATTGTTACTCGGATATGGCGCTTCAGCAATCAATCCTTATCTGGCTTTCGAAACCGTCGTGAATATGGTTGACCAAAAAATGCTGAAAAATGTGGACGGGCATAAAGCCGAATTAAATTACACCAAGGCAGTAGTCAAGGGGATCGTTAAAACCCTTTCGAAAATGGGTATCTCTACTATTCAAAGTTATCAAGGGGCCCAAATCTTCGAAGCAGTCGGTCTAAGCCAATCGGTGATCGACCATTATTTCACCGGGACCCCTTCGCGAATCGGCGGGATCAGCCTGGATGTAATGGCCCGTGAAGTCCAAATGCGTCATCAAACGGCATTTTCAAACCTGAATATCGATAATAAAACTTTGGAGACCGGTGGTACTTGCCAGTGGCGGCGTGATGGCGAATATCACTTGTACAATCCGGAGACAATCTATAAATTACAACAGGCGTGTCGCACCAATGATTATCGGTTGTTCAAAGAATACTCCGCTTTAATTACCGGTCAGACCCAACAATATTGTACCTTAAGAGGATTATTGGATTTTAAACCAATCCATCAACCCCTTTCTATTGATGAAGTCGAATCCGTTGAATCGATTTGTAAGCGTTTCAAGACCGGAGCTATGTCCTACGGCTCAATCAGTCAGGAAGCTCATGAAGCTTTGGCGATCGCGATGAACCGGATCGGCGGTAAAAGTAATACCGGTGAGGGTGGTGAAAACCCCAGCCGCTTTATCCCGGATGCCAACGGCGATTCACGTTGCAGCGCTATCAAACAGGTTGCCTCCGGCAGATTTGGGGTCACCAGTGAATACTTAGTCAATGCCAAGGAAATTCAGATTAAAATGGCTCAGGGAGCAAAACCCGGAGAAGGTGGACAGTTACCGGGCAGAAAAGTTTATCCTTGGGTAGCCACTGTCCGACATTCCACGCCGGGGGTCGGTTTAATCTCTCCCCCACCCCATCATGATATTTATTCCATTGAAGATTTGGCGGAGTTAATCCATGACTTAAAAAATGCCAATCAGCAAGCCAGAATTAGCGTCAAATTGGTTTCTGAGGTTGGTGTGGGGACAATTGCAGCTGGAGTAGCCAAGGGACGTGCCGATCTGATCTTGATTAGCGGTTATGACGGCGGCACCGGCGCTTCGCCGCGCACCAGTATCAAACACGCCGGCCTCCCTTGGGAACTCGGTTTGGCGGAAACTCATCAAACATTACTTTTAAATAACTTACGCAGTCGAGTCGTATTAGAAACCGATGGCAAATTAATGACCGGCAGAGATGTAGCCATTGCCGCCCTGCTTGGAGCCGAAGAATACGGTTTTGCCACCATGCCTCTGATAACCCTGGGTTGTGTAATGATGAGAGTTTGTAACCTGGATACCTGTCCGGTCGGTATTGCAACCCAGAATCCGGAATTACGCAAAAA
>DNPP01000175.1:7536-21398 GCA_003501365.1 Bacillota bacterium
ATGATTGGCCGTACCGACAAACTGGAACCGACTAAGGCAATTACTCATTGGAAAGCCAAAGATCTTGATTTTTCAAACATTCTTTACCAGCCGGAAGTCCCGGCTGAAGTTGGCCGTTATTGCCAAATTCCTCAAAATCACGGACTCGATAAGGCGCTTGATAATCAATCCTTACTTAAAATATGCGAACCGGCGCTTCTAGATGGCAAACCGGTTCAGGCAATCATACCCATCCATAATACCAACCGGGTGGTTGGGACTATTCTCGGTAGTGAAGTCACCCGTAAATACGGCGCCAAGGGCTTGCCTGAGGATACCATTCGACTTCATTTTCAGGGCTCGGCCGGTCAAAGTTTCGGTGCTTTCGTCCCAGCGGGAATAAGCTTAACCCTGGAAGGTGATGCCAATGATTATTTGGGGAAGGGGCTTTCGGGAGGAAAGATCATCGTATATCCCCCCATCAAATCAACCTTTACCCCTGAAACCAATATTATTATTGGTAATGTCGCCTTTTACGGAGCGACCAGCGGTGAAGCATATATTTATGGGGTTGCCGGTGAACGTTTCTGCGTGAGAAATAGCGGTATTAAAACGGTAGTCGAGGCAGTCGGCGATCATGCCTGCGAATATATGACCGGCGGAAGAGTAGTGGTTCTGGGTTCGACCGGCCGGAATTTTGCAGCCGGTATGTCCGGCGGTATCGCATATATTATTGATGAAAATCATGATTTCAATACCCGTTGCAATCCGGAGATGGTTGACCTGGAAGCCTTGTCCGACCCGGAAGAGATCCAAGAGATACGAGATCTTATTGAAAACCATGCGAAATATACCAACAGCAAACGAGCCAAACAAATATTGGCGAATTGGGAGCAATATCTAGCCAAGTTTTTGCGGGTCATTCCTCGTGATTATAAGCGGGTTCTGCAAACTATGAAATCGCTCGAAAAAAGCGGTTTAAGTAAAGAAGAAGTCTTTATGGCCGCCTTTGAAGCGAATAAGAATGATTTAAAACGGGTTAGTGGAAATTAATCCCAGATAACTAAATGTTTTGGAGGAACCATTATGGGCAAGCCAACCGGATTTATGGAATATAAACGGAAATTACCGTCTGATCGTCCACCTGAAGAACGACTGAAGGATTGGAATGAATTTCACACCAGTTTTCCAGAAGAACAACAACAAATTCAAGGAGCTCGTTGTATGGATTGCGGCGTTCCCTTTTGTCATAGCGGCCTTTTACTAAACGGTATGGCCTCCGGCTGTCCTTTGAATAATCTGATTCCTGAGTGGAATGACTTGGTGTTTCGCGGTTTATGGCGTGAAGCAGCCCGCAGACTTGAGAAAACCAATTGTTTCCCCGAATTTACCGGTCGGGTATGCCCCGCTCCCTGCGAAGGATCTTGTACTTTGGGAATGCATGAACCGGCAGTAACCATTAAAACCAATGAATGTTCGATTATTGATAAGGCTTTTGCCGAAGGATGGATCGTCCCCGAACCCCCGCAGAAACGTACCGGCAAAAAAGTCGCAGTCGTCGGCTCCGGTCCCTCCGGTCTTGCCTGTGCCAATCAATTAAATAAAGCCGGCCATTTGGTGACCGTGTTTGAACGAGCCGACCGGATCGGCGGCCTTCTAATGTACGGTATTCCCAACATGAAGCTGGATAAGAAAATTGTCCAAAGGCGAGTTGACCTCATGGCTGCCGAGGGTGTTACCTTTGTAACCAAGACTGAAGTCGGCAAGGATTACCCGACCGAAAAATTACTCAATGAATTCGACGCAGTTGTTCTGTGCGGCGGAGCCACCAAACCCCGCGACTTGGTTGTTGAGGGCAGAGCGCTGAAAGGTGTTCATTTCGCAATGGATTTTTTGGCGGCCAACACCAAGAGTTTGCTGGATTCGGGGCGCCAAGACGGCAAATATATTTCCGCAGAAGGTAAAGATGTTATTGTCATCGGCGGCGGCGATACCGGTACCGATTGTGTAGCCACCTCTTTACGCCATGGTTGCAAGAGTTTGGTTCAGTTTGAAATCGTCCCGATGCCTCCTACCGAAAGAACTTCCGCCAACCCTTGGCCGGAGTGGCCGAAAGTTTATAAGCTTGATTATGGTCAGGAAGAAGCCGCTGAAATTTTTGGGGCGGATCCTCGCCTTTATTGTATTAACACCAAAAAAATCGTCGGCGATGCGACCGGGCAAGTAAAAGAAGTACATACTGTCGCGGTCAAATGGGAAAAAGACAGCAATGGCCGTTTTGTTCCCCAGGAAGTCCCGGGTAGCGAAAAAGTTTGGCCTGCTCAATTAGTGCTACTGGCTATGGGTTTCCTCGGCCCGGAAGAAAACTTACCCAAAGCTTTAGGTCTCGAACAAGACAGCCGAACCAATGTCAAAGCCGAATACGGCCAATTCACCACCAATGTCAAAGGCGTTTTTGCCGCCGGCGATATGCGCCGCGGTCAAAGTTTGGTCGTCTGGGCCATCAATGAAGGCCGTGCAGCTGCCCGGGAATGCGACAAGTATTTAATAGGCAAATAAAAAAAACTTTCTTTCGCTCCTACTTAATTTAATGTGTCAGTGAATGATTAGGTCCTGCAATCATTCGTAAGATTTCAACTTACGGTGATTGCAGGATTTGTTTGTTATTGACCCCTCGGCCTTTTAGGCATTGTAATGTCGCTTTAGCGGTGCTTTTCATTTTCATTCACGAATTGAAATTACTTTCGGAAAGGAAAGATTTGGTATATGATTAAAATAAAGTCAGACAGCAGGAGTTTCCGTTATGCAAAAAAGTTACACCCGTAAGGAAATATCAAGTAAATTGGAAATAAGAATTTCCCATTGCCTGCCAAAAAAGCCGATGATATGGGTGTGGGATTTTTTCATAAAATTAACGGGCTGAATCAATGATAAACTTATTACCCTAAAAAAGAGTAAATCAAGTTTTTTTAAAACAATGCGAAGATAAACTTACAATCTACATTTAAATATGATACATTATTTAGGAATAATATTTTCGAAGGAGTTTATCGATGTTAACCACCGAACAGGTTGAAGTCTTTAATTTCAAAGGGGCCTTACGGGGAATGAGAAATCCCAAGGCAAGTTGGCATTTATCGGACACCATTTTTGATGATGCCGGCGGGGCCATTTTAACAATCGGTGAGAATGACCGCAAACTGGCATTAACATTGGTCACCTCCGGCAGTGATCACCGGAAATTTATCCGTCAAATACTGGTTTGTATGGATATTATGGCACCCGATTATTGGTGGAAGGAAATGGACACCTATAAGGTAGGTACGATTGCCAATAGTACCAGCACCATGCACAAATTGACCTCAAGGCCATTAACTCCGGAAGATTTTAGCTGGGATGAATCGACCGCTTTTCGCCAGGAAACCCTTGAGCATCTTAATCATTTAATCAGCAATTATAAAGAGCTGCTGAAAAACGACCAAACGGAACAGGCTAAAAAAATTTGGCGCCAATTGATACAAGACCTGCCGATGAGTTTTAATTATACCCGGACCTGGACCGGCAGTTACGAGAACCTTCGTAATATCTACCACGCCCGCAGCAATCATAAACTCAGCGAATGGCACGATTTTTGTAAAACCATTGAATCACTGCCTTTTAGCGAATTAATCACTATCTAGAAAGTGCTTTAAAACTAACCACCGGAAACTGGGGCGCAGACCTAACTCGCGTGTCCAGGGACACGGGCTCTTCCCGTACCGGGAAGAGTAACCGATGCCTTCGAAGCCCAGAAGCTTTTAGAGATCAACGGCAACACGCACAACGTGCGTGAGGGTACTCTTCCACTTGAATCAACAACCTTGCGCTACTTCATTAGGGGAAGGGCACGGGTTAGGTGCAGTAAAGGATGCACATTTTCATCCTTTCGATTGCCTTTAGCCAGCTTGCAGCCAGGGGTGGATGACTATTTAGAGGTAACGATGATCGCATTGATTTTGGCCATGGACCGCAATCAGGTCATTGGGAAAGCCGGCCGGATACCTTGGCGTCTCCCGACCGATTTGGCTTACTTTAAGCAGCTGACGTTGGGGCATCCGGTGATCATGGGCCGCAAAACCTACGAGTCCATCGGTAAACCGCTACCGGGCCGCCAAAACATTATTATGAGCACAAACACGGATTATCAAGTAAAAGGCTGCAAAGTTTTGCATTCCATTACTGAAGTCCGTCGTTTTTGTGACGCCAAAGATGTTTTTGTGATCGGCGGATCTCAAATCTATCGGGAGTTTCTCCCCATAGCCGACCGGTTGTATATTACTCTACTTGATGAAGTTTTCACCGGTGACAGCTATTTCCCGCAGCTTGATCAAAAACAATGGCAATTGATTTCTAAAAGCCAAGGGCAAAGAAATGAGAAAAATCCTTATGATTATTCTTTTTTAATTTACGGAAGAATCTAGGTTAACCCACTCCCCAACTTTTGCCCGGATTCAAAAGCTTCCCTAAGCCACTTTTCGCTCTTTGTTACTACTTCCCCTTTGCGACTGACTCCCGGCACAACCAATTTCTCCACTAGCTTCATTTCCAAAAACGTAAAACAGCGATCGAAAAAATCAATCACCGGTTTCACGGTATTCATGTCGGTCTCTTCAAAAGGAATCACAACCATCAGTGATTTCCCCCGAATAAGTCCCCGATGCAGCGGACTGTTAAAAAAAACCAAGCGGTCGATAAAGCCTTTCATCAAAGCCGTCGGCCCGTACCAATAAACCGGAGTCCCTAAAACAATACCGTCGCTTTGGATAATCTCCCGGTAAAGCTCTTCCATATCATCTTTTTTGGCACAATGCTCCCCTTGCCAACAAACGTGGCAACCATCACATTCCGTGATGTCAAGATCCCCCAAACGAATCAGTTTGATGAGAGCCCCCACCGAACTCGCCCCTGCCAATACCCTGGAGACTAGAATATCGGTATTCCCGTTTTTACGCGGACTTCCGACTACTCCCAATATTCTCTTCTGCATTTACTGATTATTCTCCCCCCTTGATGTTCTCCAACTCTGTTGATAATTTGAAAATAATTGATGAAGATCAAACCATCTTTTGTCGGCTAACACTACCGAACGCTCCATATGCCATTTGGGGGCTTTCCAGTAACGATAAAGCAAATCCATAGTCTCCTCTTGTGGCGCCAGATTAAACCCGTATTTTTGATAAAATCGGATAGCCCAAAAGGCATCGGCCCACGTTCCAATTAACACCGGACCGTTGGTTAAACCATAGAGATATGTTAATAACCCTCCCCCAATCCCTTGCTGCTGCCTGGCGGTATATACATAAGCATGCCGCATCAATGTGACATCATCAAGCGGCTGAATTCCCATCACTCCGAGTAGCCTGCCTTTCTCCTGATAACCGTAGAAGGTAATCCCGCCGGCGATCTCTTGTTCTAAATTTTCCGGTGTCATATACGGGTTATGCCAATGCTCGGGCGGAATAATCTCGCGGTAGATTTCAGCCGCATTGTTGATGATCTTAAAAATCTGCTCGAAATCTTCTGGATTACACTTTCGAATCATGCCTTACCTCCAAAGTTAAAAATAAAACTAAACTGCAGCAGTTTAGAATTATATTACTTTACCCTTTGGCAAGATCATAGTTCCAGTTGGATATTTTTTTGATGGTACCAATTGAATGGAAAATAAAAAATTAGTAAAAAGCCGCTAATCATGGTAGCGACTTTTTAAGTCTTACCTTTCCTTGGTAATTCGCCAGGTAAAATATAAAAGGCCGATTGCGACCGGTAGCAATAACAATCCAATCAAATTTCCGGAAGCCACTTGGACCAACCAGGCTCTGACGAATTATCCCCCATCCAAGAAGCTAGTGAACCCCCCCCCTAATAACCATTGATTTTATAATGAGCGGCAACCGCCATTTTGGTAAAGAAACCTACCATATTGGATGCAATATAGAGGTTGGCAATAAAACAATAGGAACCCCAATAATAAAGGAACGAATAATATTGCCCCTAGTCGCTATTACGACAAATGCCGCCGGCACCAACAAATTGGTTAAATCCCCCAACGGTATAAAGTTAATTCCCGGCAAAATAAAGGCGCCTACCAACGCTACCGGTATCAATAAAATCCCCGTTACCGCTACGGAAGGAATGCCGAAAATAACTGCCACATCAAGACCGATATACGTCTGGCCAATCCTAGGAAAATGTTGAAAACTAAGAAAATACATGATGGCATTTTTTAGAATCAGCATTGCTCTTCTCCCAATCTACGCTAAAAATGGATTTATTTTTAGAATAATATATCATAAGGATAAAATTTTATCAATTTTTATCACAATCAGGTTCTATTGCCAAATATATCTTGATGCCTTTGGATTTCAATATTATCGATCATTTACATCATTTGAGCGGCAGATTTGATCTTGTCTTTCCTCATAAACTCGGAATTTTCTTAGGAATTCCCGTACATGATGTGAGAAGTTTTATCAAAAATAGAGGCAAAAACTATATCTTCAATCAATACTGGAAAGTATATCAAAACCCGCAACAGCCAAAAAAAATTTTTCGCAGCTTTTGATAGCGCGAAACAGGAATTACTAAATCTTCTTCGACTTGAATTGAATTAACGGACAGTAAGTCCCCGCCCTTATAATTGCTTTAATTGGAAATTCTTGATTTTTACCACTTACTTTGTCCCACTGTATCTAATAAGCTTTCAAAGCTGGTATAGTCCAAGCTTGGATCCATTCCTTTGCGGATCCTAGCTTTGGCTAAGGCTAACTGTAAACCGATATAACTAATCTGACGCTCTAAAAAGTAAACATTTTCGACATTAGGGTCAGACAAGTCCGCATTGTTATAGCGATTAATGGCTGATTCGTAATGTTCCAAAGCTATTTTCACATCTGCATCCATCGTATATTCAAATTTCTCAGCTTCCTTGGAACTGTGATTTGGATTATTAACAAAGTGATGAACCGGTTTAGATAACAACTGGTTGGATTTATAAACCATAGGATGGGATCCTCCTTTTACATAGTTGAACATCAATTTAAAATTATGTTAGTTATAGTCCGGCTATGCCAAGTAAAAATATTGAACTTACTCATAAAATAAACAGATCCGGGAAGACTACTAGTCAAAAGGAGAATAAACAAATGGACAGTATTCGTGCCAAAGAAATCATTGAATCCCATGGAGTTATTGCAGTCAATTATCACGATTCCCCGGTCTGGATTGAACAAGTCAAGGATAAAGGGCAAGCAGAAGTCACAACTCTTGATACGAATCAAAGAATGGAAGTATCAGTGGATCAACTGGTTGAAAATGATTCCATCCTATAACGAAGCTATCATTTTGGTTCACAGTTAATCCGGAAATACTGCTAAAGTTTTTTTACCAAGCGACGAAAATTGTAATACTTGGCACTCCGTGTGTCATATATATACATGCATACAAAGGAGATGAAGCAGATGCCTAGGAAGGCGATAGAACTGAACCTCGAAACTTCCAATCGGGCCGGTAATTTTCAGCAGATTGTAGGTTTAGCCGAAAAGCTGATTGAGTCCCTGGCAAGAAGGGTACACCAAGCCGAAAATATTTTAAAATAACTTATTTCTTTAATAGAAATAACAGTTCGCGGGGGATTGGTAATCCGCGATTATTGTTCACTATCGTAATCTAGAATATTCACTAATTAAAAACGATCCAGCATCTTGAGCTTATTGATTTGACAACTCCATTTCTCTGTGATATATTAAATGAATACGTGGTTAAAGCTATGAAAGCATTTCCATGATTTATTTAGGAGGAACGTATCAATGCAAGGTAAAGTTAAATGGTTTAATTCAGAAAAAGGTTTTGGTTTTATTGAAAGAGAAGGTGGCGAAGATGTATTTGTTCACTTCTCGGCCATTCAGATGGATGGTTACAAATCTTTAGAGGAAGGCCAAACGGTTGAATTCGATATTGTTAAAGGCGAACGCGGCCCTCAAGCTGCTAACGTCACGAAAGCATAATTTTTCGAAGTAAACCAAAGCCCCGGTTAATACAAACCGGGGCTTTTAATTTAGATATTTTTTTGGGATAATCCTTATGCAGCGATAACCATCGCCGATGAACAGTTTCAGCTTAAAAAAGGAGAAATAATCGTCATGCCGGCCGGAGTCCCTCACGCATTGCATGCCGAAGAAAGATTCAAGATGTTTCTGGTGGTTGTCTTCAGCCCGGAATAGCCCTAACCTCTAACCTGCGAATGTATTGGCGGCATCTTTAACCATTTACCCGTTTTACAGGGCAATATCGGTTCCGATTGGAAAGGGGACCACTACTTTCATCAAACATTCAACTACCCGGCGGCTATATTTCTGATCTGCATGGCTACGCAACTCTTTGAGGGCTATATGAGGCGGGGAGGCTTTTTTGTAAACCCGTTCGGCAGTCATGGCATCGAAAACATCAGCCACTGTTACAATTTTTGAGAAAGGATGAATCCCGGTTGATTTAAGCCCATAAGGATATCCACTGCCATCCTCTCTCTCATGATGCTGCAAAGCTAATGATGCCGTCAAAAATCCCATCGATTCCGTTTTTTGAATTAGTTCCGCTCCATAGAGCGGATGATTTTGCATTTCCGCATATTCTGATGCCGTCAATTTAGCCGGTTTATTTAAAATCTCAGGATTAATCCTCACTTTACCAATATCGTGTAATAAAGCTCCGGTCGCAATTAATTCCAGTTCATTTTGATTATATCCCATAGCAGAACCGATTAAAGTAGATATTACACAAACATTTACAGAATGACTGAAAGTATAGTCGTCATGCATTTCAAGACTAAACATATTATATAGGGTATGCGAATTATCAAGAATATTCGCTACTATCTCATTAACAACTTCATGAATCTTATCGGGAGCCATCTCCTCTTCAAGTTGGATTTGCTCAAAAGTCTCATGAAGAACTGTATATGCTTTAACCCTGGTTTTGGCTAAAATGGGTTCATTAAACCCCTTTCCCTTCTCCACCGTTTCGGAGTCTTGGATATATATTTCGCAACACTTATAATGACTTATTTTTTCTATATAAAAGGGAGTCAGCTTAAAATTAGCAGGTAAAAGAATTCTGCCGTCAGTTGCACCTAAAACCGGTCTCGCCAAAACCATTCCTGGTTTTATTTCTTTCAAAGAAATCCTCTGCATGGTAACAAATCCTTTGTCTTATATTGTTTATCAATAAAATCCGCAAAGTTTTATGAATTTTAGACAAAAAACAACAACTTAATGAGGTAACCCGGCGGTCAAATGGCCAAACGTCCAACTAAATCGTTTTGGCTTTAGATCCGTGGCTTTGCGTCTCCAGCTTTTACTGGATTTGCGATTAACTACTAAGTTGCCGTATATAGCAACCAAATTATTCATTTATATTTCTTAATTAATTACTCAGTTGTACTCCTAAATTGATACATCTAAACTAAATTCCATTATATTATTTGTTTTTTACCTCCATATTTCCTCAATGTTTCATTATTGTTAAATTTGTTGTAAAATTTTTCTAATGCCGCCTTATCGATACATTCCAATCAACAAGTTAATTGCTGTCGCGGTTTTGAAGTATTTGCTCTGAATGTTTTCAATCTGAGCCGGTTGCATTTGATCCTCAAAAATATTGACCAAAAAATCCGCTTCCACTAAGATTTGGAAGTCAAGTGCGTCAATTTTATGATAGCTATGATGATGGCC
Organism: Bacillota bacterium; assembly: GCA_003501365.1. GTDB lineage: Bacteria > Bacillota > UBA4882 > UBA8346 > UBA8346 > UBA8346. Next base: position 17,283 of record DNPP01000175.1, read on the forward strand.
AATCAGATAACAAACCCGTTCAGTCTCTGTCTCTGACAAGTTTAAATCCGCTAACAATTCGCGGGCAATATCGGGCCCCAGTAATTCTTGATAAGTGCCCGCAGTGGACTGATACTGCTTTTCAGCTTCTTTGATCCCGATATCATGTAACAACGCGGCTATCTCCAGGAGAGTGAGCTGCTCCGAAGAGAGCTTTTCCAAAGTCGCAATATGCTTTGTAAAACCATAGACTTTTAAAGCATGATTAATACGCCTTACATCATGGCCAAAATATTGAATCATTTTAAGGGCAACTGCAGCCGGACTATTATTCATTGGAAAAAGCACGCTCCTTGCGTTGAATATTATATCCTCTTCATATACAGCCACCATACGAGATTAGTGAGCGTATGGCTTATCATCGTATAAAGCATACTACCGGTCAAGCTATACACTAGGCAATAGCCAAATCCAGCAAGGGTAGAAACAATCACCATTTTCCAGCCGGCATAATTGATATGGCCCAACCCGAAAATTACTGAACTAAGAATTAATGCCGCCCCATACTTGGGGAAAAACTGGGCTAAGTATCCGTAAATCAACCCCCGGAAGAGAACTTCCTGAGTCAAGGCTACAAAGAAAAACATATAAACCGTAATAATGAATGCCGTCCTCCAATCCACCCGACGCCAAGATAGTCGTAGAAATCTCAATTTCCAAGCCACAAATACATCGATTACCACAATAGCAGTGGTAATGCCGATAGTCGTAAACAAGGCCCGATAATCAAGACAAAAATCAAAGTTTATTGGTATTTTTCGGTACAAAAGAAAAAACCAAAACAGACCCATAAAGAGCATTCGATAAATTAATTCGAATTCTGCTAAACCAGCCTGTTTAATCAGGGGAATAGCATAAAATCTATCCAGCATCCACACATACATCATACCCCAGATTAGGAAATCCAGCAGGTGAAATCTTCCCGTATTTGATGAAAGGCTGATCATTTTCAACAGCACTAAGGAGTATGCCATTACAAATATCGAGGTCAGTATTCGATTTTTTATAAATGCCATTTCCGGCACTAAACATAACATTATTCCAATTAAAATCAAGCTGATAATGATTGCCATCGTAATATCCCTTTAATTAATAATTTTACACTAATTATCTATTCCTATCATTTGTTATTATATATTTTATCAAAATATCTAACCCGGTTATTTTCATTCTTCGTTTGCCCTTGGCCGGCTTGCTTGGTAGGGGTGGCCGACTACTTAATAAAAAAACCCGCTAAAGAGCGAGTTTTTATTTTTTTCATGCTATTTAGCGGGCTTAGCTACTTTGGGGGTCGTTTAAAAATATTTACAAAGTCTTGTTTAACAGTTTGAAAGCCATTTTTCACCCCATGTTTAATATTTCTCCCGGTTTGTCCGGTCTTGGTTTTCACATCCCTAGAACCATGAACTACCCCGTGTTTAATATTTCTGCCGGTTTTTTTAGTTTCAGTTTTCACATCTCGAAAAGCATTGATAATGCCTTGCTTGACTGCGACAAAAAAATTTTTGGGTTTGCCCGAGTTATTTGAAGTGTTTGCAAAACCGGGAACCGTCAACAGCAAAGAAAGTAGCCCGATTAAAATGAATAAACCGATCAATCGATATTTCATTTACACCATCCCATTTTAAAACAAATCTTTTTTCTATTATACAGGAATATCCAATCAATGTATATATTCGGAGTTCAATTCGAGATCAGTAGCTGCATCAAAAAAAGTTGGTGCAACGGGCAAGACGCGCTAATAATCCAAGAAATGAAACAGTTCTCCATCCATTTATCGTTTTTCCGCAATCTGAATCCTGCAGTAAATTGCCGCTGCAATAAGGATAAAGTATCTATTCAGAGGGGTTCTAAAACTTATGCGCATCCTGCTCCAATGGAATTACATCTTCAGGTACAATCACTGTCGTTTTTGCTTTATCCGCGAGTAAAGTATCATAGTGAATTGCATCGTGCAACCCCTCATTCCGACGAGTTGCCCCAATCATTCTGGCGGGTTGTTCGGAATGAAAACCACAATGATGCGTATCACGACTGTTATTGATCTTTCGTGTCTTTAACACACCTTTTGCGCCATTCGCCAAACTTGTGAGTTCAGCGACAATTTCCCTCATACTTTCCGCTTGAGCAAATAACTCCTCAGCGGCTGATGCACTCTCTTCAGCATTGGCGGCGTTTTGACCAGTCACACTTTCCATCTGCGTCATTGCTTTGGTTACTTGTTCAACTCCCTGAGCTTGTTCTTCACTGGCGGCCGAGATCTCATTCATCAATTCGTTAACCTTTTTGGCATTTTCCGTTATCTCTGTTAATGCTTTGCGCACCCCTTCGGCAACTATGACTCCTGTATTGGAAAGTTCAATATTTGATTCAATGATGGTTGCAGTATCTTTAGCCGCTTGCGCGCTTCGTCCAGCCAAATTTCGCACTTCTTCCGCTACTACCGAAAATCCCAGTCCGGCATCTCCGGCACGGGCTGCTTCAATCGCCGCGTTCAGGGCCAAAATATTGGTTTGAAAAGCTATATCATCAATAACTTTAATAATCTTGGCAATTTCAGCGCTGGATTTCTTCATGTCCTCCAGCGAATTCATCATTTGTCGCATCTCAATATTGCCCTTACCGGCTGATTCCGTAGCTTGTCTAGATAGTTCAACCGCTTGAAGCGTATTAACTGAAGTCTGTTCAAGCATGGAGGCCGCTTCTTGCAGCGTTGATGAGGTTTCTTCAATTGATGCCGCTTGCTCGGTACTTCCTTGGGATAATTGTCCGGCCGATGCGGACAGTTGATTGGAAGCGGCAGCTACCTGCCCCGCTCCTTGATTTAGCTGGTTAGCTATATGATTGACCGGTTTAGTGATACTGCGGGTTATGTAATAGGTAACCGCCATTCCCAAACCGACGGCACATCCGCCTAATATCGTCATCAGTAATATCATCATGTGGCTGGTCCGGTTCGCGTCGGCCAAATCGTTTTTATTGCTATCTTCCTGCAAATTGATAGCCTGTTTCAACGCAGCCAGCCATTCCCGGCAGGCAGGTCCAGCTTCCGTGGTGACTAAAGCTATGGCCGCGGTCTTTTGATTTGCCATGGCCAATTGGATTACCTGATCATTTAATGACTTGGCAGGACCGGCAACTTCAACAATTTTAGCCCGGAGAAGTTTTCCTTGGGCAGTGGCTGAAGTTTGTTCAATCTTTCTTTCCAACTCATCGTAGCTTGTCCGGATTTTTTCGATCTTTTCTACTTCTTGCTGTCTGTTAAGAGGATCATCTACTAAAGCGATTGTTTTTATGGAGTCATTCACTTCAAGGATGCATTCTTGCATATTATTATATAAAGTTAATTTATAAACATTATAATCTACAATTGCTTTCATTTTACCATCGATGCGCTTCAAACCAAATAATGCCAATACCACGATGATCACGATAATTGCAAGCATACTACCAAAGCCAATCGTTAAGCGGGTTTTAATTTTCATATTGCCCTTCATCTTATCTCATCTCCATTTGTCTTTGATGCATACTGTTCCCAAAGATATTGCGCATTTTGTTCTCCATAAAGACCTCCTTCATCCTCAAAGAATAGTCTTACTAATAAAATAAAAGCAACCTAATTTAGGAAACCCGGCGATCAAAATGGCGTTACCCAATTCTATTCCCGATGAACAAAATTGGTTTCAGCTTTAGACCCGTGGCTTTGCGTCTCCAGCTTTCACTGGATTTGCCAGTATCTACTATGTTGCACTCGAAACAATTAAAATTTTGAAAGCACTTCAAATTTAGTTACTTGATTTATAATAGTTTTAATTATATAGCCCGAATATAAATTTTATGTTTCATTATTATCAATTATGGAAGACAATTAACAACTAATTTACAACCGCAGTTCTTGCTTTATTTCCTTATTCTTTATAATAATTTGACTATGTGTTGATATTGTGAACAAAAGGTGGTTTTATTACTTTCCGCTTTCGGACCATTGTCGATCGACATGTACCTGCCGGCCCTGCCAAAAGTAGCACAAACCTTAAACACCGGTGCTTCCCTGGCTCAGCTCAGTCTGACCGCTTG
>DNPP01000258.1:0-1951 GCA_003501365.1 Bacillota bacterium
TCAACTAAATCCTTGACTTCCGTCAAGATAGAGTTTAGCGTGCGGCTGCAATATCTCCCTTTAATTAACGGAATTGCGCAATAAGAACAATAATGATCACAACCTTCGGCGATTTTAACATAGGCGGTATGATGTAAGGTTGCCTGAAAGCGCGGTAGGTTTTGATTATTCAAAAAAGTACCATTACTCCCCTTGGTAGCCAAAGCTGATACCCTAATTTTTTGTTCTGCCTGTAGAAAATCAAGGATTTTGTCAATCTCAGCCAATCCCAACCAAAGATCCACTTCCGGAATATCCGTGGATAATTCTTTACAATATCTTTGAACCAGGCAACCGGCAACAATTAAAGTCCGGCATACACCCTTCCCCGGTTGCTTATACTCAGCCATTTCCAAAATATGTTGAACCGATTCCGCCTTCGCTGTTTCGATAAAGCCGCAGGTATTTACCAAGATTAATTCGGCTTGAGCAAATTCAGTGGTATACTCCCACCCCGCTTTAATCAGTTGCCCCATCATGATCTCGGTATCTACCAGATTTTTAGAACATCCTAGGGATATCACACCTAGTTTTCCTGCTACTGCCTTTTTATGCATCTCATCTCTCATACCAGTAATTTTCTTTACAAGCTTTAAAGATCCTTTCACCTCGATATCATACTTTGTTAAGATTCCGTTAATTCATGGATAAGTCAGGATAGAGGTAATGATAGATTTTGCGTAACACCAAGATCCGGAGTACATATTTCTTGGTCTCCGGGAAAGGAATCTGTTCGACCTTTACCTTATTGCCATCCCAAATGCCCTCATTCAGCCATCGGGATACATGACGGGAACCGGCGTTATATGAAGCCAACGCTAAGTATTCATTGTTAAAATTACGTTTTAAATAGGCTAAATACCAAATCCCAATCGCCAGATTTTTTTCCGGAACAAATAGGTCCCGTTTCGAAAAGTTGGGCCAGTTAAGTTGCCTGGTAATCCATTCCCCGGTGCTGGGCATGATTTGCATCAGACCTAAAGCGCCTTTATGGGAACAGGCTTTCGGATTAAACCGGCTTTCAGTAAAAATAATCGCGCTAACTGTTGCAGCATTTACTCCATTGCTACGGCTATATGCCATAATCGAATCCCGGTAATCCAATACAAAATATATCCTCAAAATAGGTTTATGCCATAATATCACCAGAAACAGCAGGATAATAAACAATCCCCGGTATCTGACGGATGGTGATTTTGCCAAGAAATTCACTCCACTGATTATTCATTTTCTAAATTCATTTTTATGATTTCAATTCCACTTATTGAATCAATTCGCTCTTTATTACTTGTTGAACTTGATTCGCCAGTTCCAAAAGACCTTCATCATTATATATTACCACATCCGCTCTTTCTTCCTTGTAAGCCAATGGTAACTGAGCGGCAATTCTCGTCCTAGCCATCTCTTCGGTTAATTGATCCCGCTTTTGCAGCCGCGTTACTTGTTTTTCAATTGATGAACTTACCACCCAAATCCGATCAAATAAACACTCCCATCCCACCTCAAACAATAACTGGATTTCAACCACCAAGCAACTAAAGCCCTTTGTTTTAGCTTCTGCAATTGCCCGCATTATATCTGTCCTTACTACCGGATGGATAATACTTTCAAGTCGTTTACGGGCCTTTGGGTCGGCAAAAATTATCGCTCCCAACTTCCGACGATCAATTTCACCGCTTTGCTTCAGAATCCTGCGGCCGAATTCTTTGAGCACCTCTTCATAAGCCGGGCCATTTAGTGTGATTGTTTGATGAGCCAGTTCATCGGCATTGATTACCTCAATTCCGTTTTGAGCCAACAGCTTTGACACGCTTGATTTTCCACAGGCTATCCCGCCCGTCAGACCAATTGTCTTAATGTCGGTCACTCCTTACTTGGCTCATTTCTGACATATCGGACAAAAATGGGTGCC
>DNPP01000258.1:2343-3183 GCA_003501365.1 Bacillota bacterium
CGTTTGGTGGTGCCCCGATTTTCAATTCCTTCCGTCAACACCTGACGAATGGCATTATAAAGTTGCTCCAATTCCTCGGCTGTTAAGGAAGGTATCAGCCGGGCCGGATGAATTCCGGCCAAAAAAAGTGCTTCATCGGCGTAAATATTACCAATACCGGCAATAATCTCTTGATCAAGTAAGGCCTTTTTTACGGCAATCTTTCGCTGATTCAACCGTTCCTTTAAGCATTGGACTGTAAATTCAGTCGATAAAGGTTCCGGTCCCAGCTTTTCGATTGCTGCAAGCGGATGATGAACATCAAATAAGGCCACTCGTCCAAATTTGCGTTGATCCCGAAAACGCAGTTCATTCCCGTCACCCAGGGTAAGCTGCATATAAGTGGCTTTAGCAAGTGGATTTACAGCCGGTTCAACCATTAATTGACCGGTCATCCGCAGGTGAACGGTTAGTACCAAGTCCCCGCTTAAATAAAACAACAGATATTTGCCGCGACGACTAAGCCGAACAAATTGTTTATGATCAATCTGTTTTAAAAAATCATCCACCGCAAGATTTTGAATTAATTTTTCAAAATGAACGGCAGCCCCAATAATTGATTTACCAATTAATTTCGGCTCCAAAGTTAGCCGGATTGTTTCAACTTCCGGTAATTCAGGCATAATTTCACTCCTCCAAACGCACCGGACTCATCTCGCCCCAATTACTACCCATTTTTAAGTCGACCACTAAGGGAACACTCAAACGAACCGCATTTTCCATCTCCGTTTTGACCATTCTTGCCAGCTCCTGCCATTTGGACTCCTCCACCTCAAAAATCAATTCATCATGCACTTGGAG
>DNPP01000258.1:3554-4783 GCA_003501365.1 Bacillota bacterium
GAGCGCAAACTGAAATTGCGCGAATGCAGATCAGGAAGTTTACGAATACGGCCCAATAATGTACGGGCCTCTCCTGTCTGCCGGGCTTCCTCGATCAGTTGCTCCACATAAGTCTTTACCCCGGAATATTTTTCAAAATATGCCGTTATAAAGGAATCGGCTTCTTTGCGACTCACTCCGATATTGCGCGCCAATCCGAAACCGCTGATACCATAGATAATGCCAAAATTGACCGCCTTGGCTTGATTCCGCATTTCCTTGGTTACCTGAGATACCGGCACTCCGTGAACTGCTGCGGCTGTGTATTTATGGATATCTTCCCCCCGAAGAAAGGCTTCCTTGTATGCCTGATCCTGGGAAAAATGAGCCATCACCCGTAGCTCAATCTGAGAATAATCGGCAGCCAATAAGCGATGCCGCTCATCCGCAGGTATAAAAGCGCATCGGATGAGGCGTCCCTCCTCACTCCGGATTGGGATATTTTGCAGGTTGGGATCGGTGCAACTCAGCCTACCGGTAGTGGTTACTGCCTGGTTAAAAGTAGTATGAACCCGGCTACTTCGGGGATTAATCAAGGTAATTAAGGAATCAATATAAGTAGTCTGTAGTTTAGTATTCTGCCGATATTCCAAGATTAACGGGATCACCGGATGCTGGTCGGCGAGTCCCTCCAGTACCTCGGCGTCGGTTGAATAGCCGGTCTTGGTCTTTTTGGGAGCCTTTAGGCCGAGCTTTTCAAATAAAATTATCCCCAATTGTTTTGGCGAACTAATATTGAATTCCTCTTGAACCAGGGAATAAATATCCTTCTCCAGCTGAGATTGGCGCGTCTTTAAAACCCGGCCAAATTCGCGTAAAGTCTCCGGATTGACCTTGATGCCTTCCCGCTCCATCTGGAAAAGCGTCTGAACTAGGGGGGACTCCACTGTTTGAAAGAGTTCCGTTAAGCCGGAAGCGGATAGGAGTTCTTCCAGCTTTGGCTGGAGGCGTCGCATCGCTTCCAGACGGCCTCCGGCAATCTTCGCCAAGACGATGGCAGGCAAATCGGGCGGTAGATTAAAAACTGAAAATACTTTTCCTTTTTCATTACGCCAGGCCTGAATCGTTTTTTGGATATGAACCGCGCTGAGTTCTTCAAGCTCTAGTCCGCCCAAACCGGCGTTCACTAAATATCCGGCTATGAGTATGTCTTCCAGGTTAGCTTTGACGACAATGCCCAAATTAGCCAG
>DNPP01000273.1:0-1030 GCA_003501365.1 Bacillota bacterium
ACTCCGTGATAACCAACCATGGCAAGTTCAGTGATAACCTTTTTCCACTGTACACTACCCCAACCCGGAATTCTAAAGCGGAAAGTCCGGTCAAGTCGTTGCCAATCTCCATGCATCAAAATCCCGCCTATTGCCATATTGTGCTCCACGATCTCCCCGTCTTTCGCATGGACGTGAAAAATTCTGTCACCCAATCGGTCAATAAAGTTTTCTACCCGTAATCCGAGATAAATAATGTTCGCAGGGTCTAAATTAAAACCGAGGCATGGATGGTTATCCACCATTTCAAGGGCTTTCTCAGCTGTGTATATATCATAGACAAAACTGTTCGGATGAGGCTCGATTGCAAATTTAACGCCATATTCCTTAAACTTGTTCAAAATCGGCACGAACTTTTCTGCAAAGTCAGTTTCGTATTCCGCCCAGCCTTGCCCATAGGGAAACGGGAAGAAACGTCCCCAATTTTCGACTCCAGGAAATCCTACCACAACAGGGACCTCTAAAGCATTAGCAGCCTGAGCGGTTCGAATAAGTCTTGCGGTCCCATAAGCTACTTTCTCCGCTTTGGTACCCTTAAATATAAAATCAGTTTCTTCGCCACCAGGTCCCATAATAAGGAAGGACTCGGGATGATTACTTAAGGCGGCTATTCCCAGACCGTGCCTGGCAACCATCTTTTTAAGAGCGGCTGCGTTATTTCCTTTAAGAATCTCCTCGGGTTCCAATTGCCCGTTTCCTTCATAAGCGGGAATCTCCAGCAACTCATAACCATACTTTGCGACAAGCTCAACAACCTCTTCCAGCGGCTTTTCAGTATAATTTGCGGTAAAAAAGCCTAATTTCATAAATTGACACCTCCTTAGAAAATAAAACTTAATGAGTCACTAATTTCTAAATGTGTGTTTCAAGAAAAGTAGTACTTTAAGTAAACATAAACGGTAATTAAACACACAATTTTGATTTACAGCGACATTGTATCACCGTTTTTGTGAGTTTGCAATACTTAAATAAAATTACCTAAAATTTCTTT